>DATKRG010000208.1:0-1314 GCA_035532275.1 Streptosporangiaceae bacterium | reverse complement strand
CGGTGCCCTCCGCCCGGCAGCGTGCCGTCACGTAAACGGCGATGGCGTCCAGCAGCTTGCGGGCGCCGGGCGGCAGCTCGTCCAGCGAGCGGCCGGGCACCCCGGCGGCGAGCTTGCCGGCCAGGGCGATATCCGCGGGCGCGGTCTCGACATAGCGGATCACCTGCCCGCCGCGGGTCACGGTCCTGACCGGCCGCTGATGCTGGTGCAGCAGCGTCACCGCCGCGATCAGCGTCAGGTACTTCACGTGATCACGCCTGGTGCGCACCGTCCCGTCGGCGAACCTCAGCTCCCCGGCATGCGGGTTGACGACGGGCAGGGGCTCGATCAGCCGCCGGGCGTCCTGGTGCAGCCGCCGGGCCTGCTCGGCGTCAGTCCCGGCGAGCAGCCCGCCGAGGGTCTGGGCCTGCCGCTGCCGGTCGTGGATCGCCCTGGTCTGCTCCCGGCCCTCATCGACGGCCAGGACCAGGCAGCGGTTCAGCAGCTCCTCGTCGATGTCGGTCGCGGTGGTGGTCAGGAAGATCGCCGACGGCCCGGTCACCGTGTAGGTATGGGTCACCAGCCGCCCGGTCGCGGGGTCCTTCCCCGTCGAGGCGATCGACAGCTCCCCGTCCGATTGCAGGAGCTTGAGCGCGTAGGACGCCCGCTCCGCCCCTTCCTCCTCGGCGACGGCGAGGACCTTGTGGGCCAGGTCGGCCTCGCCCATGTAGAACAAGCTCTGGCCGGTCATCGCCGGGAACCGCACCCGGTCCTCACCCGGCACGAACCCCAGCACCGCGCCCAGCAGCGCGTTCTTCCCCGCCGCCGACGTGGACCGCACGATCACCGCCAGCGGCCGGTCCAGCTTCCGCGACACCGCCAGGTAGCCCAGCAGGCAGTCCGCGGCCTCCCCGGCCATCCCCGCCCTCGCGAAATCCGCGGTGATCCGCCCGGCCAGGTCCGGGTCCCGCAGCAGCGCCAGCGCCGCCGCACGGCCGGCCTCGCTCATCGGCGGCGGCCCGTCCGCCGGGGCCTGGGCGGCGGTCACGGCCTGGTCGGCCAGCCGTTCGCAGCCCAGCAGCACCCTGCCCAGGTCCCTCTTGATGACGTCGGGCTCGGCTCCCAGCTCGGCAGCCGCCGTGGCGATGAACGCGGCCCGCGCCCTGGCGGAGTAGAGGTCGGCCGTGTCGACGTGGAACCGCGGCTCCCCGCGGCCGTCCGGCGCCGACACCATGACGTTGACCCGCAGCGCCTCGAACGACGCCGCCTTGTCCAGGCCGCGCACCCGCCAGCGGCGTTCCCCGAACCGCCACGACGCCTCCCCGCCGCTCACCG
>DATKRG010000207.1:0-27248 GCA_035532275.1 Streptosporangiaceae bacterium | reverse complement strand
TCAGCTGGTCTCGTCGAACAGGTGGCTGGTGACGCGGGCCAGATGGGTCCGCATCGCCTCGACCGCCCGGTCGGCGTCCCTGGTCCGCAGGGCGGCGACCAGCTCCCGGTGATCTTCCTGGTAGACCAGCTGCCGCTCGCGCGATGCGGCGCGGCGCTTGAGGTCGCCCCAGAAGCGGCCGTGCCGCGCCTCGTCGATGACCGAGTACAGCCGGGCGAGCAGCGGGCTGTGGCTGGCGGCGAGGATGCACCGGTGCAGGGCGAGGTCCCACAGCTCGAACTCGTCGTAGCTGGCTGCCTGCTCCCCGCCGGCCAGGCAGCGGTCCATCTCCTGGAAGTCGGCGACCGTTGCCCAGGCCACGACCAGCCGCATCGCTGACGGCTCGAGCATCCGCCGGATCGCCATCACGTCGGCGGGCGCGAACCCGGCCGACCCGTCCGGGCCCTGGCCGCTGGGCGCGCCGGTGGCCGGGCCCGGCCCGCCGTCCGCCCCGTCGCCGGTGCCGGGGCGGGCCCAGCGGGCGTCGCGCAGGAAGGTGCCGCGCCCCACCTCGCGGGTGATGTGCCCCTCGGCTTCGAGGACTGCCAGGGCGTGCCGGACCGAGGTCCGGCTGGCGCCGAGGTCGGCCGCCAGCTGCCGTTCGGTGGGCAGCCGTGAACCCGGGCACAGGCCGGCCTGCCGGGAACTGGCCAGGATGACCTCAGCCAGCCGACGCCCGCGGTCAGCGGGCATGGCGGGGGCGATGTCCCCGGTTCCTCTGGCCATCCTGTCCACCTTGTTGTCCGGCCCCCCTCGCGGGCGCGACCAATCATACCAATCGAGATCATACTGTGACCCGTTTAGCTGCTGTTTCTTCTTGTTAACACTCTTGACCCCTTTTGTATACAGACCTATGCTCAACCAATCTGCACCAGTCAACCAATCAGGACCTCTGCAGTCCCGCCGGCCGGGCACCACCCATGCGCTGCCGGCGTCATCACCCCCGCCACCCGCCCGAGATAACCGCTCGGCCCGCACGAAGGAGATCCGGCCCGTGAGGCTTGCCACGATTGCCACCGACCGGGGGCCGCGCCTGCATGTCAGGGGGCGCTCGGGTTACGTCGATGTCGCCGACGCCACCGGCGATCCCGCGATGTCGCAGCTGCAGCACGTGCTCGACAGCGGGGACCCGGCGATGGATGTCATCCGCGGCCTCGAAAGCCAGGACGGCCGCGAGGTAGGGCCAGCTGACTACGCCCCGGCCGTGCCGGCCCCGCCGCGCATCCTGTGCCTGGGGCTCAACTACAGCGAGCACGCCCTGGAGGGCGGGCGTGCGGTGCCGACCTGGCCGGACGCGTTCGTGCGCGGCACCGACAGTGTCCTTGGCCCGTACGCGGACCTGGTCAAGCCCGCTTTCACCACCCGGTTCGACTACGAGGCCGAGCTCGGGATCGTGATCGGTGCCGGTGGCCGCTACATCCGGGCCGAGGACGCCCTGGCCGCAATCGCGGGCTTTGTCGTCCTGAACGATGCCTCGTGCCGCGACTGGCAGCGGGCTGGCAGCCAGTGGACAGCCGGGAAGAACTTCGTGGGCAGCATGCCGATCGGCCCCGAAGTGGTGACCACCGACGAGGTGGACGTCAGCGACCTGGCCATCAGCTCGACCCTTAACGGCACCGTGATGCAGTCGGCGCGCACCTCGCAGATGCTCGTCAGCGTCCCGGCCGCCGTGGAGTTCTTCTCATCGTTCACCCACCTGGCGCCAGGAGACGTCATCGCCACCGGTACCCCCGGCGGCGTTGGCTTCGCCCGGACGCCACCGGTGTGGATGGAGCCCGGTGACGTGATCGAGATCACCGTCGAGAAGGTGGGCACCATCCGCAACCGCGTCGTCGCCGAGGAGGGCGCACCCGCCGACTGGCGGTGGCGCCCCGCCGATAAGCCGGTCACCGGGTTCTGACCCGTCGGGCCGGCCCCGACCTCCCCACCAGTTGGTCACTCAATTCCACCAACGCACCACGGAGGGACTATGAAGTCCACGACGCTCGGTCCCGCGGCTCACGCCGCGGGTGACCGTTCACGCTCGCCGGGCACGCGGATCAGGCATCAGCGGCCAGCCCGGCTCCTGGCGGTGGCCGCCACCGCGGCGGTCGCGCTCGTGCTGGCCGCCTGCAGCAGCAGCTCCAGCAGTACCAGTGGCGGATCAAGCCCCTCGGCCGGGTCCACGCTGACCATCGCCGACGTGGCCCCCTTCAGCGGCGCCGACGCCGCGCTCGGGCCGACATACCTGGCCTCGTGCTACGGCTCCACCAGCGCCATCAACGCCGCTGGCGGCGTGATGGGGGCCAAGCTGACCTGCAAGAGCGTGGACACCAGGGGTGACCCAGCGGACGCCGTCCCGGCGGTCAACCAGATGTTCGCCTCCACCCCCAACCTGGCACTGGTCATCGGCTGCACCTCGGACGAGGCGGCCTCGGTCGCGCCGGTCATCAACGCGCACAAGATGGCCATGTTCTGCATGACCGGGCAGTCCGAGTTCGACAGCGTCCACTACCCGTACTTCTTCCGCCTGGTCCCGCCGGACCTGGAGGAGTCCTACGCGATGGTGGTCATCGCCCAGCAGCTCCACTACAAGCGGATCGCGCTGGCGTTCGGCAACGACATCGGGTCGCAGACCTTCATCCAGCCCGCCATCGCCTCGCTGAAGAAGGCAGGCATGACGCTGACCACCAACCAGACGCTTGACCTGAAGGCCACCACCTTCCGGACCGAGGCCGCGGCGATCGTCAACTCCCACCCGGACGCGATCATGACCGAGGCCCTCGGTGCCGCCGACCCGACCTTGTTCTCGGAGATCAAGCAGCTCAACGGTGGCAAGGCGATCCCGATCATCGGCACCTCGGCGGCCATCTCGCCGGCGTTCTTCAAGTCCGCGGCCGCGGCCGTGGGCGCGAAGCAGTTCACCAGCACCTTCCACGCCGACAACCTGGTGGTGGAGTCGAGCGGCCCGGCCTACGACGCCTTCAAGACCGCTCTGCTCTCCCAGCAGGGCAAGGTCCCCGGCACCACTGGTGACTTCACCACCTACCTGAGCGCGCCCGGTGGTGTGCACCTGTACGACGGGGTCAACCTGGCGGCACTGGCAATGGTCATGGCCAAGAGCACCAGCCCGAGCGTGTATACACCCGACATCATCAAGATCGCCAACGGCGTGCCAGGTGCGACGGTGTGCTACTCGTTCGCTCAGTGCGTCGGCCCGCTCAAGGCCGGCAAAGCTATCCGTTACGAGGGTCCTGGTGGCCCGACTAACTTCGACAGCCACCACACCTCGACCGGTATCTTCCAGGTCGACACCTACAGCCCCGATGGCACGGTGAACGTGGTCGGCAACATCACAGCGGCCCAGTTGCGGGCCGTGACCCCTTAATGCACAGTTCCACTGCGCCTGCGCAGGGCCTGGCCTCCCCGGCACACCCGGGGGGGCCAGGCCCTGCCGGGCCCCTGATGACCGCGGGGGTTGATGGCCGGTGAGCCTGTTCCTCGCCTCCATCGGGTTCGGCCTGGTCACCGCGTCGGTGCTGGCGATCGCCGCGGTCGGGTTCACCCTCCAGTTCGGGGTGACCGACGTGCTCAACCTGGCCTTCGGCGCGGTGATGATCTTCAGCGCCTTCGTGGCCTACCTGGTGAACGAGAACGGCATCTCGGTCTGGATCGGCCTGCTGATCGCGATGGCGGCCGGCTCGCTGCTCTCGGTCCTGCTCAACACCGCTGTCTACACGCCGTTCCAGCGCCGGGGGACCTCGCCGATCACCATGGTGATCGTGTCGCTCGGGATGACACTGATCATCGAGTTCGGCGTCCAGGCGCTGGCCGGGGGGACCGCCGTCTCCTACGCGATGAGCAACGGCCCGACGTATAAGGCGGCCGGCCTCACCCTGACCCTGGTCCAGGTCATCATCATGGTCATCTCGGTGCTGGTGATGCTCGGCGTACACGGCCTGCTGCGGTACACCAAGCTCGGCAAGGCCATGCGGGCGACGGCGGCCAACCGGAACCTGGCCCGCAACTGCGGCATCCGGACCGGCCGGGTGATCACGCTGACCTGGGCGCTGACAGGTGCGCTGTGCGGCCTGGCCGGCACGGTGTTCGCCATGGACGCGGGCAGCTTCGACGCGACCGCCACCGACATCTTCCTGGTCCTGATCCTGGCGGCGGTGTTCCTCGGCGGACCGGGCCAGCCCTACGGTGCCATGCTCGGCGCCGTGATCATCGGTGTCGCCACCGAGGTGAGCGCCTCCCTGCCTTTCGTCCAGGCCGATTACAAGTACGTGTTCGCGTTCGTGGCGCTGCTGGTGATGCTCGGCGTGCGCCCCACCGGTCTGCTCGGGGAGCGGACGTGACCAACGGAGCGGACTGCTGATGAACACGTTCTACCTGATCAACCTGGTCGTCTACGCGGCTGTCGACGCCATGGCGTGCCTGGGGCTCAGCCAGCAGTTCGGCGTGGCGGGCGTCACCAACTTCGGCTTCATAATCTTCCAGGCGGCCGGGGGATACGCCGCGGCGGTCCTCTCGCTGCCGGCCGACACCGCCAACGGCGGCTTCCAGTCCTACCTGGGTGGCTGGGACCTGCCCTTCCCGCTCCCGTGGATCGGCGCCGCGGTGGTCGGCGGCGTGATCGCGCTGCCGTTCACGTTCCTGGTCGGCAGGCGCCTGCGGGGTGACTTCGCCGCGGTCGGCCTGCTGGTCACCGCGGTGCTGCTGAACCTGATCGTGACGAACTACCGGCCGTTCCTCAACGGCGACGCGGGGCTCTCGCTGATCCCGGCGCCGTTCAGCACCAACGTGTTCAGCGTGGAGCCGACCGGGTACCAGCTGGCATACATGGCGGGAGCCGTGGTGCTCGGCGCCGTGGTGCTCTGGTTCGTGCGCCGGATCACCGAGTCGCCCTACGGGCGGTCGCTGCGGGCGATGCGGGACAACGACCAGGTGGCCGACTCGCTCGGCAAGAACCTGCTGTCCATGCGGACCGTGATGCTCGTCGTCGGCGGGGCCATCGCCGGGCTGTCCGGTGGGGTGCTCGTCACCTACATCACCACCTGGTCACCGGCCGCCTGGGGTTACGCGGAGACAGTCGTGCTGTTCGCGGCCGTGATCATCGGGGGGGCCGGGAACCACTGGGGCGCCGTGCTCGGCGCGGTCCTGGTTCCGGTCGGGTTCGAAGAGGTGACGCGGTTCATCCCGACGTCGAACAACCTGCCGCCTAACCTGATCCCGTCGCTCGAATGGGTCGCGATCGGGCTGCTTATCGTGGTCTTCCTGTGGGCGCGGCCGCAAGGGATCTTGCCGGAGCGCAAACGGGTCATCCGGGTCGCGGGGGTAGGGGCCGCAGCTGCCGGGCAAGCCGGGGGCGGGGCGGTGGCAGCACCTGTGGCTGGCGACGGCGACCAGGAGGGCGCGGCTGGGGGACTGGCAGCAGAGCCGGCGCCGGTTGCAGCGGGGGTGGCGTTGGGGGCATCGGCCGGGGATGAGGTGGTGCTGGAGGCTCGGGGGGTTTGCCGGGACTACGGGGGGATGCGGGCCGTCCATGAGGTGTCGTTCTCGGTGCGGGCGGGGACGCTGACCGGGCTGATCGGCCCTAATGGAGCTGGGAAGTCGACGTTGCTGGCAATGCTGGCGGGGACCTTGCCGGTCACCGCGGGCGCGGTGGTGTACCGGGGGCAGGACGTCACCGGGATGCCCGCGTTCCGCCGGGCGCGGCTGGGGCTGGTCCGGACGTTCCAGCTGGCCAGTGAGTTCAAGCGGCTGACCGTGATGGAGAACCTGATCTCCGCGGTGCCGGTGAACCGGGGGGACTCGTTCCGCGGGGCGGTGCTCGGCAAGCGGTACTGGCGGGCCGATGAAGCGGCGGCGGTCGCCCGGGCGGAGGGGATCCTGGAACGGTTCGGGCTGGAGCAGTTCGCCAGCCACTACGCCGGGGACCTGTCCGGCGGGCAGCGACGGCTGGTCGAGATCATGCGCGCCCTCATGGCCGAGCCGGGGATGCTGCTGCTCGACGAGCCGATGGCAGGCGTTCACCCGAACCTGGCGCGCCGGATCGGCCGGGAGCTGGTCGCGCTGTGCGCGGAGGGGATGACCATCCTGATGGTGGAGCACGAGCTGGCCATCATGGACGAGTTCTGCGACCCGGTGGTGGTGATGGCCGAGGGCGCTGTGCTCGCGGAGGGAACCATGGAGCAGCTGCGGGCACGCAGCGAGGTTGTGGAGGCCTACCTTGTCGGCTGAGGTCAGCCTGGCCGGCGTCCCGCTGCGCGCCGAGGGGGTCACCGCCGGGTACGGCGGTGACCCGGTGATCAGGGGCATCAGCGTGGATGTCCAGCCCGGCCAGGTGATCTCCCTGGTCGGGCCGAACGGATCTGGCAAGAGCACGCTGCTCAAGAGCCTGGTCGGGGTGGTGCGCATCTCGTCCGGCACGGTGTCGGTCGGCGGCCGGCCGGTCACGAACCTGCCGCCGGAGGAGGTCGCCCGCGCGGGGGTCGGCTACGTGCCGCAGGTGGACGACGTGTTCGCGCCGCTGACGGTCAAAGAGAACCTGGAGATGGGCGGCTACCTGCTGCCTCACAAGCAGGTAGCGGAGCGGATCGAGCGGGTGCTGGCGGTCTTCCCCAGACTGTCCGGCATGCTCGGCCGCGGCGCCGGAAAGCTGAGCGGCGGCGAGCGCAAGATGCTCGCCATGGGCCGGGTGCTGATGCTCGATCCGGGGGTCTTCCTGCTCGACGAGCCGACCGCCAACCTGGCGCCGATCATCGCCACCTCGCTGCTGGAGGAGCACGTGCGCGGCCTGGCCACCAGCGGCGCCTCGGTGCTCATCGTGGAGCAGCGGGCCAAGGCCGTGCTCGCGATCTCGGACCGGACCTACGTCCTCGGCGGCGGCGAGGTGCGGATGGAGGGCACCCCGGCGGAGCTGTCGGCAAGCCCCGAGTTCGTCGATTCCTTCCTGGGCGGCGGCCACGGCCACCACGTCCGCTCCACCGAGGGCTGAGCGCGCCGCGGCGGCTGCCCGCTGGCTGGCGCGATGACCCGCAGCGCGCCGGGCAGCGCCCGGATGCGCAGCGGTGAGCCCGCGCCCAGCGGCGACGCGCAGGGCAGCGTCTCCCCATCGGCGGCGGCGGGCATGGCCCGGTCGGCGCTGACCGTCACGCTGGCCGCCCGGTGCGTGCTCACCTGGTCCAGCCGCAGGTGCGTGCCCCGGCCGGCCTTCAGCATCACCCGCACGAACGACATCTTGCTGCCGTGCCCGACCATGATCACATCAAGCAGCCCGTCGCTGATGTCGGCGTCCGGCGCCGCCTTCTTGCCCGCCGCCAGGTAGACCGAGTTGGCGACCACCACACAGAACCCGGGGAAGCTGGCGGCGCTCTGGCCGGTCGCACCGGGTTCCACCGTGAAGGTGGCGGGCCGCCAGCCCAGCAGCGCGCGCACCCCCGCCAGCTGGTAGCCGACCGGGCCAGCGGCCCACCAGCTCCGGTTGGCGATCTCCCCGCCCTCGGACGGGACACCCAGGTAGACGCTGCCGGCCACGACGTGCTCGGTGCCGTCCGCGGCCTGGACCCCGATCAGGTCCACCGCCTGCGGCTGCCCGTCCAGCAGCGCGGTCGCCGCCGCCGCCGGGCTGGCGGGAATGCCCAGCATGCGGGCGAAATCGTTACCGCGCCCGGCGGGGATGATCCCGAGCACCCCGCGGGCCCGGGACACCGCCGCGCACAAGGTGCCGACCAGGCCGTCGCCGCCGACCGCCACCACCGCCTCGCCCTGCTCGGTGGCCTGCATGGCCAGCTCGGTGGCGTGGCCCAGGCTGGACGTCTCGCAGATCCGCAGGGCAGCACCACCCGCGGACAGCACGCCGAGGATCTCCGGCAGCCGCCGCGCGCCCCGGCCGCGAGCCGCGGCCGGATTGACCACGAGACAGAACGGATAGCTCATCGTCGACCTCCGCAGCGCGGGCAGCGGGCCCTGCCCACATCAGCGATCATCCCGTGCCACCTGTTATCGCGCCAGGCCAGGCGTAGCATCGGGTGCCATGTCGGGTCAGGCCAGTGTCGCCGCTAGCGCGGCACCATCCACCAGCATCCACTACCTCCAGGTCCAGACCACCACCGACTCCCGGGCGGAGGCGATGGAGCTTGCCCGGGGGGCCGTGGAGTCACGGCTGGCCGCATGTGCGCAGGTGGCAGGCCCGATCGCGAGCACCTACTGGTGGGAGGACGGGATCGAGCGGGCGGAGGAGTGGCTGCTGGTGCTCAAACTGCCCGCCGCCGGCTACCAGGCGCTCGCGGACTTCCTGGCCCAGCGGCACAGCTACGACGAGCCCGAGATCGTGGCGACGCCGATAGTCGCCGGGTCCGATGCCTACCTAAGCTGGATTGCGCAGGAAACCCGCCAGGAGTGACGCTGGCGGGCCGCCCAGGGAAGGGGGGCACGCCATGCCGGCGACGCCACAGCAGGTACCGGGCCCGGATACGGCCGGCACGGATACGGCCGGCGAGAACACGGCCGGCGAGAACACGGCCGGCGGGGACACGGCCGGCGAGAACACGGCCGTCCAGGCGGACGACGGCCTGTTCGGCCCGGCCTCGGTGACCTGGCGGGTGATGGCCGAGCCGGTGATGTGGGTGGCCGGCGTGAGGGCTCTGTATCTGCAGGCCCTGCACCCGCGGGTGATGCGCGGCACCTGGCAGAACACCGCCTTCGCCGACCCGAAGCAGGCCTGGGGCCGGTTCCTGCGCACCACGGAGTTCGTCCGGGTCCGCACCTACGGCAGCCTCGCCGAGGTGGAGCGCAAGGGCCGCCGGGTCCGCAAGCTGCACGCGTCGCTGCGCGGCACCGACGAGGACGGGACGCAGTTCCGGCTGGACGAGCCCGGACTGCTGCAGTGGGTGCACTGCGCCGAGGTGTCGTCCTATGTGGACGTGGCGCGCCGGTCCGGCCTCGGGCTCAGCCCTGCCGACCTGGACACCTTCGTCGACGAGCAGCGCCGGTGCGCGGCCGTCGTGGGCCTCGACCCGGCGCAGGTGCCGGGCAGCATCGCCGGGCTCGACGCCTACATCGAGGGCATCAGGCCGCAGCTGCGGGTCACCCCGGAGGCCCGGCGGGCGCTGCTGCGCTCGGTGAACACCCCCATGCCAGCCGCCTACCTGCCGCTCAAGCTGCTGGTGCCCGGGCTCACCGCGCTTGGCTTCGCCAGCCAGCCCCGCTGGGCTCGCCGGATGTACGGGGTGCCGGACACCCCGCTCACCGACCTGGCGGTCACCGTCAGCCTCCGTGCCCTGCACGAGGGGACGGCCCGGATCCCCTGGCCGCTGCCGGCCCCGCCGGTGGTCCGCGCCGCCCGCGAGCGGGTCCGCGCCTTCCAGCGCGTCAGCCCGACGGGATGACGATCCCGTACTCGTGGATCTTCCGGTAGATCGTCGCCCGGGACATGCCCAGTGACTCGGCGGTCCTGACCTTGTTGCCGTGATAGGCCAGCAGGCCCTGGACGATGGCGTCACGCTCCATCGACTCCAGCGGGCTGAGCAGGCGCCGGCTCACCGTCCAGCATTCGGGCGGCAGGTCGGCCGGGTGGATCACGCCGGATCGCCGGTGCCGGGCCACCTGCCTGAGCACCTGCCAGAGCTGCTCGATGTTGCCGGGCCAGCGCGAGCGCAGCAGCAGCTGCATCGCCTCGGGGGCGCACGACAGCCGGGCCTGCTGGCTGAGCTTGGCCAGGAAGAACGGCACCAGCTCGTGCAGGTCCTCGATGTGGTGGCGCAGCGGCGGCAGTTCCACGCTGCTCGGGAAGTGCCGCAGCACCCTGGTCAGATCCGCGTTGGCGCGCTTGCGGCTCATGGTGACCACGACCCGCAGCGCGTGCTGGCGGCCGGCCGCCCGGGCGGCCTGGAGCGCGCTCGACAGCACGTTCAGCTGCCTGGCACTGAGCAGGTCGATGTTCCGCAGGACCAGGGTGCCGTCGCATTCGTTCAGTTCGCGGCGTGTCCGCACCAGCCAGTCGGGGCGGGTGGCATCGGCCGCGTCCAGCACAGTGAAGCGCCCGGCCGGGTTCCGCCGCTGGTGCACGGCCCTGACCACGGCCACCTTGCCGACCCCGCGCTCGCCTTCCAGTGCGAGCCATTCGCGACGCTCGTAGAGCGTCTCCACCTGGCCGCAGCCGCGCAGCCAGAGCGGGGCGGAGCCGACCAGGCCGGGCAGGAACATCAGCTTCTTCGGGCCGGGGTCAACGGGCCGGGCGGCCTGCTCGATCAGCTTCACGTGGATGATCCCGTCGGTCGACGGGCCGCCGGGCAGCCCGTCGGCGGACAGCGGCCGGCAATGGACCCGGGCCTGGGCGCCGGTGGGCAGGGTGACCGTCACCGCGGCGGGGCGCCTGCCCGCGATCACGTCAGCGGCGTGGCCGAGCACCGCGACCTGGTCGCTGGGGTCGAGCACCTGCCGCGCGGAGTCGTTCATCATCACCATGTCGCTGGACAGCGCCAGCACGATGCCGCTGGTGTGCCGGCAGGTCCGCAGGTACTCCCGCAGCAGCCGGGACTCCCGCGCGTTGCTGTCGTTCAGCAGTGCGCTGGTGATCTGGTCGGCGGTGGTCTTGGCGAGCGCGACCAGCAGCGCGTCGGCGTCCCGGCGCCAGCAGGTCAGGTCGACGGCGCCGATGGTCTTGCCGGACAGCGGGTCGTGGATCGGGACCCCGGCGCAGGCGAGGTCCTCCAGGTCCTCGGCGTAGTGCTCATGCCCGAACACATGCGCGGGCTGGCCGCCCTCCAGGGCGGTGCCAATCCCGTTGGTGCCCACATGCTCCTCGGCATAGCTGAACCCGGGCGCGAGCTGGACACCGTCGAGGTGACGCTCGAGGTCGCGGTCGGCGGTCAGCCGGGACAGCACCACCCCGCCCGCGTCGGTCAGGATGACGCTGATCGGCTGCCCGTCCAGGTGCTCGTGCAGGTTCCGCAGCACCGGCATGGCGTTCCGGGTCAGCGGGGTGTCGAGGTTGGGATCGCGGACATAGGACAGTTCCACCCGGTCAGCGGCGACCTTCCAGTCCCGGGACCGCCACCATGACGCCAGGATGGGCTCACGTACGGCACCCGCAACAACCGGGTCGCGCGTGAGGAACCGCTCCCGCGCCTCGGCCAGCCGAGCGCTGTTGGCCGAGGGGAGCAAGGGCGCTGCTGAGGGCATCATCGCGCCTCCCCTGCCTCCCCGGCGCCTCGCGGGGAACCGAAGGCGCAGCCCGCTGGGGGTCGGGCTTCCGGGGTCGCGTCGTATGTAACACCACCATAAACGCACCATTACGGTCCTGTGTCTCATGTTGAGACCGTAATTTCGCCGTGGGTGCCTTTTGATGCCCTCACGCCGGCGCTTCGATCAGGGCGACTTCCGGAAGGCGGTGCCAGATGGATCAGGCCGGGGCACCCCCGGGTGAGACCTACAACCCCTGGAGCGTCGTCAACCTGGTGTTCGGGCACCTGGCCGCGCAGGGCCTGCACCCGGTGCTCGGTGAGACCGGTGATCCGGGCCCGCCAGCGGCTGACCTGCTGCGGGCGCTGGGCATCGCGCCGGCGCCGGAAGGGAACAAGCAGGTCTCCCAGCACATCCAGGACCATCTCGCGCAGATCCGGGACGCCGTCTTCGGCGGCGACTGACCCTCACCCCGCCGCCGCGCCATACCGCGTGTGTCTCATGTTGAGAGCCCACCTGTTGCCCAGCCGGGTTGTGATGCAGCACATGAGGACTTGCGGCCGGAATGGAGTGCGTGCGCTCGCCAGGCAGGCGTGCTGCCCGCACCGGCGAGGCGGACCGGGCGGCCCGCCCGCCGCCGCCGGCCGGCGCAGACCTGAGGGAAAGGGGTGACGATGAGTCGCCAGAGTGTGGCCAGGGCCCATCAGAAGATCCAGGAACTTGCCTGGGAGCCGATGTACCACGAGCCGGTGTCCCAGTACGGCACCGACTACACGTTTGCCAAGGCCCAGAAGAAGGACCCGCTCAAGCAGGTCCTGCGGTCGTACTTCCCGATGCAGGAGGAAAAGGACCACCGGGTCTACGGCGCCTCCGACGGCGCCATCCGCGGCAACATGTTCCGCCAGGTGCAGGAGCGCTGGCTGGAGTGGCAGAAGCTGTTCCTGTCCATCATCCCGCTGCCTGAGATCTCGGCGGCGCGGGCGATGCCGCTGCTGTTCCGGACCGTCCCCAACCCGGAGCTGCACAACGGCCAGGCGATCCAGATGATCGACGAGGTACGGCACTCGACGATCCAGCAGAACCTCAAGCGCCTGTACATGAACAACTACATCGACCCGGCCGGCTTCAACAACAGCCTGCGCAACTTCCAGAACGACTACTGCGGGACGATCGGCCGGCAGTTCGCCGAGGGTTTCATCACCGGTGACGCCATCACCGCGGCGAGCATCTACCTGACCATCGTGGCCGAGACGGCGTTCACGAACACACTGTTCGTGGCCATGCCCGCCGAAGCCGCCGCCAACGGTGACTACCTGCTGCCGACGGTGTTCCACTCGGTGCAGTCCGACGAGTCCCGGCACATCAGCAACGGTTACGCCACGCTCCTGATGGCGCTGGCCGACGAGGGCAACCACCAGCTGCTCCAGCGCGACCTGCGCTACGCATGGTGGAACAACCACCGGGTGGTGGACGCGGCCATCGGCACGTTCATCGAGTACGGCACCAAGGACCGGCGGAAGGACCGGGAGAGCTACGCCGAGATGTGGCGGCGGTGGATCTACGACGACTACTACCGCAGCTACCTCGTGCCGCTGGAGAAGTACGGCCTGGTGATCCCGCACGACCTCATCGAGGAAGCCTGGAACCAGATCTGGAACAAGGGCTACGTGCATGAGGTCGCGCAGTTCTTCGCCACCGGCTGGCTCGCGAACTACTGGCGGATCGACCCGATGACCGACAAGGACTTCGAGTGGTTCGAGTACAAGTACCCGGGCTGGTATGACAAGTACGGTAAGTGGTGGGAGAACTACAACCGGCTGTCGCGGCCGAACGGGCACCACCCGATCGTGGCCGAGGACGTCGATTACGTGTACCCGCACCGCTGCTGGACCTGCATGGTGCCCTGCCTGGTCCGCGAGGACATGGTGATGGAGGAGGTCGACGGCCAGGTACGCACCTACTGTCACGAGGAATGCGCCTGGACCGACACGACCGCCTTCCGGCCGACCTACCAGGGCCGGGACACCCCGAACATGGGCCAGCTGATCGGGCACCGGGAGTGGGAGACCCTCTACCACGGCTGGAACTGGGCCGATGTGGTGTCCGACATGGGCTATGTGCGCGATGACGGCAAGACCATGGTCGCGCAGCCGCACCTGGACCTTGACCCGAAGAAGATGTGGACGCTGGATCACCTGCGCCGCATGGGGCCGGTGCTCAGCCCGAACGTGCTGCTCAACGAGATGACACCGGAGGAGCGGCAAGCGTTCCACGCCGACTACATCCGCCAGGGCCCGGCCGGAAGGCCTGCGCCCGCACAGGGCTGAGCCTGCCGCCAGCCCACCGGGGAAGGGGAGGGCCCGTGAGTCAGGGCCCTCCCCGCCCCGGCCACGCCAGCAGCGCGATCCGGGACTAAGTGATGGCGGACAAGCACGTGGTGCGTTTCGAGCCGGTCGGCATCGAGATCGAGGTCAGCGAGGACCAGACGATCCTGCGGGCCGCCGCTGAGCAGGGAGTCATGCTCATGCACGGCTGCAAGGAGGGTCAGTGCTCCTCCTGCAAGTCGTTCGTCCTCGACGGCGACGACATCGAGCTCGACAAGTACTCGACCTTCGCGCTGCCCGACTACGAGCGGGAGGAAGGCTTCACGCTGCTGTGCCGGGCACACGCCTACGAGGACGTCACGATCGAGCTGCTCAACTTCGACGAGGACATGATCCGCTCGGGGCTTCCCATCCAGGAGGCAGTGGCGCAGGTCGTTGCCAACGACCCGGTCACCCACGACATGCGCCACCTGGTGCTCCGGCTGGTGGAACCGGAGGAGATCAAGTTCTTCCCCGGGCAGTACGTCGACATCACCGTCCCGGGCACCGGCGCCACCCGGTCGTTCTCGATGGCGAACACGTCCAGCCGCGAGAGTGGCCAGCTCGAGTTCGTCATCAAGGTCTACCCGGACGGGCTGTTCTCGCACTTCCTGGACAGCCAGCTCCAGGTGGGCGACCGGCTCAACCTGACCGGCCCGTTCGGGGTCTTCACCCTGCGGGAGGGCCACGACACCGATTTGATCTTCGTCGGGGGCGGGGCCGGGATGGCGCCGATCCTGTCACTGCTGCGCTCGATGTCCGAGCGCGGAATCCAGCGCAGGGCCACCTTCTACTACGGCGCGCGAGGGCGCCGTGACCTGTGCTTCGAAGGCGAGCTGCGGGCTCTCGAAGAGTCACTGCCCGCATTCCGCTACGTTCCGGCGCTCTCCGAGCCCGCCGACGGGGACGGCTGGGACGGCGAGGTCGGCCTGATCACCGATGTGGTCAAGCGGCACGAGGCCGGCCTCAAGGGCGCGCACGCCTACGTCTGCGGCCCACCTCCGATGGTGGAGGCGGCGATGCCGCTGCTCACCGGGCTGGGAGTGCCTGCGAAGCACGTCTACTACGACAAGTTCACCACCACCGGTGACCCCGATGAGAAGTGAGGACAGGACCTCATGACAACTCCGACAGAACGAAGCCTGCCGAAGCCCGTCTTTACCGATGCGGAAGCCGGTGCCAAGGAGTTCCCGGACTCGAACTCCCGCCGCTTCAACTACTACACGCCGGCCAAGCGCAAGCAGTCGCACTACGAGGACGTCACGGTCGAGGTCCAGCCCGATCCCCGGCACTACCTCGCTCAGGGCTGGCTGTACGGGTTCTCCGACGGCCGTGGCGGCTATCCGCTGGACTGGACGATCCTCAAAGCATGGGGATCTGACCGGCCAGAGCCGAAGCGCTTCCCCGGCTCCGGCGGCAAGGGCTACGACTGGCCCGCGCACGGCTGGCATGAGTTCCGCGACCCCAACGAGGAGTGGGAGCTCACGCTCTACCGCTACAACTCCAACGTCGTCCGCCAGCTCAACCAGAACATCGACGCGGCCAGGCAGGCCAAGGCGTTCGAGCAGTGGAACCCGAACTGGGTGCATTTCGTGGAGCGCAACGTCGGCGCCTGGATGCACGTGGACCACGGCCTGGGGCTGTACCTGTTCGCCAACGCCAACCGGCGCGCACCGACGAACATGCACAACAACGCCATCTCGGTGAACAGCATGCACCGGATCAGGGCGGCCCAGGACCTGGCGCTCTACAACCTGACGCTGAGCGAGGAGATCACCGGCTTCGACGGCAGCGCGCACATCGAGGCCTGGGACAACGACCCGGCCTGGCAGGGCGTGCGGAAGACCGCCGAGCAGCTCACCGCCATCGATGACTGGTGCGAGGCGATCTTCGCGGCGAACGTGGTCTTCGAGCCGCTGGTCGGGGAGCTGTTCCGGAGCAGCCTGGTGCAGCATGCGGCACCGCGCAACGGCGACTTCGTGACCCCGACGGTGGTCGGCGCCGAGGAGTACGACTTCGCCGAGCGGGACCTGCGTTACACCACGGCAATGTTCCACCTGCTGACCACTGATCGCGAGTTCGCCGGCCACAACAAGTCGATCCTGGACCAGTGGCTCGCAGCCTGGGTGCCGCGCGCCATCTCGGCCGCCCGCGCGCTGCAGCCGCTGTGGTCGCAGCCCGATGCCAAGCCGCCCCGCTTCGAGGACAGCCTGGACGCCGCCAAGCACCGGTTCAGGGGCATCCTGTCCGATCTGGGTCTGGACACACCGAAGGAGCTTGCACAGTGACCACCTTCACGACACCGGAAAGCCCGTTCAAGTCCGACAGCACCGCATCCAACATGTGCGGGTTCACCCTGATGAATAATCAGGTCGGCGTAGTGGTGGCCCAGGTCATGAGCACTGAATCGAATGTGACTGTGACCCCCCTGCCGTCGATGATCCGTGTCGACGCGGTCCGGCGCATGGACGTCGTCTACGACGAGGTGTCCGAGGCGCTCGGCGAGGAGCCCGGCTTCTTTGACGCGGCGGAGTTCGAGGAGAACATGTCCACGCACTACGGGCGGATGATCCATCTGGACGACCGGACGATCATGTTCGCGAATCCGGAGGACGCCGCGGAATACCTCGGCTTCGACTTGACGCCCGCGTCCCATTAGGCGTCGGCTAGAAGCACACCCGATCCGGCCCGCGAGGAGGCACGGTGTACGAGAAGAACGGCGAGAAGTATTTCGTGGTCGACAGCCACATGCACTACTGGAATGCTGCCCCGGACAACTGGGTCCAGGGCGCTGAGCAGTACGCCAAGGGCTGGATCGAGTGCTTCCACGCCTACCAGGGGCTCGGCCCGCCCGCTACCCACTGGACGCTGGAGCATTTCCAGAAGTATTCCGAAGAAGACCTGATGAAGGACGTCTTCGAGAACGGGTATGTGGACGTCGCCATCTTCCAGCCGACATATCTGAAGGAATGGTACAAAGAGGGATTCAATACCACTGAGCGCAACGCCCTCATGGGTCAGCGGCACCCCGGCAGGTTCCGGTACAACACCCGCTGGGACCCGCGGGACGGCGACGAGGGGCTCAGGGTCCTCCGGGAGAACGTCGAGCGCTTCGGGTCCCAGGGCTGCAAGCTCTACACCGCCGAGTGGAACAACGGCTCGCGTGGCTGGAAGCTGACCGACCCCGGCGCGTACCGGTACCTGGAGGCGTGCCAGGCACTGGGCGTCAAGAACATCCACGTGCACAAGGGCCCGACGATCTGGCCGCTGGACAAGGATGCCTTCGACGTGTCCGACGTGGACCACGCGGCGACCGACTTCCCCGGGCTGAACTTCATCGTCGAGCACGTCGGGCTGCCGCGGATCGAGGACTTCTGCTTCATGGCGACGCAGGAGCCCAACGTGTACGCGGGCCTGGCGGTGGTCATCGGCGGGCTGATGCACGCCCGGCCGAAGTTCTTCGCCAAGGTCATGGGCGAGCTGCTGTTCTGGGTCGGCGAGGACAAGATGACCTTCGGCAGCGACTACGCCATCTGGGAGCCCCGGTGGCAGGTGGAGGGCCTCGTGGACTGGGACTACCCGGATCGCGAGGAGTTCTCCGACTACCCGGAGGTGACCACGGCGACCAAGAAGAAGATCCTCGGGCTGAACGCGGCCAAGCTGTACGGCATCGAGGTGCCGGCCGAGTGCCGGCTGGACGCTGCGGTGGCCACGTCCGCATGAGCACGACCGTGACCGACCAGTCACGCGGCGCCAGCCCGGGGGGGCGACCCCCCGGAACCCCCGGGGTTCTTGCCGCGCTGGAAACGGTGCGCGACCCGGAGCTGGACGAGCCGATCACCTCGCTCGGCTTCGTCGCGTCGTGCACCGTCTCCGCGGACGGGGATGCGCGGGTCCGGCTGCGGCTGCCCACCTATTTCTGCGCGCCCAACTTCGCCTTCCTGATGGTGGCCGACGCCTACGACGCGGTGTCGGCCATGCCGGGGGTGCGCACGGTGGAGGTGGTGCTGGAAGACCACTTCGCCGCGGACGTGATCAACGGCGGGGTGGCCGCCAGGGCCGGGTTCGCCCGGTCCTTCGACGGCGAGGCGGTCGGCGAGCTGCATGAGCTGCGCGCCGACTTCCTGCGTAAGGCGGTGATGGCCGGCACCGATCAGGTGTGCCGCCCGCTGGCCGCGGCCGGCCGCGGGCCGGACGCGCTGGCCGGGCTCACCCTGGGCGAGGTGCCGCCCTCGCCCGCGCTGGCCCGGCTGCGGCAGCGCCGCGCCGAGCTGGGGCTGCCGGCCGGCGACGACGCCCCGCTCCTGATCGACCCGGCGACGGGTTCGCCGCTGGCACCCGATGCGGTACCGCTGCACCTGCGCCGGGCACATACAACCCGGATCAGCATCGAGGCGAACACCGGCATCTGCCGCGGCATGCTGCGGCACCGGTACGCCGCGTCAGGACTAGGCGAGGAGGACCAGTGAAGGCCGTCCGCTTGCACGCTTTTCACTCCCAGCCCGTGATCGACGGGATTCCCGAGCCAGCCATCAAGGGCCCGCTCGACGTCATCGTGAAGATCGGCGGTGCCGGAGTGTGCCGCACCGACCTGCACATCATCGAGGGCCAGTGGGACGCGGCGATGGGCACGCCGCTGCCCTACGTGCTGGGTCACGAGAACGCCGGCTGGGTACATGAGGTCGGCTCCGCGGTCACCAACGTGGCCGTCGGCGACACGGTGATCCTGCACCCCACGCCCACCTGCGGCCTGTGCCGGGCCTGCCGGGCGGGCGACGACATGCACTGCGTGGCCAGCGAGTTCCCCGGCCTGTCCCGCGACGGCGGGATGGCCGAATACCTGCTCACCTCGGCGCGGGCCTGCGTGAAGCTCGACCCGCAGACCCGGCCGCAGGACGTCGCCGCGCTCGCCGACGCCGGCATTACCGCTTACCACGCGGTCCGCAAGGCCATCCCGCTGCTCTACCCGGGAACCACCTGCGTGCTCATCGGCGCGGGCGGCCTCGGCCACATCGGCATCCAGTGCCTGGCCGCGCTCACCGCAACCCGGATCATCGTGGTGGACCGCAACCCCGACGCGCTCAAGCTCGCCGAGCAGCTCGGCGCGGACCACACCGTGGTCGCCGACGGCGGCCAGGTCGCCGCGGTCAGCGAGCTGACCGGCGGGGCCGGCGCCGACGTGGTGATGGACTTCGTCGCCGAGCAGGGCGCCGAGCAGGACGGGTTCGCGATGACCCGGCGGGCCGGCTCGTACTACGTCATCGGCTACGGCGGCACCGTGACCATCCCGACCCTGGACATCATCTCCACCGAGCGCAACATCGTCGGCAACATCGTCGGCACCTACAACGAGCTCGCCGAGCTGATGGTGCTGGCCCAGGGCGGCAAGGTCACCCTGCACACCAAGACCTACCCGCTGGATGCCGCCGCCGACGCGTTCGCCGACCTCGACGCCGGCCGGGTGCGCGGCCGCGCCATTCTCGTCCCGTAGCCCGTTCAGCCCTTCACGTCCCAGGAGGACCCATGGCTAAGGAACTACGCTTCGGCGAGGAAGCCCGGAGCCTGCTGCTGGCCGGTGTCGACCAGCTGGCCGAAGCCGTCAAGTCGACGCTCGGGCCTAAGGGGCGCAACGTCATCCTGGAGAAGATCACCGGATCACCCGTGGTCACCAACGATGGCGTGACCATTGCCCGGGAGATCCACCTCAAGAACCAGTTCGAGAACATGGGCGCCCAGCTGGTCAAGGAAGCGGCGATCAAGACCAACGACATCGTCGGCGACGGCACCACCACGGCGACGGTGATCGCCCAGGCAGTTGTCCGGGAGGGCATGAAGGCGATCGGCAACGGGGCCAACCCGGTGCTGGTCAAACGGGGCATCGACCTGGCCGTTGGCCGGCTTGTCGAGCACCTGCAGCGCGTCGCCCACCCGGTGGTCACCGAGCAGGACTACGCGCGGGTCGCCGCGATCTCGGCGAACGACGACGACACGGTCGGCGCGGTGATCGCCAAGGCGCTGCACACGGTCGGCGACGGTGGCATCGTCACCGTGCAGGAGTCGGCCACGCACGGGATGGAAGTCGATTTCGTCGAGGGCTTCGAGCTCGACAACGGGTACCTGTCGCCCTACATGGTGACCAATCCCGCCAGTCTCGAAGCGATCGTGGACGACCCGTACATCCTGCTGTGCAGTGAGAAGATCTCCAAGGTCCAGCAGCTGATGCCGATACTCGACAAGATCATGCGGGCGCCGCGTCCCCTGATCATCGTCGCTGAGACAGTCGAGGGCACGGCGCTGTCCATGCTCGTGCACAACCACGTCAACAGGATCTTCCAGTGTGTCGCCGTGCGCGCCCCCGGGTTCGGCGACCGGCGGCTGCGCAAGCTGGAGGACATCGCGGCGATCACTGGTGGCGCCGTCTACAGCAAGCACTCCGGGTTCACCCTGGAGACAATGACGATCGATCAGCTCGGCCGGGCCGCGCAGGTCCGGGTCAACGCCGACCGGACCGCCATCATCAACGGCGCTGGCTCCTCCGATGAGGTCGAGTTCCGGGTCACCCAGCTGCGCGCGGAGCTGGAACGGGCCACCTTCGGGGTTGACGAGGACGTCCTCACCGAGCGGATCGGGTCGCTGTCCGGCAAGGTGGCGGTGATCAGCGTCGGGGCGCCGACCAATGCCGAGCTGAAGGAGCTGCAGCACCGGGTCGAGGACGCGCTCTCCGCCACCAGGGCCGCGATGGCCGAGGGCATCGTGGCCGGCGGCGGGGCGGCACTGCTGCATGCCGAGGGCGCCCTGGACGACCTTCAGGTCTCCGATGACTACGCGATCGGCGTCGATATCATGCGCCGCGTCCTGACCGAGCCCGCCTATCTCATCGCCACCAACGCGGGCTACTCCGGCCAGGAGGTGGTCGCACAGATGGGGCAGCTGGGCAACGACGAGGGGTTCGACGCCCTGGCCGGCCGTTTCGGGAACATGATCGAGATGGGCATCATCGACCCGCTGCGGGTGGCCCGCTCGGCGCTGCAGAACGGTGCCTCCGTGGCGGGCCTGCTGCTCACCACCAACACCCTGGTGGCGGAGGAGCAGACACCCTGGGGCGGCAGCCCGGCGCTGATGACCGAGTTCGGCTCCCTGGATGAGGGCCTGCACCAGCCCTCACCGGACTCCAGCACGCCGCAGTCCCTCGGCCTTGGCCCGTCGGTCGGCTGACCTTGACCCCGCCGGCCGCGCAGTCCGCACTCGCTGTGCGGCCGGCCGGGCCTGCGGCTGCCCTCCCGGCAGCCGATGTCAGCGCGCTGCGGCTGCTCCGCTCGCGCGGGCGGGCGCGCGGCGTGGTGGCCCTGCTCGGCCCGGCGTTCGTGGCCGCGGTCGCCTATGTGGATCCGGGTAATTTCGCCACCAACTTCTCCGCCGGGGCGCTGTACGGCTACGCCCTGGCATGGGTGATCGTGGCCGCCAACCTGATGGCAATGCTGGTCCAGTACCTGTCCGCCAAGGCGGGCATCGCCACCGGGCGCGACCTGCCGGAGCTGTGCCGCCGGCATCTGCCGCTGGCGGTCTCGCGCGGCCTGTGGGTACAGGCGGAGCTGATCGCCATGGCGACCGACCTGGCTGAGTTCGTCGGTGCCGCCATCGGGCTGAACCTCATCTTCGGCGTGCCGCTGCTGGCAGCGGGCCTCATGACCGCGGTCGTCGCGTTCGGGATCCTGGCCCTGGACCAGCGCGGGTACCGCCGGTTCGAGCTGGCGATCGCCGCCCTGCTCGGCATCGTCCTGCTCGGCTTCGGCTATGACCTGGCCGCGGTGGGCGCCGACCCGCGGCAGGTGGCCGCCGGGCTGGTCCCCAGCTTCACCGGCACCAGCAGCCTGCTGCTCATCGCCGGCATGATCGGGGCCACCGTCATGCCCCATGTGGTCTACCTGCATTCGGCGCTGACCAAGTCCCGGGTGTCCTGCCGCGACCATGCCGAGCGCCGTGAGCTGCTCCGGTTCGCCCGGCTCGACGTCTTCGTCGCGCTCGGCGCGGCCGGCCTGGTCAACCTCGCCATGCTGTTCGTGGCCGCCTCGATGTTCAGCCGGACCGGGCTGGCCGCCGCTGGCTCGATCGAGGCAGCGCACGCGGGCCTGGCCAGGCTGGCCGGCGGCGGGGCCGCGCTGGCGTTCGCCGCGGCGCTGCTCGCGTCGGGCTTCTCCTCCTCCAGCGTCGGCACCTACGCGGGCCAGGTCGTCATGCAGGGATTCATCGGCCGCCGGATCCCGCTGTTCCTGCGCCGGGCGGTCACCATGGCGCCCGCGCTGCTGGTGCTGGGGCTGGGCCTGCCGCCCACCGGCAGCCTGGTGATCTCCCAGGTGGTGCTGTCCTTCGGCATCCCGTTCGCGCTGGTGCCGCTGGTCTTGCTGACCCGCCGCGCCGACGTCATGGGCCCGCTGGTGAACCGCCCGCTGACCACCATGGCGGCCGGCGCGGTGTGCGTGCTGATCATCGGGGTCAACCTGTACCTGCTCGGCGCGGCAGCCCTGGGGTAAAGCGGGCCTGTCAGCGATCCCCGGCGGGCAGGTTCCAGCGGGCGATCACCGGCTCGCCGTGCTCGGTCCCCAGAGTGCACAGGGTGCCGGTGTCGAGCCGGAACAGCCGCCCTCCGGCTGGCTCCAGCCGCAGCCAGCGGGCGGTCAGCACCCGCAGCAGGTGGCCGTGCGAGACCAGCACCACGTCCCCGTCGGCCAGCAGCGGCCTCACCCGGGCGAGTACCGCGTCCGCCCGCGCACCCACCTCGGCAATGGTCTCGCCCGGGTGGGCCTGGTCACCGGGGATGATCCCGTCCCGCCACAGGTACCAGCCGGGCCGCTGCGCCCTGATGTCCGGCGTGGTCCGGCCCTCGTACCCGCCGTAGTCCCACTCCTGCAGGTCGGGGTCGGTGGTGGCGGTCAGCCCGGCCAGGCGCGTGGTGCGCTCCGCCCGCTGCGCCGGGCTGGCGAACGCGGCCCGGATCGGCAGCGCGGCCAGCGCCGGGGCGAGTGCCACCGCGGCGGCTTCGCCGGCCGGCGTGAGCGGGACATCGGTCCGGCCAGTGTGCCGGCGTGCCCGGCTCCACTCGGTTTCGCCATGCCGGAGCAGGATCAGCTCTCCCATGGGCACCCATCATCGCGGTCCGGGAACCAGCCGTGACCGCGGGCCGCTGAATCGCTGGGACCGGCGTGGTGTTGGTGGCCGGGCGGTGGCGGGCCGAAGCCGGATCCGGCGGCCCGGGCGGGCATGGCGGGCGGCTGTAACCTGGCTGGGTGAGCCTCCCGCCGCTGCCTCCGGGCGACTCCCCAGAGCAGCCGCCTGCCGGCCCTCCGCCTGTGTGGGGCCCGCCTGTGTGGGGCCCGCCTGTGTGGGGGCCGCCAGCGGGCCCGGTCCCGCCGCCACCTCCCGGCCCGCCAGCAGGCCAGGCACCCCCGCCGCCGCTGTGGGGTCCGCCGGTGGGCCCACCCCGGTGGCCGCCGCCAGCCCCCAGCCGGCCCGGTGAGGGGCGGCCGGGCCGCCGGGCAGTGGCGATGGTGCTCATCGCGCTCGCTGGCGCTGGCTGCCTGGCGGCGGCGGTCGTGGTGGGGGGCATGGCCCGGGCCGCGCAGACCCGCCCGCCGACCCGGGCCGAGCGTGCGGCCGCCGCCACCGCCGCGGTGGCTGGCCGCTGGCGGACCTGGCGCGCTGGGCGGATCTTCCCGGCGTCCCTGGGCTACCTGAGCGACCTCATGACCCGGGAGCGGGCACAGCGGGTGGCCATCTCCCGATCCGACACCTGCGCCGCCGCGCTGGACGGCGCCCTCGCCCGGGTAGCCGAACGCGACGGCTGCCGGGCCGCGCTGCGCGCCACCTACCTCGACCAGTTGCAGGGAGTCGTGTACACCACCGGGGTGCTCGCGTTCGGCACCCCGGCCCGGGCGGCCGCCTTCTCCCGCGCCGCCGCCACGGACCCATTGCCGGCCGGGCTGCGGGCGTTCGCCCTGGCCGGGACGGCCAGCGCCCGGTTCGACGACCAGGCACGGCAAGCGGCGGTAGCCGTCCAGCGCGGGCCGTACGTCCTGCTGACCGTGGCCGGCTACGCCGACGGCCGGCCGGCCGCCGCGACCGGGGAGCACCGCCCGTCGGTGTTCGGCCCGGCCCGCCAGGTGGCGCAGGAGATCCTCGTCCCGCTGGCGGCACCGGTCACCGTGAACTGTGCCAGCCCGGAGTGGGCATGCTGAGCCCGGCCCGCGGCGCGTGCGTGGCAGCCTGGACGGCAGCCGTCTGCCTGGGCATCGCCGGCGCTGCGAACATGCCCGCGCAGGGGATCCGGGCGCAGGTGCGGGCCGCCGAACTGCCCGAGCTGAAGGCCATGCGGGTGACCGCGGCGTGGCGGATCAGCAGGGGGCGCGGGGTGACGGTCGGTGTCCTGGACACTGGCGTGGACCAGGGTGTGCCCGACCTGGTCGGCACGGTGACCTCCGGCGCCGACTACACCCGGGGTGCGGACCCGCCCGGCTACCGCCCCCCGCATCTGCACGGCACCTACATCGCCTCCCTGATCGCCGGTCACGGCAGTGGCCCCGGCCGGGCCGGCGGGGTGATCGGTGTCGCGCCCGCCGCCAGGATCCTGTCCGTCCGCGTGCTGCTCGATGACTCCGAACCCGGTTTCAACTTCTACAACGACAACGCCGCGTATCGGGACGCGATCGGTGACGGCATCCGTTATGCGGTCAATCACGGGGTGAGCGTCATCAACATGTCCCTCGGCTCACCCTCGCCAGCCCGTGACACCCGGGCCGCGATCGGGTACGCGGTCGCCCACGGGGTCGTCGTCGTGGCCGCGGCCGGCAACGACGGCTCCGCTGGCCCCGGCTTCACGCCGTACTCCTACCCTGCCTCCTACACCGGCGTGATCTCGGTCGGCGCCCTGACCGCGCATGCCACGAGGGCGCCGTTCTCGCAGCGCAACTCGTCGGTGGTGATCTCCGCGCCGGGTGTCGGCATCATCGGGGCCGGCCCGCACGGAAGTTACCTGCAGGCCGATGGGACCAGCCCGGCCTCCGCGTTCGTGTCCGGGGTGGCCGCACTGATCCGCTCCCGGTATCCGGGGCTGTCCCCGGCCATGGTGCAGGAGGCGCTTGAGACCTCCACCCGGCACCGGCCAGCAGCGGGCTATGACCCGGGCACCGGATTCGGCGAGGTCGACGCGGTCGCGGCGCTGCGGGCGGCCCGGGTGCTCGCGGCTGCCCGGCCGGCCGCCGGCATGGCCGCGTCGCGCCAGTTCGGCGCGGCACCGAGCGGGCCGATCCAGGTCGTTCACCGTGATCTGGCCCGGATCGGGGCCGAGGGCGGCCTGGCGGCTGTGGCCGGGCTCGGGTTCCTGGCTGCCCTGGTGATGCTCGGCGTGCTCACCAGGCGCAGTGTCCGCGACCGGCGGGCCAGACGAGGCGGCCCGGGAGCCGCGGGGCCCGGCCCACCCGGCTGGGCTCCACCCGGCTGGGGTCCGCCTGGCTGACACGGTCCCTGACGCTGCGCCGGCAGTGGCGGCCTTCGGTGTGCGCGCCCGCTGGCGCCCCCGGGCCCGCCGCGCCCGCCCCCGCCGGGCCTGACGATGCTGCGCCGTCAGGGGCCGAGGTCCTGCACCGGGGGGCAGCTGGTGGCGTCGCGGTCGAGCCATTCGCGCAGGGCGCGGGTCGCCTCGACGTCGTTGCGGTTGTAGGACAGCAGCCAGTCGCGGGCGGGCCCGGCGGCGGCCGGCTCGCCGGCGTTGACGGCCTCGTCGTAGTGGATCATGGCCTCGCCGCCGCCGGGGTCGGTGACGTCCCAGGTGAAGCCGGCCAGCCCGGCCACGCTCTTGAGCCCGATCGGGGAGCCGGTGATGAGCTGAGCGTCGAATACGCGGAGCAGGTCGACCCATTCGCTGGATGCCGTGAATGCCGCGACCGCGTCCGCCAGCCCGGCGGCGGCGGCGATGCGCCGCATCTGGGTGTTCTCGGCTGCCGCGTTGTAGCAGTAGGCACGGAAGACCAGGCCCGCGGCGGCCGTGGCCCGGCGCAGCCCGGTCAGCCACTGCCAGAAGCCGGCGAACAGCTCGGCTTCGGCGTCGCCGGTCAACGGCTCCCAGCTGCAGAACGGGTGGTAGCCGGCCGGTGCGGCATCGCGGCCTGACCGGTCGGTGACCAGGGCACCCCACAGGTAGACGCCCTCCTCGACGTTTTCCATGTCGATGTCGACTTCGACGTCCCCGCGCGGTACGGCGGCCCGGGTGACGCCGCGGCGCCGGCAGACGGGCGCGTCACCGAGGGCGGCGCGGGCGCGGTCGATCTGGTCGGGAAGGTCGGCCATCGGCTCATCGCAGTAGGCGGCGGTCCGCAGGCACAGTGCGCGGGCCTCACCCAGCGTGCGTATCCCCGCGTCAGCGAGACGGGCCAGCTGTGCCCGCTTGCGCTCCCCGATGATGGCCGCCACCGGCATGTCATCGGGCGCGGTTCCCAGCGCCGCAGTGACCGGCCGCAGGTCGACCCCGCCGGCGACCAGGGTGGCGGTGCGGTGGTCCAGCGCGGCCAGCGTGGCCCGGCTGGTCACGCCGTGATCGCGGTGGATGCGCCACGCCCGCCAGCCCATGCCCGGCAGCAGGCTCACATCACCCGAGTCAGCCTCCAGCTGCGGGCCGCACCAGGACCACCAGGGACATTCGCCGCATTCGCCGATGCGCACCGGCACGACCAGCAGCGGGACCTCCGGGTCGGCCCGGTGCTGGGCAGCGGCGGCGAGGATGTCCAGCCGGAAGCCGAACTCGAAGTCGTACACCTCCATGGTCGAGCGGCGCTTGCGCCGGCCGCCCGTGGACGGGGTCAGCCAGAGCTGGGCATCCAGGTCATGCCAGGTGACAACCCCGTCGACGCCGATGATGCCGCCCCACCGGCCCCCGCCAGCGGACAGGCCGGCGGCTTCGAGCATGCGCTGGTAGTGGGCGAGCTGGAGCAGGTCGTCCCTGCGTTTGCGGGCGGATGCCCCCGGATCCGTCCGCGCCGCTTCCCGCACCAGACGCTCCATGCAGGAGCAGAACGCTGGCAGGCCCCCGGTGCCGGCATCCAGGCATCGGTGGTGCTTGATGTCCACCGGCCGGTAGCCACCGTCCGGCCCGGTCACCAGCAGGTCCGGCTCGCCCACCCGCCGCCCGGCCGGATCGGGGGGCAGCCGTCCGCCCACGATGACCGGCGCCCCGGCCCGCATGGCAGCGAGCGTCGCCGCTTCCCGCGCGGCCCGGTCCTCACCGGGGGCCACCTGCACGACCGGGTGAAGTGCGGCAAGCCGGGCGACCACCTGCGCCTCGAACTGCCGGCCGCGCATGAGCCGGCGCTCCAGCAGCCGGGACACCGGCAGCGGGTCACACGGCCGCAGTGCGTCCCACTGGGCCCGGACCGGGCACTGCTTGGCGACATAACCGCCCTGTGGCGGCACGGCAGAGACGTCATATCGGGTGACCACAGCCCGATGCTACGGACCGCCTCTGTCACTGATCGCGCTGTCCGGGGCTGCTGGGTGCACGACAGTTTTGTTGGGGATGATCTTGTTCGGCGGGTGACCTGCGGGTCTGAGTCTTGCTGTCTGTCAGATGGCGGCGCGCAGCTGCGCTGGCGAGGTAGTGCTGGCTGGCCAGAGCTCGTCCCACCGGCCGCT
>DATKRG010000206.1:0-22305 GCA_035532275.1 Streptosporangiaceae bacterium | reverse complement strand
TACTTGGCCGGGCCGGCTGCCAAGGTCAGGGGAGTGGTGTGGCGCTGGCCGGCGATGTCCATCCATCTGACCGAGACGCGCTCACCTGGGTGGAACTGGGTGAGCACCCGGGTGAGTGTCTGCGGCGCGGTCACGGTCTGGCCGTTGACGGCCAGGATCACGTCGCCGGCCCGCAGCCCCGCGGCATGAGCGGGTGCGTTGCAGAACACGCCCGCGATCAGCGTCCCGGACGCGGCCGGCGCGATGTGGGCGGGGACCGGGTTCCCGGCGTCGTTCACCAGGCAGGAGCCGCTGCTGTTGATCCCGCCGCCGTACTGGAGTGCGGTCTGGTTCAGCTGCCGTAGCTGCTGCTGTGGGCTGTCGGCGCCGCTGGCGGCGCTGCCGGCCCTGCTCGCCACTGCGACCCCCAGGAAGGCGGGCTGCCCGAGGCGGATGCTGGGGCCGCCCTTCCCGGCGAGCATCTGGTGGGCGATCGCCAGCGCCCGGTTGATGGGGATGGCGAATCCCTGGCTGGTGCCAGGGCCGCCCAGGGCCTGGGTGTTCGCGGCGGTGTCCATGCCGATCACCTGCGCGGCGGCGTTCGACAGCGGGCCGCCGGAGTCGCCTTCCGCGATCGGCGCGTTGGTCTGGAGCATGTTGTGCAGGACCTCGCTGGTCCCGGAGCCGGAGTCGCTGGCGGTGATCGTACGGTGCAGGGCGGTGATCGACCCGCTGGTGACCGTCGGCGCGCCTCCGGTGCCGCCGGCGTTGCCCATGGCCACTACCGGCGTGCCGAGCGTGACCCGGGCCGAGTTGCCGACCTGGACCGTCCTCAGGCCCGACGCCCCGACCAGCTTCAGCAGCGCGACGTCGGCGGCGGCGTCGGTGCCCACGATCTGCGCGGCGTAGCGGCGCCCGGTCGCGGCCAGTGTCACGCTCAGCCGGGTCGAGCCGTTCACCACGTGGTTGTTGGTCAGCACCAGGCCGGAGGGGGTCAGCACCATGCCGGTGCCCTCGAACACCTGGCCGGTGTAGTGGAGGCTGGAGGTGATGTCGACCACCCCCGGCTCCACCTTCGCGGCGACCGCCTGCGCGTTGATGCTGGAGGTGTTGGTGTTGCCGCCCTGGCTGCTGGCTGGCGAGGGGATGTTCTGCGGGGGCAGGCTGTTCGAGGACGGGCCGCCCTGGAACGCGAGGACCGCGCTGGCGCCGAGCGCTGCCGCGAGCACGGCGACCAGGATGTAGATGAGCGGGCGATTGCCGCGCTGCGGTGGCCTGGGCATCTGCGGGCCGCCCGGCTGGCCGTAACCGCCGCCGGGTGGCCCGTAGCCCCCGCCCGGCTGGCCGTAGCCCCCACCTGGCTGGCCGTAGCCCCCGCCCGGTGGCGGGGCCCACCCGCCCTGGCTGCCGCCGGGGGGCTGTCCCCACTGGCCGGAGCCGGCGGCCGGGGGTGGCGCCCACTGGGTCTCGCTCGGCATGGGCCAGGTGCCCTGCCCCGGGTAGGCGGCCGGGACCGGCAGGCCAGAGCCGGGCTGGCCAGAGCCGGGCTGGCCAGAGTCCGGCGGCGTGCTCCCGCCAGCACCGGAGTCCCCTGGCGTGCTCCCCCCGTCCGGAAGCGGCGACCATCCGCCGGGCTGTTCCGGCTCGTGGTGCTCGCTACCGTGACCTTCCTGCATCCTTCATCACCCTCTGCCCCGGAACTGGCCTTTGTTCCGTTCTGCGCTACTGTCCCGTCCGCGGTCGCCTGGCTGCCCGGGCCGCGGCCCGCACGCCCCCGCTGCGGTCCCGGCACGAGGCAGTCCCAGTCAGCCGCATCTACCTGGGCGCAAGCTGAATGCCTCCTGGGGATCGGGCCAGGATCCGGCCTCGATACGACGTTACGCGAAGGCGGGGGGCCGCCTGTCCGCCTGGCCCCGGACTACCCAGCCGGCCAGGATGTCATGCCGGCCTGGATGTCTTGCGGGCCGAGGCCATGCTCGGCCAGCGGCCCGACGGCCAGCCCGCGCGCCGCGCACTCGTCCAGCAGCCGGGGCAGTGCGCCGAGCGCCGCCGCGGCCGCCCCCGGGGGCGACGTGCAGTCGGAATCGTGCAGCAAGACGGTGGCGCCGCCGGCCAGATCGGCCGCCAGCGTGCCGAACACTGTCTGCGGTGTGGCACCGGGGATCCACTCGCGGCCCCAGCTGCTCCACAGCACTGGCGTCAGCCCCAGCCGGTGGGCAGCTAGCAGGGCGCCGGAGCTGAGCACTCCGTAGGGCGGGCGGAAGAACCGCGGCGCCTGGCCGGTGGCCTGCGACACCCCATCGCTGGCGCGGGCCAGATCCTGATGGACCTGCCACGGGGACCGTGCGATCGAGTACCGGTGCTCCCACCCGTGGACGGCGATCTCGTGCCCGGCCGCCGCGATCTCCGCCGCGAGCCGCGGTGCCCGCTCCACCATGGAGCCGAGCAGGAAGAACGTTGCCTGTGCCCGGCGCGCCGCGAGCACGTCCAGGAACGCCGGGGTGGTGGCCGGGTCGGGGCCGTCGTCGAAGGTCAGCGCCACGTGATCGGGCCGGCCGAGCCCTGCCAGCCGGGGGAAGACCCGGCGGCGGAGCGGGCCGATGGCGGTCAGGCCCGGCCCGGCGTGCGCTACGGCCAGCCCGGCCAGGGCAGCCAGCCCCACGAGCCCGGCCGCGAGCCCGGCCGAAGTCCCGGCCGCGAGCCCGGCGCCGCCCGCGGACGGCCTGCTGGTGCTGGTCACGATCGCGCTCCCTGGTCACTCCAGCGATTACACAATGTCACAGTGACAGGCGACACGCGCGACACAGGCGTGCCCTTGCCGGCCTTTCCTGGAATCATGGCAAAGTCGGGGTGCCACGTGTGAACGTCCGGTTGATGCCGGTGGCGCGGCCAGGTCTCACCGAAGGGGATCCGTTGGGAGTGCCATCAGCGCGCGTCGTGTTCCCGGCTACCGACCGGGCCGAGATCGCCGCCGCCACGGAGGAGATTCTGGCCACCGGCGCGCTCACGCTGGGACCTTACACGCAACGGTTCGAGGCCGCGTTCGCTGCCGCTCACGCCGCGCCGCACGCGGTGGCCGTCGCCAGCGGCACCGCCGCGCTGGACATCGCGCTGCGGGCCGTCGGGGTGCGGGGCCGCGAGGTGGTGGTCCCGGCGAACACTTTCTACGCGACCGCGGCGGCGGTCCTGCAGGCAGGGGCCAGACCGGTCTTCGCGGACGTGGACGCGGCGACGTTCGCGCTCACCCCGGCAACGGTGGCGGCGGTGCTCACCCCCGCCACGTCCGCCGTGGTCCTGGTCCACATCGGGGGGCTCATCCCGCCGGCCGCGAACCAGCTCCGCACGCTGTGCGAGGAACGCGGGATCGCGCTGGTCGAAGACGCGGCGCACGCGCACGGGTCTACCCTCGACGGCCGTTTCGCAGGCTCGTTCGGGGTGGCCGCGGCCTTCTCGTTCTATCCCACCAAGGTCGTCACCAGTGGTGAGGGCGGGATGGTGGTGACGGTCTCGGAGAACCTCGCGCAGGAGGCGCGGATCTACCGTGACCAGGGCAAGGGCGCCTTCACCGCCAACCACCACGTCCGGCTCGGTTCGGCCTGGCGGATGAGCGAACTGCACGCGGTGACCGGTCTGGTGCACCTGCGCCGGATGGAGGAGTTCATCGCCCGGCGCCGGGTCGTGGCTGCCCGGTACGACAAGGCCCTGGCGGAGCTGGACGGGCTCCAGCCGCTGGCCGAGCCGCCCGGGTGCCGCAGCAACATCTACAAGTACATCGTCCTGCTCCCGCCCGGGGTGGACCGGGCGGCCTTCAAGGCGCAGACCGCGGAGCGGTTCGGTGTGCGTCTGTCCGGAGAGGTATATGACCTGCCGCTGCACCAGCAGCCGGTGCTGGCGCCCTACGCCGGCTCACGGCTCCCGGTGGCGGAGGAGGTGGCGGGCAGGCACGTCTGCCTGCCGGTCCATTCAGATATGACCGACGGCGAGGTTGACGAGGTGCTGACGGCGGTGGCTGCCGTCCACAGCGCGCTCACCGGCCAGTGAGCGGGGAGCGCGTGCGGGAGAAGAAGGGCTCTGAGGCACCCAGGCAACGATCCGGGGGATGAGGAGGCATGCAAGTCGCGGTGATCGGGGGCGGTGGGTTCATCGGCTCCCACGTAGTGGATCGCCTGGTCGGGGCGGGGCATGAGGTCCGTGTCATCGACCTGGCGTCGCGCTGGCGCAATCGGGCCGCGGAGTACCGCGAACTGGACCTGTTCGATCCGGACGGGCTGGCGGACGCACTGGCCGGCTGTGCCGCCGTGTTCCATCTGGCGGGCGCCTCGGACGTCAACGACGTGGCCGCCGACCCGGTCGGGGCGGTCAGGCTCAACGTGGAGGGCACCGCGCGGGTGCTGGCGGCTGCCAGCCAGCAGCACTGCGACCGGGTGCTGTTCGCGAGCACGGTCTGGGTGTACGGGGCTACAGCCGGAGATGGCGAGCGGACCGAGGACGCCCAGGTTGACCTGGCCCGGGCCGGGCACGTCTACGTGTCGACCAAGCTCGCGGCCGAGCTGCTCGTGCACAGCTACCGGGAGATGTATGGGCAGCACTTCACGATCTTGCGGTACGGCATCCCGTACGGGCCGCGGATGCGGGACGTGCTGGTCGTGGCCCGCTTCGTCCGGGCGGCGCTGGACGGGGTGCCGATCACCATCGCCGGGACCGGGGAGCAGCAGCGCAACTACGTGTACGTGGAAGATCTGGCCGACGCGCATGTGCGTGCGCTGTCCCCGGCCGCGGCCGACCAGGTGCTGGCGCTGGAGGGGGGGACGCCGGTGTCGGTGCGCGAGATCGCCGACACCGTCCGGGAGCTCATCGCCCCGGTGCCGGTCGTGCACGTGCCCGCCCGGTCCGGGGACTATCAGGGGGTCACCGTGTCGAACCGGCGGGCAAAGGAGATGCTTGACTGGTCGCCGCAGACGTCCTTCGCGGTCGGCCTCCGCCGGTACCTCGACTGGCTCGCTGCCGAAGGCAACACGGGGAGCGCCACATGAGACGAGCGCTGCTGCTGTCCGGCTCGCTCGGGGCCGGGCACGAGGTCCACGCCCGGGCATGTGCGTCGTCGCTGGCCGGGCGGGGCTGGTCCACGCAGGTCCTGGACGCGATGCAGCTGCTCGGGCCGCGGGGCGGGTCAGCGGGTGAGGCGGTGTTCCGCGGCATGCTGGCGGTGCCCGGCCTGTACGACGCGTTCCATTTCGCCGCGCTGCGCCCGGGCGGCCCGCTCGCCCTGGCCGCCGATGCGGCCGCCCGGCGCCGGCTGGTGCCGCGGCTGCGCGACTACCTCGACGCCAGCCCGGCCGACCTCGCGGTGTCGGTGTTCGCGACCGCGGCCTCGGCGGTCAGCGTGCTGGCCGACCGCTACCCGGGCATGAGCCATGTGGTGCTGTGCAGCGACGTCACGCCGCACCGGCTGTGGGTGCACCGAAACGTCGACCTGTACCTGGTCACCTCGGCGGCCGCGGAGGCGGCCGTGCGCAGGTACCAGCCACGGGCCCGGGTGCAGGTGGTCCCGCCGCCGGTCCGGCCCGGTTTCCGTGACCCGCCGTCCCAGGAGGAGGCCAGGGCCAGCCTGGACCTGGACGGCCAGGACCCAGCGGTGCTGCTGATGTCCGGTGCCTGGGGGCTGGGCCCGCTGGCGCAGGCCGCGGTGGCGCTGGCCGACGCGGGGGTGAACGTGCTCGCGGTGGCCGGGCGCAACGCCAGGCTGGAGGGACGGCTGCGGGCGGCCGCGCGGGGCCGGCCGCGGCTGCACGTGTTCGGGTACACCGAGCGGATCCCGGAGCTGATGGCCGCCGCGGACCTGGTCATCACCAGTTCCGGCGACACCTGCGCGGAGGCGCGCACGGTGGGCCGGCCGCTGCTCGTGCTGGACGTCGTCCAGGGCCACGGCCGGGACAACCTGCAGCACGAGCTCGAGCTGGGGGACGCCGGCGTGACCTCGCCACGCCCGGCTGAGGTCCTGCGCACCGCGCTGGCCGCCCTGGAGCGGGTCAAGCCCCCGTCTTCGGGTGCCGTCCGCCCGCCGCTGTGGGAGGACGCCTTCAGCACGGCCCTGGAAACCATAGGCCTGAACGCAGCCTGACCCGGCCCGGCGTGCCCGCCCGCGGGCTGGCTTGTCAGCCGGGGAGTACGGGCAGCTTGCCGGTCGCCGAGGTCGCGGTCACCGCGTTCATCATGATCTTGTCGACGTAGGCGCGCTGGCCGTCGAGCCGCCGCAGATCCTGCTGGAGCTTGCTGGTGGCGGCCGCCTGGGCGGCGCCGTGGGATCCGAGCACGTCAGCGACGTCGTTCTGGACCAGCTGTGCGTGCGGGAAAGCCCAGGTGACCAGGCCTTTCACCGCCCGGTTCAGGCGGAAGCTGGCCAGTGACTCGCCGACCTGGTACTGGGTCAGGTCGCCGAGCAGTTCGTTGTTGGCGGGCGAGCAGTTCTGCGCCCCGTAGCGTGCCTCGCTGATCGCCAGCGCCGTGTCGTGGCTGGCACCCGATTCGATCATGTGCATGTTGGCCAGTGACTCTTTGACCCCGGCCGCGCACGACTGGATGTCGAGGGTCATGTCGTGCAGGAACCCGTTCACATCGGCGGCACGCTGCGCCCGGGTGGGGTGATGGGACAGGCCGACCAGGACCGCGCCAGCCAGCACGACGGCACCAGCCACGTACAGCCACCAGGGCGCACGGTAGACGGGCCACCGGCTGTGCCGCAGCGGGACGTGGGGAGGGTCGGTCCGGGTGGGTGTCTGCATGGGCGTGGCCTCACTTTGCCCGGTTGTCGATGAGTGCGGTCCCCGCCGTCAGCTCGGCCTGGGTGACCGGCCCGTAGACCCGCTTCACGATGCGGTGGCGCGCGTCCAGGAAGAAGGTAGCGGGCAGTCCCGGCAGATCGTAGGCGATCACGGTGCTGTTGGCGGCGGTTTCGGTGGCGACCGGGTAGGTGACGCCGCTCCTGTGCACGAACGCGAGCGCAGCCGGCGCCTGGTCGTTCACGTCGATGCCGATGATGGCGGGGCTGCCGTGCCGGGCCCGGTAGAACCTGGCCAGCAGCGGTGTCTCCCGCTGGCAGGGCGCGCACCAGGAGGCGAAGAAGTTCACGATCACCGGGCGGCCGGCCAGTGCGGCCAGGGAGATGTGGCGCCCCGGCTGGCCCAGCGTGCCGAGGGTGAAGTTCGCCGCCGGGGTGGGCGCGGCGTGCTGCGGGTGCGCGCCGGCGGTGCCGGTGAGGCTGAGCGCGATGATCACGATGACCCCGGTCATGACGGCGGTGACCGCCGCCAGCTGCGCACGGCTGAGCCCGCGCAGCCGTCTGGCTGCGCCGGTCACCGCGCGCTGTCCGTCCATGGGTGGTCCTCCAGCGCCGTCTGACCCGGGCCCGGGTGGCGGGGACCGGACGGCGCGCCTGCTGGCACCGTACCGCCGCCGGGGACCGTCCCGGCCACCAGCGCCGCCGCCGTGGCCTCCGCTTCGGGCGAGGTGGAGACGGCCGGCAGGAGCAGCTCGAACTCGCTGCCCCGGCCGGGGGTGCTGCGTACCAGCGCCTCACCACCGTGCGCACGCGCGACCGCCCGGACCAGGGCCAGTCCGAGGCCCGTCCGGCGGCCCCCGGCTTCCTCCGATCCGGACCGGAACCGGTCGAAGATGTGATCCCGCTCGGCGGGCATGATCCCCTCGCCGCCGTCCGCGATGATCATGCGGCCGGCGCCGCCGTCGGCCCACAGGACGGACAGGACGATCCTGTCGCCGTCGCGGGTGTGCCGGACGGCGTTCTCCAGCAGCGCGTCCACGGCCAGGCCGAGCCGCTCCCGGTCGGCGGCCACCATGACCGGGTCGAGGCGGCCGAGCTCCCAGCTGCGCTCAGCGGTCGGCATCCACTTGCGGAGCACCTCCCTGGTGAAGTGGTCGAGCGCGACCGGCTCGGGCCGCAGGAAGTCCCGGTCCTCGGCCGCGGCGATCATCAGCAGCCGCTCGCTCAGCCGCCGGAGCCTGGCCAGCTCACCGACGACGACGTCGATGTCGCGTTCGGCCCGGCGGCCGCTGCCGGCCAGTTCGCTGGCCAGCAGCTCGGCGTGGCCGAGCGCGATGGTGATTGGGGTGCGCAGCTGGTGGGAGGCGTCTTGCAGGAAGCGGCGCTGCGTGGCCAGCAGCCTGGCGTTCTCGACGCTGACCATGGCCCGTTCCTCCTCGGCGGCCAGGCGGCGCCTGGCGTGCCACACCATCGCCCAGAACATGGCCGCCATCAGGGGGACCTCGTTCAGCTCATCGATCGTCTGGGCACCGTTCCACACGTCGTAGGACAGGACGGCGCCGGTAAAGATCATGACCGCGATGAGCACCAGCAGGGTCGGCCGGAGCGCCCAGACCCGGAACCCGTACAGGATCGTCAGGCTGATCCAGATGAAGTGGAACGGGACGGTCTCCGCGTGCGAGAAGAGCACCATGGCGTAGAGGTTGGCGGCCGAGAACACCACCCAGGCGGCGTCCACCCAGCCGGGCCGGAAGGGCCAGCGGCGCCCGGACGCGCGGCCGCCGGCCACGGCCGGTATGGCCGGCTCACCTCCGTTGCGCCCGAACGGCAGGCTGCCCAGGACCGGTGGGTGCAGGACGTGCAGGACCCGCCGCGCGGCGGGCGGGACGCGGCCCGGGCCGGCGGCGACGGCATGCCGCCAGAAACCGGTCCGCGCCTGCTCAGGAGGCGAGCTGGTAGCCCTCACCGCGCACCGTCTTGATCAGGTCGAAGCCGAGCTTGGAGCGCAGCCGGCGGACGCAGACGTCCACCACGTTCGAGCCCGGGTCGAAGTCGTATCCCCAGACGGAGGCGAGCAGCTGGCCCTTGCCGACTGACTGCCCGGCGTGCTCCATCAGCTCCCGCAGCAGCAGGAACTCCAGCCGGGTGAGGGCCACCGGGCCGTTGCCGATGTTGGCCTCCAGGCGGCCCACGTCGAGCATGAGCTCGCCCGTCTTGACCACCTCGTTGAGCGCGTGGACGTCACCGCGCAGCCGTACCCGCACCCGCGCCAGCAGCTCGGCCAGCGAGAACGGCTTGGTCAGGTAGTCCTGGGCGCCCAGTTCCAGGCAGTCCACCTTGGTGGTGACGTCGGCCAGGCACGACAGCACCAGGACGCCCTGCTCGCGGCGGACCCGCAGCAGCTGGGTCAGGAACTGGCGCCCGTCCATGTCGGGCATGATGAGGTCCAGGATGACCAGGTCGTAGTCGCCGGCGAGGGCCTGGCGCAGCCCCTCGGTCCCGCTGCAGGCGGCCTCGACCGCGTAGCCGGCGGTCACCAGCGCGCGGCTGATGAAATCGCGGATTCGCGGCTCGTCATCGACCAGCAGGATGCGCGGCCCAGCCGCGCTCTCCGCCTGCCCGGAGGCCATCATCGACAGTCGTGTCATCTCGCCTTACCCGCCACCGCCGCTTGCGGTGAGGTGGTGTTCCTTCTGATGAGGGTCCACCTCACCGGGGGGCCGGTCAACCAGCCTTTAGCAAACCATTGCACAGCCGCCCCGGCCCAGGAGGGTAACCAGGGATCTTGGCGGTAACATATTGTGACCGAGGAATTACGTATTGTTTCTGCCGTCAAGAGATCAGCCAGGGGTGACCGTATCGGCTGGACTTCCATTGATCATGACAATTTCGTCATTGAGTGTCCGGAGTGTTGCCGAGTGCAGCGTAATGCCCAGAAGATCAGGTTCGTAACAGGCCTCCGGCCGGGGTCCTGGGGACACACGCGGCCGGCCCCAATCGTGTGCGTGCAACGCGCCGCGAAGAAGCGAGGTGGTGACTGGTGTCTGTGCCAGTCCGTGTCGTGACCCTGCTGGTGGCTTTCGCCGCAGTGGTTGTCGGTGCGGTCTTCATTGTCGCGCATTACGTGGTGGGCAGTCCGCCAACGGTGGACTACACGTCCGCGGCCTCGGGCGGCCAGGTCAACGTCGTCCTGCAGGAAGACCCACAGAACAACTCGTCGAGCAAGCCCGACTGGGTCAGCTACTACGTGATGAAGCCCGGTGCCAACCCGATGCAGGCGAGCTCGTGGGTGCACACGACCCTGCTCAAGGTGCCAGCGAACACCCAGGTGAACATGACCATCTACGGCTACGACGGCTGCACCCCGCCCCGGAACAACTTCTGGACCCAGGTCCAGGGGACGATGGGCGGCACCGTGACCGTGCAGCAGTTCAAGAACCCGGGCAAGCCGCTGGGGCCGGTGGTCACCACCCCGACCATCAACGGCTGGGCACACTGCGCGGTCGGCCACACGTTCGCGATCCCGAGCATGCACGTGTTCGTGCCGGTGGGCTCGCCGAACGCGTCGGCGAGCCTGTGCGGTTCCTCGCCGTGTGTGTCCGGTCCCTACACGCTGGAGAAGTTCAGCTTCCGCACGACGAACGCCGGTGAGTTCCGCTGGCAGTGCTTCGTCCCGTGCGGCGGCGGCTTCCTCGACGGCAACGGTGGTCCCATGGCAACGCTGGGGTACATGACCGGCCAGATAACGGTGGTGGGCTGATGAGCGAGTCAACTGCCGCGCCGGCGGCTACCGAGCCGCGTCACGGCGTGCGCATCGTCGTCATCTGGGCGGTGCTCGCGATCATCGCTGATGTCCTGATCTGGACCGTCTGGCGCCCGCACCTGCCCCCCGGCCGGATGTCGGTGGAGGCGCAGGGCCAGCAGTACGACATCGCGGTCATGGCGATGCTGTGCGCGCCGGTGCTGCTGTTCATCTGGACCTACTTCGCCTACGCCCTGATCAACTGGCGGCAGCGGGAGGGTGACGAGGAGGACGGCCCGCCGATCCACGGCAACACCAAGGTCCAGGCGACCTGGATCACCGTCACCGCGGTCATCGTGCTCAGCCTGTTCGTCTTCGGCACGGTCGAGCTGATCGTGCCCGCTGGCGCTGGCGCTGGCGAGGGTCCCTCGCCGATCTGGAACCCCAGCGGGATCACCACGGCCGACGCGCAGGCCGTCAGCCCGCCGGCCTGGACGCCGGGCGGGAAGAACCCGCTGGTGGTGCAGGCCATCGGCCAGCAGTGGGCGTGGACCTACCGGTTCCCGCAGTTCGGCGGCATGGAGACCACCACCCTCCAGCTCCCGATCAACACCGAGGTCGTGCTGCACGTGACCTCGCTCGATGTCATCCACAGCTTCTGGTCCTACGAGCTGGGGGTGAAGGCGGACGCCAACCCCGGCGTGGACAACATCGCCTTCTTCAAGCCCCAGGCGATGGGGAGCTTCTCGGTGCGCTGCAACGAGCTGTGCGGCATCTGGCACGGGGCCATGTTCAACTACGGCCACGTGGTGAGCCAGGCGGCCTTCCAGACATGGGCCTCCGGCGTCCAGGCCAAGGAGCAGGCGGACGGCCTGCTGTCCGACCTGCCGGCCTACGCGCTGACCTACGACCCAACTGTGATCCCGCAGCTGGGCAAGGACATCGTGAAGGTGGCCGGCATCACCGGCGCCAACGGCTACTACTACCCAGGGCCCCAGGCGGGCACTCCTGGCGATCCGGTGTCGCCATGATGACGCCCCGCCAGCTGCTGGCGGCGGCGCACGCCCTGACCACTAATTCGATGGAGAGGTGACCGGATGGCCATCGAGACGACACCGGGCGCCGACCGGACCCAGCCGGCAGGCGGCGGTCCCGGCGGCACGGGGAGCACCCGCGCCTGGTGGATGAAGCCAGCCGTGCACACCGCCCTGCTCGGAGCGGTGATCGGCTACCTGCTCGGCCACTGGGTCGGCAACATCCTGAGCTACACCTACCCGAACCTGCCCCTGTCCGACACCAACGACACCCCGCTCGTCCTGGGCTACCTGTTCGGGACGGTCGGCTGGCTGGCCGGGCTCGGCGTGTTCAACGACCTCGGCCGCCTGATGGTGGGCAAGCCGCTGCCGGACATCGAGCACGCACCCGAGGGCGGCCTGGCCAAGTACTTCCGGTACACCCTCGACCACAAGGTCGTCGGCATCCAGTACCTGTTCGGGATGATCACCTACTTCCTGACCGGGGGCCTGTTCGCCATGGCGATCAGGACCGAGCTGCTCTCGCCGACGTACCACATCATGAGCGCGAGCTCGTACCTCATGGTGGTCGGCGAGCACTCCACGATGATGATGATGATGATGTCGTCGGTCGTGCTCGGGCCGTTCGGCCAGTACTTCGCCCCGCTCATGATCGGGTCGAAGCGGATGGCCTTCCCCCGGATCGAGGCGCTGGGGTTCTGGCTGACCCCGCCCGCGTACGTCATCTTGCTGTCCGGCATCCTGCTCGGTGGCTTCCCCACCGGCTGGACCGGCTACGCGCCGCTGAACATCCAGGCAGGCCCGGGCATGGACACCTACGCGATCGCCTTCGGCCTGATGGGGATCTCGATGATCCTGGCTGGGTTCAACATCATCGTGACCTACATCAACTACCGGGCGCCCGGCATGCGGTGGAGCCGCCTGCCGATGTTCGTGTGGTCGATGTTCACGGTGTCGTTCCTGCAGGTCCTGGCCGTGCCGGTGCTGATCGCCGGGTTCTACATCATGATCGCGGACCGGACCTTCCAGACCGCGTTCTACGTGAACCAGCTCGGCGGCAGCAGCTACCTGTACGAGAACCTGTTCTGGTTCTTCGGCCACCCCGAGGTGTACATCCTGGCGCTGCCCGGGTTCGGGGTCGTGTCGGAGATCCTGCCGGTGTTCAGCCGCAAGCCGCTGTTCGGCTACAAGGTCGGCGCGGCAGGCATGTTCGGTGTGGCGCTGCTGAGCTTCTTCGTCTGGCAGCACCACCTGTTCAACAGCGGCATCAACCCGGACATGCGGCCGCTGTACATGCTCACCACGGAGCTGATCTCCATCCCGACCGGGTTCATCTACCTGGTCGCGCTGGGCACGCTCTGGAAGGCCAAGATCAGGCTCTCCGTCCCGATGCTGTTCGCCCTGGGGCTGTACTTCAACTTCCTGCTGGGCGGCGTGTCCGGGGTGTTCCTGTCCGATGTCCCGGCGGACACCACCGAGCACGGCAGCTTCTTCGTGATGGCCCACTTCCACTACACGATCATGGGTGGCCTGATCTTCGCGTTCTTCGGTGGCATCTACTACTGGGGACCGAAGATGCTCGGGTTCGAGCTCAACAAGACCCTGGGCAAGATCCACTTCTGGACCATGTTCCTCGGGTTCAACTCGACGTTCCTGCCGCTGTTCGCCCTGGGCCTGATGGGCATGCCGCGGCGGGTCTTCGAGTACGCGCGGAACCTGCAGACGCTCAACGACTGGGTCTCGATCTCGGCGTACATTCTGGGCGCCTCGATGCTGGTGTTCCTGGTCAACTTCATCTGGTCGATGCTGTTCGCCCGGGTGAAGGCGGCAGCCAACCCGTGGAACGCCCGCGGTCTGGAATGGCAGGTCTCCTCTCCGCCACCGCCGGAGAACTTCCAGCACATCCCCGTGGTGCTCTCGGGGCCGTATGAGTACGGCGTCAAGGACGCACCACCCGTCGCCGACCTGAACCCGCCCGTGGGCGTGGTCAGCGCGGCCTACGCAGGCGCAGGAGTGGAGGCATAGCCATGGCCGAGGCAACCGCACAATCGGGCGGGCTCGACCGGGCGGCCGAGGAAGCCGGGTTCTACCACGAGGCCGCGCTCGGCGCGACCTGGACGGCTTCCCGGCTTGCCATAGGCGGGCTGTCCTTCCTCTACGGCTCGTTCGTGTTCGCCTACTTCTACCTCCGTTCGCTGAACTCCAGCGGCAGGTGGCACGGCTCGGGCTTCCAGCAGCCGTCGGTGGCGATGGGCACGGTGATCCTCGCGCTCATCGTCGTCAGCGCGGTGGCGCAGACGCTGGTGCTGCAGCGGATCAAGGCCGGCAACAAGTCGGCCTGGCAGGCCGGGGCGCTGGTGGCCCTGCTGCTGGGCCTGCTGGCCGTGGCGCTGCAGATCATCCAGCTGCTGACCCTGCCGTTCTGGCCGGGTAGCTCCGGGTTCGCCAGTGTGTTCACCGGCACCTACCCGGTCTACACGCTGACTGTGCTGGTGATGATGATCTGGCTGGAGATCATGATCATGAGATCCCGGTCCATCCCGGCCATCTCCTTCGTGGAGCAGCCACCCACCTTCACCGAGGCGTTCGGTGTCCAGCGCTTCCAGGCCAGCCTGAGTGCCTTCACCGCCGTGTGGAACTACATGGCGGTGGTCGGGATAGTGTTCTGGGTGCTGTTCTACCTGCTCTAACACGGGAAGGAGCGGCTTGTCCGGAGGGCCACGTCAGCCGGCCGGAGGCCACAACCGTTATGAATGTGGTTGTCTCGCACTGGTCGGCCAACGTGGCCGTGCTGGTCGCCTACGCGGTGGCCGCCGTCGCCCATCTGCTTGGGATGCGCGGCGCGGCCACCGGCACGGGGCGGCCGGGCCGGTCACGCCCGGCCAGCCCGGTGGGTGAGGCGGTGACCTTCCAGGCAGGCCTGCTGCTGGTGCTCCTGGCCCTGGTGTCCCCGGTCGGCTACTGGTCGCAGCGGTTCATCTGGGTCCGGAACCTGCAGGACGTGGTGCTCGCCATCGGGGCGCCGGCGCTCATCGTGCTCGGCGCCCCCTGGCTGCCGCTGAGCCGGGGGCTGCGGCTCAGCGGCCGACTGCGCTGGCCGGAACCGGGCGGACCGGAGCCGGTCAGCACGGAACTAGCCAGCATCGAACCAGCCGGCACGGGGCGCACCGCCGGTCCCGCCGGCGGGCGGAACCGGGAGCGCTGGCACGCCTGGCCGGTCCTGATCGCGGTGGTGTTCAGCGTCGTCTGGTGGGGATGGCACCTGCCGGTGCTGTTCGACGCGGCACTGCGCAGTCCCGCCGTCTACGCCGCCGAGGTGGTCAGCTACCTGATCGTAGGGACGCTGATCTGGCTGCAGCTGGCCGGGTCGTGGCCCTTGCGGCCCCGGTCCGGGCCGGTGCACCGGGTGGTCCTGGTGGTCGCTGTCGCCGCGTCCTGCACGGTGCTCGGCATCGTGCAGGCATTCAGCTCGGGCCTGGCGTACCCCGCCTACCGTGGCTTCCATCACCATGACCTCAGCGTCATCGGTGACCAGCAGCTGGGAGGTGCGGTCCTGTGGGTGATCGCACTGATCCCCTTCAGTATCGCCGCAGTGGCACTCCTCATGAGATGGCTGAGCGATGAGGAGTCGCAAAGCTTGGCGACCGGGTTCGACCGGTTGCTCAAGCCACCGAAGTCGGCCTGGCCATCCCGGCCTGGGCTGAGATGATCTGTGAATTGAGTCACAGGAGGCTGGAGTGCACGGATTGTTCCTCGCGGACCTGGGTAACGACTGGACCCTGGCGGCGTCCATCATGACCTTCGCGATTCCCGTGGGCCTGTTCGTCGTTGTCGCCACGATCCTGTACTTCCTGTACACGCGGCCGCACGCCGTTCCCGGTCACCGGGACCTGGTGCCGGCCGGGGCACGGCAGGCGGCTGCCGCCTCCGGCGGTGCGGCCAAGGCGCAGGAGCAGGAAGCGGCCGGTAACGGGGAGGGCAAGGAGTGACACCTGCGACGACGAACGTGCTCCCCGCCTTGGCGGGGCGCCGTTCCGCCCGGGTCGTCGCCCGCTCGCTCTTCGCGCTGACCAAGCCGAGGATCATCGAGCTGCTGCTGGTCACGACGATCCCCACGATGCTGCTGGCGCAGCGCGGGCTGCCGTCGGTGCGCCTGCTCGTCGTGACCCTGGTCGGAGGGGCGTTCGCGGCCGGGAGCGCGAACACCATCAACTGCTACATCGACCGTGACATCGACGCGATGATGCGGCGCACCTCGCGCCGCCCGCTGGCCAAGCCCGCCCCGCTGGCGGTCATCAAGCCAGCCGAGGCCCTGGTCTTCGGCATCCTGCTCGGGGCGGCGTCCACCGTCCTGCTCGGGACGATGGTGAACTGGCTGTCGGCCGTGCTGGCCGACGCCGCCATCTTGTTCTACGTCTTCATCTACACGATCGGGCTGAAGCGCAGGACGCCGTCCAACATCGTCATCGGTGGCGCGGCCGGCTGCTTCCCGGTCCTGGTCGGCTGGTCGGCCGTGACCGGTACCGTCAGCCTGCCCGCGGTGGTGCTGTTCGCCATCATCTTCTTCTGGACACCGCCGCATTTCTGGGCGCTGGCCATGAAGTTCAAGGACGACTACGCCGCCGCGAGCGTGCCGATGCTGCCGGTGGTGGCACCACCCTCGGTGGTGGCGCGCAAGATCCTCATCTACTCCTACGTCATGGTCGCGACCACGCTGGCACTCGCCCCCTACGCCGGCTGGCTGTACACGGCGAGCGCGGTGGCGCTCGGCGGCTGGTTCCTGACCGAGGCACACCGGCTCCAGCTCCGGGTCGCCAGGATCGGCGACGGCGCCGTGCCCACCACGGCGAGCACGGCCCCAGCGAGCACAGTGCTCGCAAGCACAGCGCTCGCAAGCACGGCGCTCGCAAGCACGCCGGACACGAAGCTGACCGAGGGCGCGTGCGCGGGTGTCGTGCAGCCCAGCGCCAACCCTGCCCCCATGCGCCTGTTCCACCTGTCGATCGCCTACCTGACCTTGCTGTTCGCGGTCATCGCGGTCACCTCGCTGCTCCCGTGGGGCAGCTGGTAGGAACTGCCAGCGGCCGCTGGCCGTATTCCCCCGGTGTCATCCCTGCGGGTGACCCGGGAACCGTCCCCGCGGGTGACGTGCGCCCGGCCCTTTTCGCATAGCCTGACCCCAGCGGTCGTGTTCTGGGCCAGGTCGGCACCCGCGCCGGATATCGGTGGCCCGGGCCGAGCGAGTGTGAGGTGGCGATGATGCCTGTGGCGATGACCTCGCGCCGGGCCCGCTGGGTGGTCCCGGCCGGCGCGGTCGCACTAGTAGCAGCTGTGACAGCCGGGTCAATGGTGACCGCCGCGGCGGCCTCGCCGGACCTGCCCGCCCGGACGCCCACACAGCTGCTCGCCGCGCTGGCCAGCCACGCGGGCTCGCCGCCGGCCATGAGCGGCACCGTAGCGGAGTCGGCGGACCTCGGCATCCCGCAGCTGCCCGGCGAGCAGAGCCAGTCCTCGATCCTGTCCCTGCTGACCGGCTCGCACACGATCAAGCTCTCGTACGCCGACCCGGCGCACGTCCGGCTCGCCCTGCCGATCCCGCTGGGCGAGACCGACCTCATCCGTAACGGCAGCACCGCATGGGTGTGGCAGAGCAGCTCGGACTCGGTAACCCGGATCACCCTGCCAGCCAGGCGCAGCGGCGCCCCGGATGGCACCGGGACCGGCACACCTGCCCCGCTGACCCCGCAGCAGGCCGCGCAGAAGGTGCTGGCCGCGGTCGGGCCGAGCACCAGCGTGACATCCGGCCCCACCACGACCGTGGCGGGCCAGGACGCCTACCAGCTGGTGATCGCCCCCCGGGACAGCCGTTCACTGGTCGGCAAGGTGGTCATCGACCTGGACGCGCAGCACCCCGGCGTCGTGCTGGGCGTCCAGCTGTTCGCGCGGGGTGCGGCCAGCCCCGCCTTCCAGACCGGCTTCACCTCGATCACGTTCGGTGCGCCGCCCGCGTCCACCTTCGACTTCACCCCGCCGCCGGGAGCCAGCGTGCACACGCTGGTGCCGGGCCAGCCCACCGGGGGGACCGGGACAGGCCCGCGGCCACGGCTGGCAGCGCCCGGGGTGACAGCGATCGGCAAGAGCTGGCTGACGGTGGCCGTCCTGCCCGCCTCGGCGCTGACCGCGCTCAGCCAGGGCGGCAACCCGGCCGCCGCGGTGGGTCAGGCCGCCCAGTCAGCGGCCTCCGGGCCCGGCGGCGGTGGCGGCAGCGTCAGCAGCGCCGCGATCCTGGCCGCCCTGCTCAAGTCGGCCACGCCAGTCCAGGGTGCCTGGGGGAGAGGCAAGCTGGTACAGACCAGCCTGATCTCGGCCCTGATCACCAGCAACGGCCATGTCCTGATCGGTGCGGTGTCCCCGTCCGTGCTCTACAGCGCGGCCGGGCAGGTCAAGTGAGCGTGGCGGGTCCCGCCACCGGCCAGGCCGTCGCGCCCGCCAGCACAGTCGGCCCAGCCGGCCCGGCCTCCCCAGCTGACCCGGCGATCGTCACCGGCGGGCTGGCCAAGCGGTTCCGCGGTGGTCAGCTGGCGGTCGACGATCTCGCCCTGGCCGTGCCCCGCGGATCGGTCTACGGCTTCCTCGGGCCCAACGGGTCCGGCAAGACCACCACCATCCGGATGCTGCTCGGGCTGATCTACCCGACCGCTGGCACGGTCACGCTGCTCGGCGAGCCGATCCCGGCGGCCGGGGGCAGGGTGCTGCCCCGGGTGGGCTCGCTGGTGGAAGGCCCCGCCTTCCACCCGTACCTGTCGGGGCGGGCCAACCTGGCCCGGATCGACGCCGCCGACCGGACCGCCGATCCGCGCACGGCGCAGGCCCGGATCGACGCCGCGCTGGAACGGGTCGGCCTGCTCAGCGCCGCCAGGAAGCGGTACCGGGCCTACTCGCTCGGCATGAAGCAGCGGCTGGCGATCGCCACCGGCCTGCTCCGCCCGCGTGAGCTGATCATCCTGGACGAGCCCACCAACGGCCTGGACCCACAGGGCACCCGCGAGGTCAGGACCCTGATCAGGGAGATCGCCACCGACGGCGTGACCGTGCTGGTGTCCTCCCACCTGCTGGCCGAAGTGGAGCAGATCTGCACCCATGTGGGAGTGATGCGTACTGGGCGGCTGGTGTTCCAGGGCACCCTGGACGAGCTGCGGAGCCGGGGCAGCAGCCGGATCGTCATCCGCACCGCGCAGCCCGGCGAAGCGGCCCAGCTGCTGGGCACCCTCGGGCTGGCCGACATCCGGCCGGCCGCCGGTGAGGTGAGCGCTCTGCTCGCCGACCATGCCCCCGAGGTGATCTGCCGCGAGCTCGTCCTGGCCGGCGTCGGCGTCGCCGGGCTGGCGACGCCCAAGCCGAACCTGGAGGACCTGTTCGTCGGGCTCACCGGGGAGGGGTTCGATGTCGACGGCTGAGACAGCCGCGCCGCCGGCCGGGCCGGCCGTGACCATGGGCCGGGTCCCGGGAGCGGTGCCCGCCTGGTTCCGCCTGTTCGGCTCCGAACTGCGCCTGGTCTTCCGGCGGCTCCGCAACCTGGCCCTGCTCGCCGCGCTCGCTGCGCTTCCCATCCTGCTCGGGATCGCGCTGCGGCTGTCCGCGCCGCGCGGCGGCGGCGGGCCGGAATCGTCCTTCATCGACCAGCTCGCCGGGAACGGGGTGTTCCTGGCGTTCATCGCGCTCACCGTCATGATCGCGCTGATGCTGCCGCTGGCGGTCGCGGTGGTCTCCGGGGAGTCGGTGGCCGGGGAGGCCGGGCTGGGCACCATCCGGTACCTGCTCACCGTGCCCGCCGGGCGGACCAGGCTGCTGGCCGCCAAATACGCCGCGATCGTGGTGTTCGCCCTGGCCTCATGCAGCGTCGTGGTCGGGGCCTCGCTGGCGGCCGGCGCCGCCCTGTTCGGCGTCGGGCCGGTGACGCTGCTGTCCGGGAACACGGTCTCGCTCGGGCAGGGGCTGGTACGGGTGCTGTTCGTCACGCTCTACGTGGCCGCCGGGATGGCCGCGCTCGGCGCGATCGGGCTGGCCATCTCCACCTTCACCGAGCATCCCATCGGCGCCATCGCCACGGTGCTGGTGCTGGCCGTGGTCAGCGAGGTCGCCGACAACATCCCGCAGTTCGCGGTGGTCCAGCCGTACCTGCCCACCCACTGGTGGCTCTCGTTCGACTCGTTGCTTCGCACGCCGATCGATGCTGCGAGCCTGTTGCATGGGCTCCTATCGTTCGGCGTCTATATCGTGGTTTTTTGCGCGATCGCCTGGGCGCGCTTCACCAGTGCCGACATCTCCAGCTGAGGCGGCCGGGCCGGGCGTGCCGGTCAGGTGCCGGTCCCGGTCAGGCGGACTGCCAGCGTGTGGGTGCCGCGCAGGTCGGTCCAGGTGATCCGGTAGGTGGCCGCGAAGGCACCCTTGCGGGCCGGGGTGAAGGTGACCGGGACGTCCAGCCGGTAGCCGGGGTTGAGCGGCAGGTCGGCCGGTACCGGGTAGAGCGCGCCGTACGGGGCGGCCAGCCGGTGAGAGCCGCCCATGGTGGCGGGCAGGTTGCCCGCGTTGGTGACGGTGAGCGTGACCACCGCCTGCCTGCCGACGCGCACGTGCCCGAAGTGCGCCGCGGCCGGGACCACGGTCAGCTTGCTCTGCGCCGCCCGGCCGCTGCCGGACAGGGCCACAGTGGCGGAGGTGCCGGTGCTGCCGCCGATCGTGATCGCGCTGGTGACCAGGCCCGGCCGGGTGGGCGCGAAGGTCACCTCCAGCACGATCGACTGGCCCGGCTGGAGCCGGGTGCCGGGCCGGGGCAGGCCGGTGACGGTGAACGGCCCGGACGGCCCGCTCACCCGGGTCACGGTCTGCGTCGTGGTCCCGCCGTTGGTGATGTCGGTGGTCAGCGGCACCCTGGTCCCGATCGGCACATCACCGGCCGGCTCGCCGGAGGTGTTCAGAATGAACGGCAGCGCGCCCGGCGCGGCGTACAGGCCGGCCCGGGTGCCGTCCCCGGCCAGGGGCACCTGCAGCGATCCGAACCGCCGGGAGCTGGTCGTGAGCGACAGTGCCCCGGTCACCCCGCCGGGCGCGCCAGGAGCGAACCGGACCGGCACGTGCAGCCGGCCACCCGCGGACAGCGAAACCGGGAACCGGGCCCGTACGGCAGGCCCACCCCCCGGCCCGGTCACGGTCGCCGGGCCAGCCGAGAACGGGTCGGGAGCTGCCGCGGAGCTCACCGAGACGCCGGTGACCGTCACCCGCGCCCTGGCGGTGACGTCGATGTCCAGGCGGCGGGCCGAGCCGACCGTGGTCGGGCCGAACGTGACCTGCCCGCGGCCCGCCAGCGGGGCCGCCTTGGTGCTGCCGAACCCGATCACGCGGCCGCTGCGGGTGCCCACGTAGACCCGGGCCCCGTCGGTGGCAGGCACCGAGAACTTGCTCCCCCGGCCGATCGGCGCCGACCAGATCGTCCGCAGCACACACGGCCGGTGGCAGTGCGCCGGGGGCACGGCCGGGAAGGCGTCCAGGGTGCCGCCGTCGCCGCGGGCGTTGCGGACCCCGACCACCCACACCACCGCCGACGCCGGGCTGGTGCCTGACGAGGTCACCACCGGCGAGCCCGAAGTGAAGCCGAACCGGAACGGGCTGACCGCGACGTCGGTCAGGGCCGGCCGCCGCCCGTGGCGGACCCGGAACTTCAGCCATCGCAGGTAGTCGGAGCGGCCCAGGTAGTACACGTAGTCGTGGGAGCCGCCGGAGTTGCGCGCGCTGACCACGCTGGTGTCGCCGAACGCGGCCGGGTGCCCCCACTGGCCCCCGTACGGGCCAGCCTGGCTGACGGCCGCGTTGCCGCCGCCCCCGCCCTGCGACCGGCCGCCCAGATGGTTGCGGTCGAGCAGGAAGACCCGGCCGTCCTTGCCCGCCTGGACGAGCAGCCGCCGGAACGCGGTGGCGCCGAACGGGAGGCCCACCGGCCCGCCGGACCCGAGGTCGGTATCGCCGGCGTCGAGCGCCGGCGCGTTCTGCGGGCTGAAGAAGTCGCGCGCGGCCAGCGTCCCGGTGTGCCTGACCGCCAGCCGGATGACCGACTCGGCGAGCTGGCCGGGCGGTGAGCCGCCCGGCCCCGGCGGCGGGGAGACCCCGTTGCCGGAGGTGACGTAGAGCCGGCCCGGCCGGTCCGACATCACCCCGCCGCCGCTCTGCCAGATGCCGGCCTGCTCATCGGTCACCCCGGCCTCGTCGGTCCACAGCGTGAGCCTGCCGTGCGGGACGCTCACCCCGGCCACGAAACCGACATATGGCCGCTGGTCGCAGTGGGAGCCGAAGGCGGCGTAGACCCAGCCGTTCATCAGCAGCAGGCCGGGACGGCTCAACTCGGCGAAGGCACGGAACACGATCCGGGAGTCGTTGGACGGCCGGCCGTGGATGAGCACCCGCTCGGTGATGTGCCCGCTGGTGACATCGAGCCCGACCAGGTGGAATGCGGCGTTCGCGCCGCCCGGGCCGGCGGTTTCCGCGACCACGTACACCGAGCCGGTGGCCGGGTCGTAGACGGGCGTGCTGGTGATCCCGGCGTGCGGCTGCAGATCGGTGCAGTGGTCGGCCGAGGTGGGGAAGGGGCTGCCGAGATGGCGGTGCCACGTGACCCGGCCGGTGGCCGCGTTGATGCCGTAGACCCAGTTGGTCTCGGTGGCGGCGATGACGGTGCCGCCGACGACCAGCGGCTGCGCGTACACCTGGCCGTTCACCCG
>DATKRG010000205.1:0-6662 GCA_035532275.1 Streptosporangiaceae bacterium | reverse complement strand
GCGACGCGGCCGACGCGGTGCTGCTCTCGCAGCGCCAGATCGAGGACGCCGGCCGGGCGCTGATGGGCTGAACACGGCCCGGGGTGGGGTCAGGGCCAGCGGGGGCGGCTCACCGAGCCGGTCAGATGAGCCATGAGGGCGGCGGTGACCTCGCCGGGGTGCGAGACGCTGGCCAGGTGAGCGGCGCCGCGGATGACCCGCAGCTGTGAGCATGCCAGGCCCGAGGCGACCTGGGCGCCGTGCCAGGGCGGGGTCGCGGGGTCCTGCTCACCGGCGATGACCAGCGTCGGCGCGGAGATCGCGGCCAGCGACGAGCGCAGGTCCATGCCGGCGATCGCCTCGCAGCAGCCGGCGTAGCCTTCGGGAGTCACCGATTCCAGCGTCGCCACGAAGGCGGCCACGGTGGCGGGGTCACGTTCGTGGAAGCCGGGCGTGAACCAGCGCCCGGCCACCTGCTGGGAGATCGCCGCCAGGCCAGCCGACCGCACCCGGGCCGCGCGCAGTTCCCATGCCTGCGCCGGGGGCAGATAGGCGGAGGTGCAGCACAGCGCGAGCAGGTCGATCCGCTCCGGCGCGTGCGCGGCCAGCCACATGCCGATCATTGCGCCCAGCGAGACGCCGCAGTAGGAGGCGGCGGCCACGCCGAAGTCGTCGAGCAGCCGGAGGACGTCGGCGGCCAGGCCGGCGACCGCGTAAGGCCCCGGCGGGGCCGGCGACCCGCCGTGCCCGCGGTGCTCGTAGCGCAGCAGCCGGAACCGCCCGCGCAGCGCGGCCACCTGCGGTTCCCAGAGCTCGCGGGTGGTGCCGAGCGAGTTGCCGAGCACGAGCACCGGCGCGCCCGCTGGCCCTTCCAGCGACGCGACCAGCCGCTCCGGCACCGCGCTGCCTACAGCTGCCGCGCGAGCTGGCCCTCCAGCTCGCCGAGCACCCGGTAGCAGCGCAGGACGCCGCCGACGCTTGAGCTCGGCTCGCGTCCTTCGGCGATCGCCGCGACGAACTCGCGGTCCTGCAGCTCGATGCCATTGGTGGACACGTCGACCGTCGACACGTCGACCGGCTCCTCCCGCCCGGTGACCAGGTCGTCGTAGCGGGCGATGTAGGTGCCGTTGTCGCAGATGTAGCGGAAGAAGGTGCCGAGCGGGCCATCGTTGTTGAAGCTCAGCGACAGGGTGCAGATCCGGCCGGCGGGCGTCCGCAGCTGGATGGACATGTCCATCGCGATGCCCAGCTCCGGGTGCAGCGGCCCCTGCACGGCGTTCGCGATCTCGACGTCCTCGCCGGTCTGGTACTGGAACAGGTCCACGGTGTGCGCGGCGTGGTGCCAGAGCAGGTGATCGGTCCAGCTGCGGGGCTGGCCCAGAGCGTTCATGTTGGTGCGCCGGAAGAAGTACGTCTGCACGTCCATCTGCTGGATGGACAGCTCACCCGCGGTGATGCGGCGGTGGATCCACTGGTGCGAGGGGTTGAACCGGCGGGTGTGCCCGACCATGCAGACCAGGCCGGTTTCCTTCTGTACCTGATCGACCTCCTGCGCGTCCGCCCAGCTGTCGGCGAGCGGGATCTCGACCTGGACGTGCTTGCCCGCACGCATCGCCGCGATGGACTGCTGGGCGTGCATCTGGGTCGGGGTGCACAAGATGACGGCGTCGACATCGTCACGGGCGAGCGCCTCGCCCAGGTCGGTCGTGGCGTGGGCGGCGCCGTACTTTCGCGCGACCTCCTCGGCCTGCTCCAGCCTGCGGCTGACGATGGACGTGACGGTGACGCCGTCGATGCTGGCGAGCCCGTCGAGGTGCTTGATGCCGAAGGCACCGGCCCCGGCAACGGCGATCCGCATGGCTAGCTCTCTTCCTGGCCGGACGGGTCGGAGGGCACCAGCACGATGTGCCCGACCGCGGTGTTGGACCCGGGGACGTGGTAGAAGCGGTACAGCTCCTCGACCTTCGGGCCCATGGCGCCACGCATGATCAGCTGCATGACCAGCTCGATGCCCTCCGAGCCCGCTTCGCGCACGTATTCCAGGTGCGGCACTGTCGCCAGGCCCTCCGGGTCCTTGACGAGCCGGTTGAGGAACGCGGTGTCGAACTCGGAGTTGATGAAGCCCGCGCGGGGTCCCTGCAGCTGGTGGCTCATGCCGCCGGTGCCCCAGACGTGGACCGTGATGTCCTCGCCGAAGCTCGCCGTGGCCCGGCGGATCGCCTGGCCCAGGCGCAAGCAGCGGTGGCCGGTCGGCGGCGGGTACTGCACGACGTTCACGGCGAGCGGGATGACCCGCACCGGCCACTCGTCGGGCTGGCCGTAGACGAGCGACAGCGGGACGGTGAGGCCGTGGTCGACGTCCAGCTTGTACATCAAGGTGAGGTCGAACTCGTCCAGGATGAGCGACTCCGCCAGGTGGGCCGCCAGATCGGGCCGTCCCTGGACGACCGGGACCGGGCGCGGGCCGTACCCCTCGTCAGCCGGCTTGAACTCGTCGGCGCAGCCGAGCGCGAACGTGGGGACCAGCTCCGGCGTGAACGCGGACGCGTGGTCGTTGTAGACCAGGATCACCACATCGGGGACATTCTCGGCGGCCCAGGCCTTGGTCCACTCGTACCCGGCGAACAGGGGCTTCCAGTAGGGCTCCTGCGTCTTGCCGAGGTCGATCGCGGCGCCGATGGCCGGGATGTGGCTGGTGGTCAAGCCAGCGGTGATGCGGGCCATGGTCAGTTACCTTCCTTCACCGAGCGCCAGCCTTCCGGCGAGCGCCCCCCGCCCAGCATCATCTGCTGGTAGTCCGGCACTGACATGCCGGTCATGGTGCTCACCGCCTGGACATAGCTGAGCCCGTCGGTGGCGAAGATCTTCGCCAGGAAGTAGATGTTGCCGCCGAGGTCGAGCAGGGCGTTGTAGTCGCGGTCCAGCACGGCCTGCTTCTGGGCCTGCGTCATCGGCCACTCGTCGAGGTAGGCCCGCTCATCCGCCTTGAACCGCTTGCGGTTCTCCTCCTTCATCAGGCTCATGCAGAACTGGTTCAGGTGGTAGCCCTGCTTCGCGCGCTGCGCGGTGAACACCCGGGTGCCAGGGATGTCATCGAACTCTGAGGTGTACGTCGTCATGAGGCCTCCCAATACAGGCGCAGGGGGTTGTCCACCAGCAGCCGGCGCTGCAGGTCATCGGTGACGGCGATCCGCGGGATCACGTCGACGAGGTTCCCGTCGTCGGGCATGTGGCTCTTCATGTTCGGGTGCGGCCAGTCCGTTCCCCAGATCACCCGGTCGGGAAACGTCTCGACGATGTGGCGCGCGAAGGGGACGACGTCGGCGTACTGCGGCGGGCCGGAGACCGACAGGCGCTCGGCGCCGCTCACCTTGGACCAGACGTTCCCGTGCTCGCTCATGAAGCGCGTGAACTGCGCGAAGCCGGGGCCGTCCACCGGCTGCGACACATCGGGCCGGCCCATGTGGTCCACGACCACGATCGTGGGCAGGTGGGTGAACAGCTGCCAGCGCTCGGCCAGGTCGGCGGCTTCGAAATACACGACGATGTGCCAGCCGAGCTCGGCCACCAGGTCGGCCAGGCCGAGGTAATAGTCATCTGGCTTGGGGTCGACGAGGCGCTTGACGAAGTTGAACCGGATGCCGCGCACACCCGCCGCGTCCAGGTCGGCGAGCTCGGCCCGGGACACGCCCGGCCGGATGGTCGCCACCCCCCGCGCCCGGCCGCCCGCCGCGAGCAGTGCGTCCGCCATGGCGCTGTTGTCGGCCCCGTGGCAGGTCGCCTGGACGATGACGTTGCGATCGAAGCCGAGGAAGTCACGCAGCGCGAACAGCTGCTCCTTGCCGGCGTCGACCGGCGTGTACTTGCGCTCCGGTGCGTAGGGGAAGACGTCGCCGGGGCCGAACACATGGCAGTGGGCATCGACCGCGCCCGGCGGCGGGACATAGGCCGGCTTGCTGGGGTCCGGGTGGAACGCGAGCCAGTCGGCGTCGGGCGTGAACGTGGCAGTCATCCGCAGTTACAGTCCTCGTGCGCGCAGGGCTTGGTCGAGACGCGGGTATACCCGCCGGGCGTTGCCTGAGTACACAGACGCCGCGTCGGCCTCGGCCAGGCCGAGTGCGTCGATGTACCGCTTGGTGTCATCGAAGTGATACCCGGTCCCGGGGTCGATGCCCCGGACCGCGCCCACCATCTCCGACCCGAACAGGATGCTGCCGACATCGATGACCTCGAACAGCAGGTCGATGCCGGGCTGGTGGTAGACACAGGTGTCGAAGAACACGTTCTTCATGACGTGCTCGGCCAGCGGCGGCTTGCCCAGCATGTCGGCGAGCCCGCGGTAACGGCCCCAGTGGTAGGGGACCGCACCGCCGCCGTGCGGGATCACCAGCCGCAGGTCCGGGAAGTCGGCGAACAGATCGCCCTGGATGAGCTGCATGAACGCCGTGGTGTCGGCGTTGATGTAGTGCGCGCCCGTCGCGTGGAAGACGGGGTTGCAGCTGCTGGAGACGTGCACCATGGCGGGCACGTCCAGCTCGCACATCTTCTCGTAGATCGGGTACCAGAAGCGGTCGGTGAGCGGCGGGGCGGTCCACTTGCCCCCGCTTGGGTCCGGGTTGAGGTTGCAGCCGGCGAACCCCAGCTCGGTGACGCACCGCTCCAGCTCGGCGACGGACGATCTCAGGTCCGCGCCGGGTGACTGCGGGAGCTGGCAGACGCCGATGAACGTCTCCGGGAACAGCCCGGCCACGCGCGCGATGAGGTCGTTGCACGCCCGCGACCACTGTTGGCTGACCCGCTCATCGCCCTCATGGTGGGCCATGGCGGACGCGCGCGGCGAGAAGATGGTCATGTCGGCGCCGCGCTCGCGCAGCAGCCGGAGCTGGTTCTGCTCGATCGACTCGCGGATCTCGTCGTCGGAGATGGCCGGGTAGTCCGGTGCCGGGCGGCCGTCAGCGTAAGCCGCGAGCTGGCGCGCGCGCCAGTCGGTGTGCGCGGCTGGCGCGGTCGTGTAATGCCCGTGGCAGTCGATGATCACAGCGCAGCTCCCTGGTTCCACACCGACGATGGCACGAGCACCTCGCCGCGCATGAGCAGGCGGGCGGTACGCAGCAGCGCCGACTTGGTCACGGCGACCGAGCCGCCGGCCGCCTCCACGTCGATGGTGACGGTGAAGAAACCGGTGGGATGCTCGACCTCCACCTCGATCGACCCCTCGGCTTTGTCCGGGACGTCGGCGATGGCGTGCGCCACCGATCCGGGCAGCACGCACGCGGTGGCGACGGACACCGCGCCCAGCACTCCGATCGCCTCGTGCACGCGCTTGGGGATGAACGTCCGGGTCGAGATGGCGCCGCCGTGCGCCGGCGGCGACAGCAGGCTCATCTTCGGCACCGTCGCGTCCGTGACATCCCCGAGGTTCATCAGCGGCCCGGCGGCGAGCCTGATCGCCTCGACCCGCCGGGTCACCTCGGCGTTGCCCTCCAGCTCCGCCGGTGACTCCTCACCCGAAAGCCCGAGATCGGACGCGGCGATGCACACGACCGGCATGCCGTTGTCGATGCAGGTCACCGTCGTTCCCTCGATGACGTCGGTGACGTTCTGAGTCGGGAGCAGCGCGCCGCACGAGGAGCCGGCGACGTCGGCGAACTCGATGGGGATGGGTGCGTGGGTGCCCGGCACGCCGTCGATGCGCGCGGGCCCGTCGTAGCGGACGCGACCACCCGGCGTGTGGACCAGAGCCGTCGCGAGGGTCTGGGTGTTGCGCATCCAGATGCGGACCGGCGTCACGGGGTCGCCCGCGGGCACGAGCCCCTGGTCGATCGCGAACGGCCCGACGGCGGCGAGCATGTTGCCACAGTTCTGACTGTCGGAAACCTCCGGCCGGTCTGGCCAGACCTGGAGGAACAAGTAGTCCACGTCCGCGTTGTCGCGGGGCGACAAACTCACCACGGCCACCTTCGACGTCAGGGGGTGGGCACCGCCCATGCCGTCGATCTGCCGCTCGTCCGGGGAGCCCATGGCGGCCAGCAGCACCGCGTCCCGCGTCGCACGGTCACCGGGCAGGTCATCGGCGAGGAACATCAGCCCCTTGGACGTCCCGCCCCGCATGACAGCACAGGAGATGGCGGTCTGGGTCACGGCGAGTCCGTGTAGTCGACATAGCGCAGTCCCTTGCCGGCGAGCCGGCCTCGCATGTCGTAGATGTCGAGGCCGAGTACCCCGGCGGCCAGCTGCGCCCGTTTGGATGTCTCGTTGGCCTCGCGTTTCTGGGCGGCTTCGAGCACCGCCGCGGCCTGCTCACGCGGCACGACCACGACCCCGTCGTCGTCGGCGACGACCACGTCCCCGGGCCGCACATACACGCCAGCGCAGACGATGGGCGTCTGCACGTTCCCGGGTGTCTCCTTCACCGTGCCCTTGGCGGAGATCGCCTTCGACCAGACCGGGAAACCCATCTCGGTCAGGACCGCGACGTCACGGGTGCCGGTGTCCAGGACAGCTCCCCGGACGCCGTGCGCCCGCAGGCTCTCGGCGAGCAGCTCGCCGAGGTACCCGTCGCTGCACGGGCTGGTGGGGGTGACCACGAGGATGTCGCCGGGCTGGGCCTGCTCGACGGCCACGTGAATCGACCAGTTGTCGCCCGGGGCGACCTCACAGGTCAGCGCGTTGCCGGCGATGCG
>DATKRG010000204.1:0-2128 GCA_035532275.1 Streptosporangiaceae bacterium | reverse complement strand
CCGGCGAAGTGCACCGCCCTGGCGCGCAGCGAGCGCAGGCCCTGCAGCGCCCGGTAGGCGCCCCCGTAGATCACGCGAGTCACGTGGGTGACGAGGTGAACCGCCCGGTGATAACCGTTCACGGCATGGTTGTACATGCTGCCCACGTGGCGCGCGAGACAGCCGGGACTGAGCCAGCTCGACCAGCCACCACACGACCGCGCAGGCGGCGGTGGCGGCGGGCTGTAATAGTGACGCACCGGCGCCCGCGCCGTCCCCCCACCACCGGGAACCGCCAGGAAATGCCCAGTCGGATCGGTTCCGGTCAGCGGGTTGTCACCGGCATAGGCGAACGGGCTGGCCGCCGCCTCGTCCGGCACCGGGCTCACCGTGACGGTGTCACGGCTGGTGAACTGGCCATCCGCCGGTGAGTACCAGCGGGCACCCATGTGCACGAGCTTGCTGGCCGGATCAGTGAAACCAGACTGATACCCCAGGTTCCCCGCCAGCCCCGAAGAGGCCAGCACGTTGCCGAACGGGTCATAAGCTGCCGACCCGGTCAAAGACGCGGCCGACGGCGAGAAATCGCCGGTCACATCGGTATGGGCATCGGTGTAGGCGATCACACCCTGCCCAGCCGGGCCGCCGGACGGGCCGGCAGCGGCCAGGCCACCGCCGGGATCGTAACTGTAGTCCCAGGTCCCGTCGGCCGTGATCTGGCTGCCCGTGCCGGCGTAGCCGAAGCCGAACGACTCACCATTGCCCGAACCGGTCAGCACCCGCCCGAGCGCGTCATAGGTGTACTGCTGGCCCGCCTGGGTGACCCCCTGCCCGTAAGCGTCGCTGGCGAAGGACTGGGTGCCGTCCGGGCCAGCCGCCGACGACATGGTGCCACGGGCGGTATAGGAGAACGTGGTGGCACCGCCGGACCCCGGCTGAGAGCTGGTCAGCTCATCCCGGGCGTCATACGTCAGCGTCTGGCTGCCCGCCTGGGTGAGGTTCCCCGCCCCGTCGTAGCTGTAGTCCGTCGCCGTGGAGCCGTTGTTCCACGACGTCAGCCGGTTCGCCTCATCGTAGGTGTAGGTATTCGCAGCCGGCCCGGCGAACCCGGTTGTTGTCTTCGACGTCAGGTTGCCGTTCAGGTCGTAGCCGTAGCTGATCGAGGCCGCGGTCGCCCCGCCTGCGGTGGTCAGCGTGTCCGAGGTCAGCTGGTGCAGGTTGTTGTAGCCGAACGCCCGGACATCGTTGCCGGAGCCGTATGAGATCTGCGACACCTGCGACATGGGGCTGTACGAGTAGGCCGCGGTCGTCCCGGTCAGCGGGTCAGCCAAAGTGGCCAGCCGGCCCGCGTTGTCGTAGGTGTATGACGTGGTGCCCGCCGCGTCCGTGACCGACACCGGCGCGCCGTCCCCGTTGTAGGTGAAGGACGACGAGCCACCGCTCCCCGACGCCGACAGCGGCAGCCCACGGTCGTTGTAGCTGAACGACTCGCTCGTGGCCGGCGCCGGACCGGCCGCCGGCGTACTGGCCGATGTCATGCCCCCGGCCAGGTCGTAGCCGAAACTGCGGGTGGCGGTCGCCGCGTCCGCCCCGCTCCCCGACTGCCCGGTCAGCTCCCCGGCGCTGTTATAGGTGTCGGCGAGTGTCACACCGCCAGGCTGGGTCACCGTCGCCAGCCTGCCGCTGGCGTCATAGGCGGCCGTGAACGTCCCCTGCGCCGGCGAGGAATAGGCCGCCGTGGACGGCTCGATCTGAGACTCAGGCAGGTTCCACGAGTTGTAGGTCCCGGCCGGCCGCGTCAAAGGAGGACCTGGTCACGTTGCCGACGCCGTCGGTGAGGCTGGTGGTCTCCCCTGCCGGGTCATACCCGTAGGAGGTGACCACCCCAGCAGCCGAGGTCTGCGACGACATCCAGCCCACTGGTCAGCGGCCGCTGGGGGCCTTATGCTGCTCGCTCGATGCTGTCCCATCAGCTGGCACCCGCGCCGCGGCCTGCCAGCCCGGCACCGGAGGTGACGCGATGCCAGCAGGTGGCCAGCGACGGCGAATGCTGATGGCTGCCCGGCGTGGCCGCAGGGCACGGCCTCGTCGGCGGATGGCCGTGCTGGCGCGGTGGCGGGACTGGCCGGGTGCGAGCAGCTTGGTGCGC
>DATKRG010000203.1:0-76654 GCA_035532275.1 Streptosporangiaceae bacterium | reverse complement strand
CATCGTGGTCGCGGACAGCCAGTCCGACCCCAACCGCGCCTCGCAGGTCGCACGCCAGCTGATCCTCAACAACAACGTCGACATGCTCTTGACCACCTCCACCCCCGAGACCACCAACCCGGTCGCGGTCGTCGCCGAGACCCAGGGCGTGCCCTGTGCTTCGACGGTGGTCCCCTGGGAGTCGTGGTATGCCGGCCTGGGCGGCAACCCCGTTAAGCCGACCCAGCTCTTTCGGTACTGCACGGTGTTCTTCTTCGGCCTGAAGGAGTTCCAGGAGACGTTCATCCCGATGTGGAACCGGATCCCGAACAACAAGAAGGTCGCCTGCATGTACCCGAACGACGCCGACGGCAACGCGTTCCGCGGCGGATTCGAGCCGCTCATCAAGGCATCGGGCTACACCGTGGTGGATGGCGGCGGGTACACCGACGGCACCACCGACTACTCCGCGATGATCGCCAAGTTCAAGTCCACGAACAGCGAGATCTACTCCAACTGCCCGATCCCGCCGGACTTCAACACGTTCTGGAAGCAGGCAGCCCAGCAGGGCTGGAAGCCGAAGCTGGCGACCGTGGCCAAGGTGCTGCTGTTCCCGGCCGACACGGCCGCACTCGGGCCGCTGGTCAACAACATCGCCACCGACTCCTGGTGGGGCCCGTACATGCCCTACAAGTCGTCGCTGGACGGCCAGAGCGCGAAGGCGCTGGCGGACGCCTTCCAGTCGCAGACCGGCAACCAGTGGGTGCAGTCGATCGGGTCGACCTACAGCCTGTTCGAGGTGGCCAGGGAGGCGTTCACCGCGGTCGGCGACCCGCACGACAAGGCTGCCCTCGCCCACGCACTGCACAACGTGAGCTACAGCGGCATGTGCGGGGGCCTGAACTTCGCAGGTGGCCCGGCGCCGGGGGTGGGCATCATCAAGCCCGTCGGTGCGCAGTGGCAGAAAGGAACCGGCAAGTTCCCCTTTGAGCTGCAAGTCGTGGACAATTCGGCGAACCCCGCCGTGCAGCTCACGGCCAAGCTTCAGCCCACCAATCCGTAACCAGCGGCCAAAGCGCCGCCATTAACTCCGGCCGCGATCAGGGCTCCGGCCGGGTGGCGCGGCTGGCCGCGGCTGGCCCGGCGCTCAAAGCCCTTCTCGGGGCGCCGGGCCAGCAGCGCAGGAGCCCGGTGATGCGGATCAGGAATGTGGAGGGGCCACACTGTCGCGGCTGACCAGTGTCGGTGTGAGCATCCTTCTGTCGCCGAGGCGGCGGCCTGTGCGGATCTGAGCCAGCAGCAGCTCGAGGCTGGCTCTGGCGACCGCTTCGAAGTCCGGCCGGATCGTGGTCAGCGGGGGGATGAAGTACCCCGCCTCAGGCACGTCGTCGAAACCGACCAGGCTGATGTCCTCCGGTACTCGCCGGCCACATTCGTGCAGCGCCCGCAGAATGCCCAGGGCGAGGTGGTCATTGGCGGCGAACACGGCGGTCACGTCGTTCATCCGGGCCAGGATCTGGCCGGTGCGGTAGCCGGAGGCTGCGGACCAGTCGGCTGGCATGAGCGGTGGGACTTCCGCGCCCGCCTCGGTCAGGGCTCGCTGCCACCCGGTGACGCGCCCCTGGCTGTCGAACCAGTCGTTGGGCCCGGACACGTGCCACACCGTGCGGTGCCCGGCTGCCAGCAGATGGGTGGTGGCCGCGTATGCTCCAGCCTCCTGGTCCACGGTCACCAGTTCGATCGGCCGTCGCGGGTCGCCGTCGACGTTGACCAGCGGGATGTCGTCGGGCAGGTCGTCCAGCGCGTCGTTGGCGGACTCGACCGGCGCGATGACCACCAGGCCCGCGACTCGCTGGTCCCGAAGGCGGCTGATCGCCTCCGCGACCGGCCGGCGATCGAGCGTGCGGACACTCTCGACGTTGACAGCGAATCCGTGCTGCAGCGCCTCCTCGGCCAAGGCGGTGAGTGTTGCCGCCGGGCCGTAGAGGGTCGAGGTGCGGGAGACGAAGCCGATGACCTGGGATGTCCCGGTGGCGAGCACGCGGGCGGCCCGGTTGGGGCGGTAGCCCAGTTCGGTAATCGCCGCCCGCACTCGCGCGCGGGTCTGTTCCCGGACGTTGGGGTGGTCGTTGAGTACCCGCGAAACGGTCTGGTGCGAGACGCCGGCCAGCTTGGCAACGTCCGTCATCGCTGGCTCGCGGACGGGTTTGACCACGTACGTCCTCACTTGACTGCCGGGTTCGGCTGATGTAGCTGCACATCAATGTAGCCCGGCCGCTCGGACGACCGCTCTCTTGGGCAGCCAGCCACGGCCGCGACCGCGGGTGCCGTGACGATCCGCCAGTTCCCGCTCACCGGCCTGGACGGAGCAGCCCGACTTCGCTGCGCCCGGACAGCGTTGCTGGACAGCAATTATGAGCGCTAACAACTACGACGGTCAACAGATGCCAGGCGCTCAACTAAACCTAGATCTGACAGTGCATGCAAGTCCTCGAGGTCTTGACGACAGGACAAGTTAGCGCTAACAATGAGCCACCGTACACAGCGGTCATCTGGGCGACATCCGGTCGAAACATTCGCCGGCCGCGGCTGGAGGGCCGACTCACCGCCGCCAGGGGGACGACGTGGCAGCCGACAAAGCAAGGCACCGCCACCGTCGTGGGCAGGGACCTTGCGGTCAGCGGCAACCACGCCATGCTTGAGCGGAGTTCCCGAACGATGATCATCCCCAGACGTCGCGAAATCTGGTTCCTGACCGGGAGCCAGGCGATGTACGGCGAGGAGACGCTGCAGCAGGTCGCCGCGCAGTCGCAGCAGATCGCACGGGCCTTGGATGCCGATGCGGACCTTGGCGCGCGCGTGGTCTGGAAGCCGGTCCTCACCGACCCAGCGGCGATCCGCCGGGCCTGCCTGGACGCGAACTCTCACGACGACTGCGTCGGCGTGATCGCCTGGATGCATACGTTCTCCCCCGCCAAGATGTGGATCTCCGGGCTCGACGCGCTGGCCGAGCCGATGCTGCACCTGCACACCCAGGCGAACGTGGCGCTGCCGTGGGCGACCATCGACATGGACTTCATGAACCTGAACCAGGCCGCCCACGGCGATCGCGAGTTCGGCTACATCCAGACCCGGCTCGGCCTCGCCCGCACGACGGTAGCGGGGCACCTCAGCGACCCGACCGTCACCACTCGGATCGGCAACTGGGTACGCGCCGCAGTCGGCCGGGCCGAGCTGCGCAGCCTGAAGCTGGCCCGGTTCGGCGACAACATGCGGGATGTCGCTGTCACCGAAGGCGACAAGGTCGCCGCGCAGCTCCAGTTCGGCGTCTCAGTCAACACCTACGGAGTCAACGATCTGGTGGCGGTGGTCGACTCGATCGCCGACGGGCGAGTGACCGACCTGGTCAAGGAGTACGAGGACACCTACCGAGTCGCCGCCGAGCTGCAGCGTGACGGTGCACGGCACGAATCCCTGCGCTATGCGGCGCGGATCGAGCTCGGACTGCGTGACTTCCTCACCTCCGGCAGGTTCCGCGCCTTTACCACCAACTTTGAGGATCTCGGTGGCCTGCGCCAGCTGCCGGGCCTGGCCGTGCAGCGGCTGATGGCCGACGGCTACGGCTTCGGCGCAGAGGGCGACTGGAAGACCGCAGTACTCCTTCGCACCCTGAAGGTGATGTCTATCGGCCTGCCTGGCGGCACGTCGTTCATGGAGGACTACACCTACCACCTGGAACCGGGGCGGGAACTGATCCTCGGTGCCCACATGCTCGAAGTCTGCCCCTCGATTGCGGCGGCGATCCCGTCCTGCGAGATTCATCCGCTCGGCATCGGCGACCGGGAGGACCCAGTACGGCTGGTCTTCGACGGGTCGCCCGGACCGGCATTCGTCGTCGGCCTGGCCGATCTTGGTGACCGGTTCCGGCTGATAGCCAACGAGATTGACGTCGTCGCGCCGCCAGAACCGCTACCGCGGCTTCCGGTGGCTCGCGCGATCTGGCAGCCGCGCCCGAACTGGCGCACGTCGACCGAGGCGTGGCTGACCGCCGGCGGCCCGCACCACACCGTCCTGTCCGCAGCCATCGGCACTACGGCCCTTGCCGATCTCGCGGACATGCTCGGCGTCGAACTGCTGGTCATCGACGCCAACACCACAATCCGCCGATTCATCAACGAGATCCGTTCCAACCAGGCGTACTACCGGCTCGCCCAGGGATTTTAGATGCCTTCCACAGCCGTCACAGCTCCTGGGCGGGCTGGCGCAGGTCCGCCAGGAGGAACCGCAACACCGCACATGAAGATGCAGCACCATCTCTTACACCAGAAGGGCACAGAGCATGAAGCGTAAGACGTCTCGTTCGGTCGCCGCCCTGTCGGCGATTGCGCTGCTGACACTGCTAGCAGCGTGTTCCAAGAGCGCCACCGGATCCAGCGGATCCACCACCAGCTCGAAGTCGACAGGGCACGCCATCACGCTGAAAGGCACGGTCACGTTCAACCAGGCGAATCTCGCCAAGCTGGACGCGGCGCTGAAGGCCGCGATGGCTGGCAAGAGCCTGTCCTCGGTCAACATCGCGATGGTGGTCAACGTGGCCGCCGACTACTGGAAGGCGGGTCAGGTCGGCTTCCTCAAGGGCTGTTCCGACCTGGGCATCGCCAGCAGCAAGTGCACCTTCTTCGCCCCACCGAACGGCCTGCTGACCGAGCAGAACTCGGAGCTGGAGACGCTGCGCTCACAAGGCATCACCGGATACTCCATCTCCGCGATCGACCCGGCGTCCGCGAAGGGGACGATCGCGACCGATGTGCAGCACGGCATCTCGGTCCTGGCGATCGACTCGCCGCTGCCAGGCACCGCCGCCGCCTCGCTCTACCTCGGCACCCCGAACTACGACGCCGGGTTCCAGGCCGGCACGGCGATGAAGCAGGTGCTCGGCGGTAAAGGCAAGGTCGCGATCCTGGTCGGCTCGCTGACCGCGGCCAACGCCACCCAGCGCATCGCCGGCTTCGAGGCCGCGCTGAAAGGCACGAGCATCACGATCGCACAGAAGGTCAACGACAACCTCTCGGCGAGCACTGCCACGTCCGACGCGGAAACCATCCTGGCGAACAACCCGGATGTCAACGGCCTCTATGGGGTCTACTCCTACGACGGTCCGGCCCTCGCCCAGGCGGTCACGTCCGCTGGCAAGACGGCCACAGTGCACATCATCTGTGACGACTCGGATGCGCAGACGCTCAGCTTCATCCAGTCTGGTGTGATCTCCGGCACGGTGGTACAGATGCCATACGAGCAGGGCTACACCGGCGCGTACATCCTCGCTGCGCAGAAGGTCCTCGGCAAGGCCGCCACGATGAACATCATCAAGCCCTATCTGGCGTCGGACGGCTCGACGCTGAGCTCCGGTGTGGGCCTGGTCACCAAGTCGGATCTGAGCTCCTACCAGGCCCTTGAGGCGCAACTCGGAATCTGATGACGATGACCGTGTCTGACGACACCCCCGGCCGCGCGGTCACCGCGCGGCTGCGGGGGGTCCACAAGTCCTACGGTTCGGTCAGCGTCCTCGACCTGCCGGAACTTGACCTGCATGCGGGTCAGGTGATCGGCGTCGTCGGCGAGAACGGCGCGGGCAAGTCCACGCTGATGGGGACGCTGGCCGGCTCGGTAGACCGCGATGGCGGTGACATCGAGATCGATGGGCAGCCGCTGGTCCCCGGATCAACCGAAGCCGCCGGCCGCCTCGGCGTGGCCCTGGTCTCGCAGGAGTTCCCGCTGGTCGGTCAGCTGTCGGTGGCAGAGAACCTGCTCCTGGGACGGCGCCCGCGCAACTCCTCAAAGCGCTATCTGGTCGACAGGAAGGCACAGCACGCCGAAGCGGCGGCCATGCTGGCGGAGATCGGCCTGTCCGCGAGCGCGATCCCCGTGAATCGCGAGGTGCGCACGCTCCCGGTGCCGGCCCGGCAGATGATCGAGATCGCCAAGGCGTGGGGCCGGGAGCCCAAGCTGCTGATCCTCGACGAACCGACGTCCTCGCTCGGCCCGGTCGAAGCGGAGATGGTCCTGGGCCTCGCGCGGCAGCTGGCCGCACGGGGTGGCACGGTGCTTTTCATCGGGCATCGCCTCGACGAAGTGCTCACAGTCAGCGATCGGATCCTGGTGCTCCGCAACGGCCTCCTCGTCGCCGATCTCCAGCCGGAGGAGGCATCCGAGGAGCGGCTGATCCGCGAAATGGTCGGCGGCGAGATCGTGCACGGCAAGCCGACGCCCCCGCCACCAGACAGCGAGGTGGTCCTGCGGGTCGAAGGCCTGACTGCCGACGGTCTTGGCCCGGTGGATCTGGAGGTGCGGACCGGCGAGATCGTCGGCGTCGCCGGGCTCATGGGGTCCGGCCGCAGCCGGCTGATCCACACCGTCGCGGGCGCGCAGCCGGCAACCGGGGGCACGATGTGGCTGGGCGGCAAAGCTTATGCACCGAACAGCCCGGGCGACGGCACGGCGGCCGGCATCGCGCTGATCCCGGAGGACCGCAAAGAGCAGGCGCTCGTGCTGTTCGCGCCGATCAGCGCCAACGTGACCGTGTCGATCCTGCGCCGCATCAGCCGCGGCTGGCTGCTCGGACCCCGCCGCCAGCGCGACGAGGCCCGCAAGATCACCGCGAACGTCAACGTCCGGATGCAATCGGTGGAGCAGTTGATCGGCTCGCTGTCCGGTGGCAACCAGCAGCGAGCCGTCTTCGGCCGGGCGTTCGCGACAGACCCTCGGCTGCTGCTGCTCGACGAGCCGACCCGCGGCGTGGATGTCGGCGCGAAGGCGGAAATCTACGAACTGATCGATCGCGCCGCCGCGGCGGGCATGGCAGTGCTGGTGGCCTCCTCCGAACTCGAGGAACTGCTGTCCATCTGCCACCGGATCGCGGTGATGAACAACGGCCGGACGGTGCAGATCATCGACCACGACCAGGCCACCAAGGAACGGATCATGACGGCCGCCGCTGCCGCGAACAAGCCCTTGCCCACTAACGGAGCTGCAGCATGAGCGCCCAGAGCACGCTTTTGCCGGCCGATGTCCCACCCAGCCCGAGCAGGCAGCGCGCCGCTACCCGGCTGCTGCGCAAGCTCGCCGAGTCGCCGGAAGCCGGCGTGCTCATCGCGTGCGTGGTGGTATTCGTCCTCATCGCACTGAACGCGCCGACCTACGCGAGCATCGGGAACATGCAGGTCATGGGTCGTGACCTGTCCCAGGTCGGCATCCTCGCCATCGGCGAGTCGCTGGTCATCCTGACCGGAGGCATCGACCTGTCGGTTGGCGCGCTGGCCGGGCTGGCCGGCATCCTGGCCGCATGGTTCAACGTCAACAAGGGAGTCCCGGCTCCGGTCTCGATCCTGCTGGCCATCGCCATCTGTGCCGTCGTCGGCCTTTGGCACGGCACCATGGTCACCAGACTGAAGGTGCCGCCGTTCGTCATCACGCTGGTGACGTTCACGGTGGCCCAGGGCCTTTCGCTCGCGATCACGAGCGGCTTGCCGATCAACGGCATCGACCCGCTGTTCAGCAACCTGAGTTCGTACTACGTCGACGAGATCCCCGTGCCGGCGCTGTTCTTCGTCGGCGCGGCGGCGGTCGCCTGGTTTGTCCTCGAACGGACCTACATCGGGCGGCAGATCTACGCGGTCGGCGGCAACAAGGAAGCGGCCCGGCTTGCCGGGATTCCCACCGGACGGCGGATCACGTCCACCTACATCGCCAGTTCCGTGCTGGCCGGCGTTGTCGGTGTCCTGGTGATCGGCCGGATGAACGTCGCGGACCCCTCGGTCGGCCCCGGCTGGGAACTGATCGCGATCGCGGCTGCCGTCATCGGCGGTGCCTCACTGTTCGGTGGCGAAGGCCGGATCGTCGGCATCGCCGCCGGCGCGATCCTGCTGGAGTTCATCTCCAACGGCCTCCTCGCACTGCACATCAGCCCGTACTACCAGCAGGTCGTGCAAGGCAGCGTGCTCGGTGTCGCGATCCTGCTGGACCGCGTGCGCGCCAGGTACTTCGGCCGGGGCCGACGGTAACGTCGCCGGGCAGCCCGGCCGCCAGTTGCGCGCGGCGGCCGGGCCACCCGGTCTTTCATGCCTGTGCTATGGCAAGTGCCATTGCTGGTTAGCGCCGCCGTTGCAGGTCCACAAGACGAGCTGAGTTCCGTTCGTGGTGTTGGAATTCGGGTCGTCTAGGCATTTGCCTGATGCCGGGTTGACGAGCTGGCCCCCGGTCGCCTGCCATTGCTGGTTGGTACCCCCGTTGCAGGTCCACCATTCGATCAAGGTGCCGTTGCTGAAGTTGGCACCGGTGATGTCCATGCAGCCGCCGTCGATCGTGAGGGTGCCGTTGCTGTTCACCGTCCAGCTCTGCGCGGCAACGTTGCCGTCGCAGTCCCACATCTGCACCTTGTTGCCCGCCGTGCCGCTGCCGTTGTTGTTGTCCACGCACTTGGCGCCGTTATCACCGGCGACGATCGGCCCGGTCGCTCCCCCGCTCGCGGGGGCGTAGCCGACGGAGACGATGTTGGCCTGGACGGCGTTGTCGGCGGCGTCGGTCGGATAGCCGGCGGTCATGACGCCTTCGAAGAAGGAGCCGGCGGAGCTGTTGCTGTTGTCGCCGCCGACCCCGAGGATGATGGCCCCCTCCTGATGCATGGGCAGGTAGCCGCCCTGGGTGGGCAGCGACCCGTTGTACCAGGTGGTCAGTCCGCCCGAATCCGCGTTGCCGCCCTTGATCGCATAGGTCGTCGTCCCGTTGTTCTTCACCAGGGCGGTGACGAACGCGCTGGTGTTGCCCTGGTTAGCCGGGTTGTTGCCGTTGCCGCCGGCGAACAGGCCGTTCTCCAGGTCCGCCTGCACCCACGGCCCGCGCCCGGTACAGGGCGAGAACCAGCACAGGGTGCCGAAGTAGACCGCGTCCATGTGCCCGTTGCCGTTGTCGCGGTTGTTGGTCTCGGCATTGCCGTAGTCGAAGCAGCACCCGCTGTTGACGTGGGTGCCAGCGGCCACCATGTAGGCACCTTGCGGCTGGGACCCGGTCGCCACGCCCGACGTGGCATCGTCCCGGTATCCCGTCCCGGGTGACACGAACACCCCGTAGACCTTGTGCCCCCCGGCCATCACCGGCAACGCGGTCGCGTTCGCGCCGACATCCGCCCCGCCGGCCCCGCCAGCAGGCCCGATCGTCAGGTTGTTGTGCCGCGACGACTGGTCGTAGATCTCGGTGATCGTGCACGTGGTCCCGGCGCAGAACGAATCCTGCGTCGCGGCGTTGGCGTAGCCGCCCGCGGTGAGCGTGCTGATGTTGGTGGTCGCGCCATCGGACGCACGCTTGACCTGGTAGAGAGGGCCGTTGTAAGCCGCGAAGAGCGCACGCACGGTGCTGTGTGCGGCGACGCAGGGCGTGCTGGCGGCGGCATAGATGTCGCACGGAAGTGACACCGCGGCCTGCGCCGTGCCAGCTATCCCACCTGCAGCGAACGACGTGCCGGCTACCAGTGCGACTGCCGCGCCCGCGGACAGTAGCAACTTTTTCAGGTACTGAAGTCGTGACCGAACAATCACTGTCAACCTCTTCCGTTCCGTGGGTGTGGCGAAATGCCTGAGGGGCCCGGGCATGGATCGAGAATTCACAGCCCAGGCGACTGTCGCGTGCGGTTGGAAACACGCAAGCGGTGACAAAAGGTGTGAGCGCTAACAGCAGTTGCCATACGTGTGGTGCGTGCAGACCTCCGGGTGGTTGTGCCATCTGAACAGCGTGATTGCCACAACTATCACTCCGGAGCGAAGTTACGTCAAGGTTTCTGGCGTTACCTGTGTGAGCGTTCACACAGGAGCCACGGAATCGGCAAAATCGATCGTCAGCGCCGACTGGCACGCCTCAGGGAAGGCGTATGAGACCAATGGCTTCTATTGTCACTTCTGGCTCGCTGGTTTCGGCCTGGACACCTTTCTTCTGGCAGGCGCGAGCCCAGCCAGGCACGCCACCAGTCCTTCCGCAGGGTCTGCCCGCAGGAGATCGCCGCTGCCTGGCGTGGCGCCGATGTGAACGCTAACATCAGTCATTGCCAGACCACGGAAGCAACGACGTCGCCCGAACCGAGGACACGCTCATGAGCCAGCCGACTACACCCGATAGCGCCGGCCAGGGCCCGGCCTGCGTCGTCGGGGTGGACTTCGGGACCCTGTCAGGCCGGGCGCTCGTGGTCCGGGTGAGCGACGGCGCCGAACTCGGCAGTGCGGTCAGTGAGTACCGCCACGGCGTGATGGACACCGCGCTGGCCGCCACCGGCGAGCAGCTGCCGCCTGACTGGGCGCTGCAGGACCCCGAGGACTACCGGGACGTGCTGCGCGAGGCCGTGCCCGCCGCCATAGCTGCGGCCGGCGTCGACCCGGCGCGCGTGATCGGCATCGGCACCGACTTCACGGCCAGCACGGTGCTGCCGGTCCTGGCCGACGGGACTCCGCTATGCCAGCTGCCCGGGCTGGCTGGCAGGCCGCACGCCTACCCCAAGCTCTGGAAGCACCACGCCGCTCAGCCACAGGCGGACCGGATCAACGAGCTCGCGCACAGCACCGGCCAGGGCTGGATCGCGCGGTACGGCGGCAAGATCTCCGCCGAGTGGCAGTTCGCCAAGGCACTGCAGCTGCTCGACGAGGATCCCGAGCTGTACCAGCGCGCGGAGCGGTGGATCGAGGCCGCCGACTGGATCATCTGGCAGCTGACCGGGGTCGAGACAAGGAACGCCTGCACCGCCGGGTACAAGGGCATCTTCCAGGACGGCCGTTACCCGTCGCGCGAGTTCCTCGGCACGCTCGATCCGCGGTTCGCGAGCTTCGCTGACGACAAGCTGGCCCATCCGATCCTGCCGCTCGGTGCCAGGGCCGGCTCGCTGACCAGCCAGGCCGCCGCGTGGACCGGCCTGCCCGAAGGCACCGCCGTCGCCGTCGGAAACGTCGACGCGCACGTCACCCCGCCCGCCGCCGGGGCCGCCGGACCCGGGCAGATGCTCGCGATCATGGGCACGTCCACGTGCCACGTGATGAGCGGCACGGAGCTTGCTGAGGTGCCAGGCATGTGCGGCGCTGTCGACGGCGGCATCATCGCCGGGCTGTGGGGCTACGAAGCAGGGCAGAGCGGCGTCGGGGACATCTTCGCCTGGTTCGCCGACCAGGCGGTCCCGCCCGCCTATCGCGACCAGGCAGCGCGCCAGGGCATCTCGGTGCACGAACTGCTGTCCGCGCAGGCCGCCGCGCAGCCCGCGGGAGCACACGGCCTGATTGCGCTGGACTGGCTGAACGGCAACCGCAGCGTGCTGGTCGACCATCACCTGTCCGGCGTTATCGCCGGGCTGACCCTGGCCACCCGGCCGCCCGACATCTACCGGGCGCTGATCGAGGCGACCGCCTTCGGCACCAGGACCGTCATTGAGGCGTTCGGGTCGGCCGGCGTGCCTGTCACCGAGCTGGTGGTAGCCGGCGGCCTGATCCGCAACAAGACCATCATGCAGATCTACGCCGACGTGACGCGTCGCCCGCTCAGCCTGATCGGCTCCGAGCAAGGGCCGGCGCTCGGCTCGGCCCTGCACGCGGCCGTGGCCGCTGGCGCGTACGACGACGTCGGCGCCGCGGCGCAGGCGATGGGCCGCAGGCAGCACGCGGTCTACGAGCCCGACCCGCGCAGTGCCGATATCTATGACGAGCTGTACGCCGAGTACCAGCAGCTGCACGACTACTTCGGCCGTGGCGGCAACGAAGTCCTGCACCGGCTCCGCGCCCTGCGGGACCGGGTCCTGGCCGGCCGGTCCGCCGGCGCCGTCGCCGGCAGCGATTCCCCCGGAGGCCAGCGGTGACGGCCGCGGACGTCAGCCAGGATGTCATCCGCCGGGTTCGCGATGAGGTCTGCTCCCTGCACGCCGAGCTGGTGAGGAATGGCCTGGTCGCGTGGACGTCGGGGAACGTGTCGGCCCGGGTTCCCGGGGCCGACCTGATGGTGATCAAGCCGAGCGGCGTGGCTTACGACGACCTGACCCCCGAGGCCATGGTCATATGCGACCTGAACGGCACGCCGGTCGATGGGGAACTTAGCCCGTCCAGTGACACCGCCGCACACGCGCACGTTTACCGGCACAGGCCGGGCACCGGCGGCGTGGTGCACACCCACTCCGCGTACGCGACGGCCTGGGCCGCGCGGGGCGAGCCGATTCCCTGCATCCTCACCGCGATGGCCGACGAGTTCGGTGGCGAGATCCCGATCGGGCCGTTCGCGCTGATCGGAGGCGACGAGATCGGCCGGGGAATCGTCACGACGCTGGCCGGGCACCGTTCGCAGGCGGTGCTGATGCGCAGCCATGGCGTCTTCACCGTGGGCGCGACCGCGCGGGACGCGGTCAAGGCGGCGGTCATGTGCGAAGACGCGGCCCGCACGGTGCACCTGGCCCGTGTGCTCGGTGAACCCGAGCCACTGGCCAGCGACCAGGTAGACGCGCTGCACAGGCGCTACCAGGATCACTACGGCCAGCGCTGACCCGTCCGGGCGGCGGCGCCAGATCCCGGCTGGTTGGGGGTAGATTCCGCCGCTGTGACCTGCGCCATATCCTCGGGCTAAGGCGTCGCGGCACAGATAGGGACAACGCGGTGAAAGTGCGGATTGACTCCGAACGCTGCCAAGGGCACGGCCGCTGCTACGACCTGGCCCCCGGCCTGTTCGGCGAGGACGATGAGGGCTACGGGACGGTCCTGCACGGCGGTGCCGTGCCGCCGGGGAAAGAGCGCGAGGCACGCCTCGCGGCCTCCAACTGTCCCGAGCGCGCGATCGAAGTCCTCACGGAGGCGTGACATGGCCGTCGATGACCGCTTCACCGAGGACTTCCGGGAGGATCAGCCCCTCGGCACACGCAACGAGATCATCACCGGCCCTGTCTCAGACTGGGCGACCGACTTCTCCCATCTCGAGCCGGAGTGGTCCGCCGATCCCTACCCGATCCAGGACGACCTGCGGCAGCGCTGCCCGATCGCGCACACCACCCGGTTCGGTGGCGCCTGGCTGCCGACGCGCTATAAAGATGTGTCGGCGATCGCCTATGACACCGAGCGCTTCTCCTCGCGGTCGATCATCCTGAGCAACTTCCGGCCGCCCCGCGAACTGGCACCGATCGGCGGCTCCCCGCCGATCTCCTCCGACCCGCCGTTCCACCATGACGCGCGTAAGCTGCTGCTTCCCGCGTTCACCAAGAGGGCCGTGGCCAAGCAGGAGCCGGCCACCCGGGCGTTCTGCCACTCACTCATCGACGCCTTCGAAGGGCGGGACGTGGTTGACGCCGCCGCCGACTACGCGCAGCACATCCCGATGCGGGTCATCGCCGACATGCTCGGCTTCCCACCGCAAGACGGGCCGCAGTTCCGGGAGTTCGTCGAGGACCTGCTCGAAGGCATCAACCTGCCGCCAGATGAGCGGATCACGCGGGTCTCACGGCTGTTCGACTACCTGCTTGCCCAGATCCACGACCACCTCGACAACCCGCGGAACGACCTCACGGGCTACCTGCTCAACGCGGAGCTCTACGGGCGCAAGCTCGACCCGTCCCACGTCGCCGGCACGATGGCCCTGCTGCTGATCGCCGGCATCGACACGACGTGGAGCGCGATCGGCGCCTCGCTGTGGCATCTGGCGAAGACTCCCGGCGACCGCGAGCGGCTCGTCGCCGAGCCCGGGCTGCTGCCGACCGCGACCGAGGAGTTCTTCCGGGCCTATGCGCCGGTCACGATGGCGCGGCTGGTGAAGAAGGACATGCACTGGCACGGCGTCGACATGAAGGCCGATGACTGGATCTTGCTGTCGTTCCCGGCCGCCAACCGCGACCCGGCGCAGTTCGACCGGGCAGGTGAGGTCGTCATCGACCGCGAGGTCAACCGGCACGCCGCGTTCGGGATCGGCATCCACCGCTGCGTGGGTTCGCACCTGGCGCGCATGGAGCTCCGGGTCGCCCTCGAAGCCTGGCTTGAGCGGATCCCGGCGTTCAGCCTCGCTGACCCCTCGGCGGTGATGTGGTCCGCAGGCCAGATCCGCGGCCCGCGCACACTCCCGCTTCGCATCCGCTGACCGCGACCGGGAAGCTCACCCGTGGGCGTTTCGAGGATGGCCGGCGCGGGCGGAACGGGCTGCGGCGGCGTACGCTGGACGAGCAGGTGCCCGTCTCAGCGGCGGTTTGGCCGCGGGTTGCTGGCGGAGGTTGTGGTGGCGTTGCCGGCATTCAGTGGTGTGCTGGCGGTGCTGGCTGGCCTGTGGCGGGTGATGGGGCATCTTGTATCTGCCCCTTCTGGCCTGTCGGCTGTCGCCGTGACGGTGCTGGCCGGGGCTGTGCTGGCCGGCGTGCTGGCGGTATGGGCTGCCGGCGCGGTCAGGCTTGGCCGCCTGTCCGCAGCTGTCCCGCTGATCAGCCGCGCCACGGCGCTGCGCGAGAAGTCCTGGCGTGCTGCGTTCTTGCGGCAGCGCGACCCTGATGCGGCGGGGCGGCCCCGTCCCAGAGCGCCTTCGGCGGTCCCGGCGGCCGCCAGCTCATGATCGCAAAGGGTGCAGGCCTGGGTAGGGGCCGGCACTTTCCCTGATCGTCGAGCCCTCCGGGGCTGAGCGGCCGTCTCCAGCAGTCATCTGTCGCTTCTGGCCCGCTGGAGGTTTCTCGTCATGTCCACTTTCCTCGGCGTCCCCGTCGACGCCGCGTATCACGTGGTAGCAGTATTTGCCAGCATTCTCACGCCGCTGCTCGGCGGCCTGGCCGCCGCAGCCGCGATCGTGCTGTTCACCGTGGCCGTCCGCCTGCTTCTTGTGCCGCTGAGTTACCGGGCCATGCGGGGGATGGATGCGCAGGCCCAGATGGCGCCCCGGGTGCAGGCGCTGCGGAACAAGCACGCCGGGCAGCCGGACAGGCTGCAACGCGAGCTGGCTGCCTTGTATCAGTCCGAGGGCACCAGCATGTTCGCCGGCTGCCTGCCCATGCTGCTGCAGTGGCCATTGCTCAGCGTCATGTACCTGCTGTTCCGGTCGCCGCGCATCGGCAACGCCGCTAACTCGCTGCTCACCCATGACCTGCTCGGTGCGCCGCTTGGCAGCCACTGGCTAGGCGGCGCCGGGCCTGTCAGCGCCCAGGGAGCGGTATTCGCCGGCCTGTTCGTGCTGCTAGCTGTCATCGGCTGGCTATCCGCCCGGATGGCACGGCGCGCCGCCACGGCAGGCGTCAGCCCAGCCGCGGGCCGGGCCGGGCTGGCCTCGGGTGCGGTGGCCAGGCTGGTGCCCTATGTCACCGTGGTCATCGCCGCATTCGTGCCGCTCGCGGCCGGGCTGTACCTGATGACGACCACCGCCTGGACGCTGGGCGAAAGAACGCTTCTGCGCCGGGCCCGTCACCCGCTGGGGGTGGCACCCGCTGGAACAAGATCTCAGTAGGGCCGCTGTGGCGGCTCCCGGACCCGGCCATGGCCTACCACGGCCGGCAGCTCCCCGGCGCACGGGACCAGCTCTACGCCAGAGCCCACATCGTGGTCGCCCTTGCTCAGCCGATTCTGTGCCCGTGCTGGCGGGCAAGATCATCCAGCACGGCCGTGGCCTTGGATCTTTCCTCGCTGAGGGCTTGCAGCTCGGCCGCCGCCAGCTGGGTGACCAGGCTCCACGGATTCCGCTCCCCCCGGCCGCCAACCTTGGTGAGCCGGTAGAACACCTGCCCGTCGGCACGCATGATCCACTCCCAGGACATCACCGCGAACCCGCTGGCGGAACTGCTGCTGACCCGGGCGATTACCCTGGGGGCGATCAATGCCATCCGATATGCCCTCTCGCCGGGTGACCTCTTCGGCGATGAAGTCCCCCGTTTCCCGGGGCCGGTCACGGTGCTATGGCCTCCACAGAGGCTACCCGGCAGCGCTGCAAAGGATTGCAGCGACCGTCATAGTGTCAGGAACATCACAGCCGCCTGACCCATACCGGGTGTGTGCTGCCAGGCGAAGGGGGTGGATCCCGCAGTCTGGTGCACCTCCATCCTCTTTGGCCTCTAACGGTGCTCATCACCTGAGACGCGCAGGTCAGGTTGATCCGGCGCACTGGGACTGATGCACCTCACCGGTGGCGCGCACGATCGCGGTCCGCATCGGGCGATGATGTCATCGCCCGCGGGGATGTGGTCCACTCAGTCCTGGGAGCGGTCAAAGGACCCTAGTTTCGCGGGACTGGTGTACCTGCCGGGGGAGGCTGGTTCTGGTACAGGGTGGACGTGGACAAGTCGGGCGGCGAACAGGCTGGGGTGTTGCTGGCATGAGGAAAGCACGTGTGCTTCTCCCCGCAGGCTGACCTCATCGGCGGCGTGGTGATCAGCGCGATCGGCGTCGACGCTGTCCGCCACATCCACCAGCGCCGCGAGCTCATCGCTTTGGCGTGGATTCCCCTGCTGCTCGGCGCCCACCAGTTCATCGAGGCGCTCGCCTGGCTGTGGCTCCAGGGCCATGTGCCCCCTGGGATCGGTCATCTCGCGCTGTGGGCTTACCTGCTGATCGCCTTCGTTGCGCTGCCCCTGCTCATTCCCCTGGCCGTCATCGCGCTTGAGCCGACGAAGCAGCGAAAGCTGATAATGACACCCTTCGCGGCGATCGGCGCACTGGTCGCCGCGGTGCTGCTAGCGGCCATGGTCCGTGGCCCTGTCGGGGTCAGGCTCGCCCCCCACCACCTCGCATACAGCGTCCGGCTGCATGACGGCCTGCTGATCACCGCCCTGTACGTCCTCGCCGTGTGCGGGCCGCTGCTGACATCGGGCTACCGCCACGTCGCAATCTTCGGCGTTGCCAACCTCGTCGCCGTCATCATCATCGCCCGCCTCACCGCCTCCGGATTCGCATCCGTATGGTGCGGGTGGGCGGCCCTGTCCAGCGGCGCCATCGCCCTGCATTGCCGCTTCGCCCCACCTCACCGCCAGCACGCCCAGCCCGGAGCCGACAACCTTGCCCCCCGCACGTGAAGACCCGCCAGCACCAGCATCACCAGACCGGCGGCAGACCCAGCACCCAGCCACGCCCACCGCCAGGCCCGCTAGCTCCTCGCCGCTGGATCAGGCTTGCCAAGCGGCCGAGAGCAGGTCTCCGACCGGCTGCGCCTTACTCGCCACAAGTGGCAGTTGCAGCCACCAACCGGCGCGACAGTCACCGGGTTCGCCGATTGCCGCCCCATGTTCGGGCTGTGACAACACACTCATCTAATGGCGACTGGTCAGCTGCGCGGGTGTGCCAGATGGGATGATGGCCGTCGTGAGCGAGTTCGAGCTGGCCCGCGAGTATGAGGCCGTCAACCTGTACCGGAGCGGCGCTGCCGCGAAGATCGAGCTGAACCGTCCCGCCCGCATGAACGCCTGGACGCAGCAGTTCGCGCTCGACCTGCTGGATGCGGTGACGGCCGTTGGCGAGGACCCCGCCGTGCGCGCGGTGCTGATAACTGGTGCTGGACGTGCTTTCTCCAGCGGTGCGGACCTCAAGGAGGGCATGGAGCGGGCGCCATCGGGTGATCTGGATCTGTACAGTGTGCTGACCGAGCGCTATCACCCGATCATCGTCGGCATCCGGGAGATGCCCAAGCCGGTGGTTGCCGCGGTGAATGGCGCCGCGGCCGGGATCGGCTTGTCGCTGGCGCTCGCCTGCGATCTGGTCGCCGCCGCCGAGTCAGCGTATTTCCTGCTCGCGTTCGTGAACATCGGCCTAGTGCCGGACGGCGGATCGTCATTGCTCGTCCCGTCGCGGATAGGTTTCGCGCGCGCGGCGGAAATGGCCATGCTGGGCGAGCGGATCGCAGCCACCCAAGCGCTGGAGTGGGGCCTGATCAACCGGGTCTGGCCGGATAGCGAATTCGCCGCCCGCGCAGGCGAGCTTACCTCGCGGCTGGCGGACGGCCCGACCAGGTCCTACGCGGGCACCAAACGCCAGCTCAACAACTGGCTCTACCACCGGATGGGCGAGCAACTCGAATTCGAAGCGCGGATCCAGCAGGAGGCGGCCACGTCGGCCGACTTCATCGAGGGGGTCACGGCCTTCACGCAAAAGCGCCAGCCGCGCTTCACCGGCACATGAGCCGGCGTCCACCAGCCACCAGCCCGGGGTCGTACCCGGTCAGGGACCGTACCTGCTGGCTGGCAGGTGAAGCTCACAGCTGGCGTGGCCGGTAGATATCGGAGCGATGCTCGATAGCCACAACGTCAACCCGGAGTCGGTGGTTGTCGATGCGGTAGCCCACCCGGTAGTCGCCGCGGCGGGCACTGTGCAGCCCTTCGAGCCCGAGCTTGAGCGGCTTGCCGACCCGCTGCGGACTAGCTGCCAGGGAACCGTAAAGGAATTCCACCACGGCAGTGGCGACCTTCTCGGGCAGCCGGGCCAGCGCCCGGCGGGCTGGCGCGGTCCAGGCGATCGCGGCGTCGTGAATCTGTCTCCCCAGGGCTGCGGACGCTTGCGGCGAGACGGTACTCATGTCGATCACCAGATGACCGGTCCGCAGCCCTGCCAACGCTCCGTGCGGGCCGACGTAGAAGGCTTGGAGCGCGACGTCGTCAGCGAGCATGGTGATGAGGACATCGCATGACGCCGCCAGGTCGCTCGGGTGGACTGCCGCTTGGCACCGGCAGGTGAGCCCGTTCCGGGCAGTCCACCAGGAGCGACGTTCCGCAGCGGCAACGACGCCTTCCATCTCAGACCGCCGTGAATTCGGTTGTACGCGTTCTAGACGGGCGACTTGTTGTCGTGCGAGGGTCAACAAGTAGCTTCACGGCCTCAGCCTTGCCGTCGGCGATGGTCTTGAGCCCTCCGGCGGCGAGTTCCTCCAGCGGCACCACAGTGGGCGCCACATCGCCCCATCCCGCGCGGCGGCCGGCAACCAGCTTCAGCGCCCTGTCGAAGTCGTGTTCACGCACCATTGCCATAGTCCCGATCAACTCGAGCTCGGAGAGTGTCAGCTGCCGCAGGTCAAGCTCCACGGCATGCGACTGGAGACCGACTGGGACAAGGCGTCCGCCCGGCGGAAGCACTCTGAGGGCCAGAGCTAGTGCCTCTGGGCGGCCCGACGCTTCGAAAACCACCTCAGGAGGACCGTCCAGGGCCGAGACCAGCGCCTCGGCGTTAGCCGTCTGGGCGGCAAATGTCGCGAGTGCGCCAAGGCGAGCCGCGAGAGCCAGGCGGTCCGCGGAGGCGTCAACGGCGATGACCCGGCCGCCGGCGGCACTGACCGCGTAGACGAGGAATGCACCGATTCCTCCCACACCGAAGATCAGGACCCGCTCACCGTCCTGCACTCGCGCGCGACTGCAGGCGTGGACGGCGATGGACATGGGCTGGCCAAGCGCCGCGGCATCGGGTGGCATGCCCAGCGTGTCGACTGGCGAGCAGTTCTGCAGGGGAGTTGTGACGTACTCCGCGAGTGCCCCATCTCTGTGCAGCCCAACGGCGACATAGCTGGTACACAGATTCGGCCGGCCCCGCTGGCACTGCCAGCACCCAGTGCACGAAATGGCGCCACACGAGGCCACGTCGCGCCCGAGCCATTCAGGACCGACGTCAGGACCGAGAGCCACGACCCGGCCAGCGAATTCGTGACCGATGATCATTGGCCCCTGGTGCCCGCTGACAGGATGCCGCTCGTGGACCGGGAACATGCGGGGCCCGTTGGTGTATTCGCTGGCGTCGGTGCCGCAGAGGCCGACGGTTCCGACTTCGAGCAGGACCTCACCCGGCCGTGGCGAAGGCCGTGGTCTGTCCTCGATTCTTAGATCACCCGCACCGTAAAGAACAGCGGCACGCATCGTCGTGCCTGCTGGCGTGCGATCGGAGTCATCGACATTCATCTGCGCCCTCCCCGGGCGGCCTTACTCAGTCCTGGCAGCCCGGCTGAGCTCCAGGATGGCCGATTCATTCGCCGCCGGAGTGGGCCATGCCGGAGGCATCCGGTGGTTCATGCACGTAACCGGCCTCCTCAAGGCTGGCCGCCCCGCCGTAGCACCAGAGCATGACCGCCCGCTCAGTGGCAGAAGTGTTGTGGAAGCCGTGCTTCTCGCTGGCTTTTGCCACCACGACGTCTCCCGGCCGCATCCGGACATTGACGTCGCCCACCCGTGCCAGACCGGTGCCCTCGATGAGATATTCCACCTCCTCAGCATGCGGGTGATAGTGAATATCATGACGTGCTCCAGGTGGGAAAGTAGTGATGCCAAAAACGGTTCTCTCGGAGCCCACCGTTGCGCGGGTGACGACCCATTGCACCGCCATATCAAGCCAGCCCTCGTCTGGATTCATGTTATTGGGCTGGACAGCGCTGACACTAATCTTCTGCGGATGTTCGTCGACTTCCTGGACCTCGGACATTCCCATCCCTTTTCTAGTTGCTTAGCACCTGCGTGGGTGCCGGGAACCTCTGGCGACTGGCCTGAATACGGCTCTGGCGCGCACCGGGAAAAGCTTCTTGGCCAGGATGTCACGATGGCCGGTCGATAGCGGGCCTGTCATCGAATTTCATGATATAGACACCACTGTTCTTCTCCGACATATATATGAACCCCCGCCGGTCGACGAGGACGTCCTCGGCTTGGTGGACAAGGGTCCTTGGAAGTGGTCCACGGCGGGTCGGCGGATCGTCCGGGATGCAGTAGCCCACTATGTGCGGGTCACGGGGATTGCGGACATCGAAGATCTGGAGCCCGGCGTTGAAATAGGTCATGTAGACCAGATCCCCATTCGGCGCGAGACAGCTGAGACCCTGGTTTTGATGCTGGTTGTGAGGGCCGAATCGGCCACCCTTGGCGCAAAAACCTGAGATGCCGGACTCCCTGGGCGGGCGCGGCTGCGGGAAGAGCGAGAGCAGAACCGGATCCTTCTCGTTGCTGACGTCGACGATGCCGGCAAACCCGGTCGGCTCGTCGCAGTCTTCCCGCAGTGCCTCGCTGTTGATGACTACCAGGTTCCGGCCGGGCAGTGGGACCGCCGAATGCACGGCAATGGTGCTGCCAAGCGGTGGGTAGACCGGCAGTGATGAGATGAACTCCGGCAAGGCCGGGTTACTGGTGTCAAGGATGACCAGGCCCCCTCTCATCCACGGGCAGTAGGCACGGTTGCCCAGGACGTAGGCACCGCCGTGCAGAGACAGGCTGTGCTGCGGTTCCTCGTCGCTTGGGTAGGGGCGGCCGGTGGTCAGCCGCCGCAGATCATCCTCGGAGTACTCCTCGCCCCCGGCCCGGTACTGTCCCGGGTACCACCATGTGCCCTGCAGGCTGGGTGAACGTGGATCCGCGATATCGACAATGCCGTAGACGTACCCGTCGTAACCGGGCAGCCCTGTGGTGACATGAACATACCGCCCTCCGTGGTAGAAGTTCCGGTGCGTGCCTGCGGCTCCGCTGGACCACTGGCCCGCCAGCTCAGGCCGGTCCGGCTCGCTCACGTCCCAGATCATGAAGCCGCAGGCGGCTGGCGCCTGGCCGACCGAGGAAGACCAGCCGGGAGGCACCTCATCCAGGCCAGTGATCATCATGCGATCGGCCACCTGCACCTGAATGGTCCACGTATTCGGTGGTCCATCTAGCCAGCGCAAGAATCGAGGACTGGCCGGTTCGGTGACATCAAGGAGGCTCCAGCCCGGCTCCCACAGCGCGGCGACATACAGATAGAACCGGCCGGCCACCTCCTGAAGTGCCAGCTTGAATCCTGACCGGCCCTCGAGATCAGCGTAGCCAAGCAGTTCGACATTACTTTGCCACACCATCGATATCCTTCCCATCCGAGTACGCCAGCAGGATCCCGGCAGCAAGCTCAGGCGTGGTGTCGAGAATTCTGTAAGCCTCGGCTGCGTTCGCGAACGGCAGTCGGTGCGATACCGGGGTGCGGAGCCAATCGGCCTGCAGGAGATTAAAGGCGACCCCAATCCGCCGGTCCAGCGACCAGCGGGGCTGGAGACCCGAACCGAGGCTGCTGGTCTGGGAACTGACTATCCGCTGACGGCGGAAATGGAACTCGGGAGCGAGCGTGAGTGTGACAGCGCGCATGCCGAAATAAGAAATCGCGACAATCGTGCCCTCCTGGCCGGTCGCCGTGATGGCCGCCTGGAGCGCGCTCGGCGCCCCGCTCGCCTCGACCGAGATGTCGGCGCCGCGGCCGTTCGTGAGGTCCTCGATGCCGGCAGCTGCCTCGTCCGGAGAGAAGGCCGCGGTTGCCCCACCTGCCAGCGCCTGCTGCCTGCGCACGGCAAGCGGATCAACGACTATAACGGTGCCCGCTGTGCGGCTGGCGAGCTGAGCACACAGACTCCCCACTATGCCCTGGCCGTAGACGACCACGCAGTCGCCATGACGGACTGGCACATCGAGCTGACTATTCAGCGCCACTTCGAGCAGATTGACGAAAACGGCGCGTTCCGGCGTGAGCCCGGCGGGAACCGCGGAGAGCAGCCGGTTATCACTTCTGATTGTGAAATAGTCCTGATGCGGGTGGCGCGCGAACACGATGTCACCCGGCTTGAATCGCGCACCGTCGGCCGCCTGAATGACCTCGCCGACGACCTGGTACGCATACTTCACCGGGAATTCGAAGGTGCCCTCGGCGGTCTCCAGGCCAAGGTCATCCTGCCCGGACACCTCTCCCCGGTAGACCCGCAGCTCGGTGCCAGCACTGACCAGGGAGACAATTGCCCGGACCAGCACATCACTATTGGCCGGCTCCCTCAGAGCCTCCTCCCGCATTTCAGCTTGCCGGGCCGCACTGAACCACAGGCCATGGGCCACTCCGGCACCGTGTTCGGTCCTGCTCACCAATCTCACTCCTCGTGCCCTGTTCTCCGTTGGAAGGCTAGCCGCGGTCCGCCGCCGACCACGCGGTGAGGAAAGCCCTCCTGCCCTCCTCGATCCATTCGCGGGCAGGCCGCGCCCAGATGGAATCTGGCAACGACAGATCGGAGAACACTTCGAGGTCGTACCACCCGCGATAGCCGCCCCTCTCCAGCGCACCGAAAAGCTCCGGCAGGGGGATCACGCCCTGTCCTGGCAGGAGGCGGTCCAGCTGGAGACGGGTGGGTTGCCGGTAGTCGTTTATCTGGACCCCAGCGACTGATTGAGCGTATTTCTGCGTCAGCTGCAGCACGTCGGGCGAGTCCCACAGATGCCAGACGTCGTAGATTATCTTCAGATCGTCGCCGACCTCTTCCCTGAGCGTGAGCATCGCGTTGAAAGAGCCGATGAATGACCATTCGCGGACGATGCCCATCTCAGGCTCGGCGGCAGGATCGGCCAGGGCGCGTTCGCTCATCGGCTCGACTGCGAAGGTCACGCCGGCCGCTCTGGCGGTTTCGGCCGCCATCCGTAGGCCGTCAACGACTATCTCTCGCGCAGTCACCTTGTCGTAATCCCCGACCGGGCCGGTAAGCACGAAGACGGTATCGGCGCCGATCGCGGCCAGCCGCCGGATACTGGCACAGATCTCGCCAAGCCTGCGCTCGGGTTCAGCTGGCCCGGGGATAGCCGGGCTGGGAAGCAACGACAGTACTGCCGGCGTGCAGATTGACGGGCGGACGCCAAGGCTGGCCAACTTCGCCATCAGCAGCTCATCGCCGCCGGGCTCCATCTTGTTCTCGTCGATCCCCAGGCCTTTGATATTCAGGTCCCGGCAGATCTCCAGGTCATCTTCCATGCTGGTGAAGGGCAAGGCAAGCTGGCAGATCGAGAACTGTGGTACGTCGCTCATTGACATCACTCCTCTTGGGTAATCAGCTGCAGACGCTCACGGGCGGACCGACGCACGGTGGGACGCCCCACCTAGCGAGGTCACTTGGCCGACGCACCTCCGTCTACCGGGATGAGCGCGCCGGTCATCTGCATCGGCGCATCGAGCAGCGCGAACACGCCGACCGCTGCCACCTCGGCAGGGTCAGCGAAGCGACCGGTGGCAGTGTTGGCGGCAAGTTGCCGGAGCCCCGCCTCCGGATCGCCCGGATAAAGGCCGGCCGCCGTATCGATGTTCATCTGCGTGTCCATCGACCCTGGGCACACCAGATTCACACGTATGTTGTGCGAGCTATATTCCAGCGCTGCAGTCTTGGTGAGCCCGACCAGCGCATGCTTCGATGCGTTGTAAGGCCCCAGCAGCTCGCATGCATGCCAGGCCAGGTATGAGCCGGTGCTCACGATCGCGCCACCTCCTCTGGCGATGAGGTGCGGCAGCGCATACTTCATGCCCAGCCATACGCTCTTTGTATTGACCCGGATTACTTCGTCGAAGCCTTCATTGCTGGAGTCCGCGATAAATGCGAACTCGCCTAGGATGCCTGCGATATTGAACAGGCCATCCAGCCCTCCCCATCGCTCCACGGCACGTCCGATGAATGCCTCCACGTCGTTAGCATCGCCGACATCAGCCACCCGGGTCTCCACCTCTCCGGGGCCGGCCTGCCATTTCTTGGCCAGTGCCCGGAGCCTCGCCTCGTCGCGGTCGACGGCAAGCACATTGACTGACCGCGCCAGCAACAGCGATACGGCCGCGGCCCCCATCCCCCCGGCCGCTCCGGTAACCACCACGTTGGTCGAGCTCATCATTCGCCTCCTCCGAGTCGGCGTGCCGACCTTCTCGGTACGCAACTACATAGCCAGCTTGCCGCCAACGTGCCGTGCCACTGCGGCTGTCTCCAGTGCATCTTCGGCCGCCCTCATACCAGAATCCCTTAGCGTCGCCGCCGGCTGCCGCGGGAACTCAGAATGACTGCGAATACGATGATTGCCCCACGCGCGATCAGCACACCTGGCGCTGCCAGGCCGATGATTACAAGCGCATTATTCAAAAGGCCGAGAAGGAACGATCCTATCAGCGCCCCCACTACACTTCCCTTGCCACCCGTCAGCGCAGTACCGCCAATGATGACTGCCGCCAGTACGGTGAGCAGGTCGGTCGAGCCGAGCGAATATGTCGCCGCAGTGTACTGACCGACATAGAGCAAGCCTGCCAGCGCTCCGGCTACCCCGCTCGCCGTAAGCACCCCAACTTTGACCCGCCCTGTCCTGATCCCAGAATAACGTGCTGCGTCGACATTGGCGCCGGTTGCCAGCACGTGCCTTCCGACCGACGTATAGTTAAGTATCACACCGCCAACGATTACTGCCGCCAACGACCATGCCATTAGAATTGGGATGGGACCGATATTTCCCTGACCATAAAAGTTCAGGAAGGTCTGGTCCGAAACAGTGAGCGTTGCGCTTCCAGTCATTCCGGCGGCCACTCCCTGCAGGATGCCCATGCTTCCGAGCGTAACCACAAAGGACGGAATGCGGAACTTCATAGTTACCATCCCGTTTATCCACCCCACTGCTGCGCCGAACAGCAGCGCCGCGACCGAGGCCAGGACGATACCGTGACCTATCAGCAGAGCCGCAATGTAGCCAGACACGGCGACGACGGCAGCGAACGACAGATCGATCTCACCGCAGCAGAGGACGAAGACCGTAGCCACTGCCATCACAGTGATCGACGTCGTTGTCCCCACTATGGACACCATGTTGCTGACGCCAAGGAACGAGGTCTCACGCAAGACGATCGCGAATATGGCAACAATAAGTGCCATTATCAGCATCAGGAGCCCTGAGTTTTCGCCCCTGATGGCATCTGCGGTAATGGCCCTGGCCCGGTTGGCAAGATGCTCACGTGATACCGATATGCCGGACCACCCAGGCGCAGCCGTCAAGTCGGCCTGCTCTTCGCCTGTCCCGGCCGCGATCTTCATATCTGGCTCCCCGCCTCACTCGATTTCGGCTGCATAGCACGGAGCAGCCCTGCCTCGTTGAAGTCAGCGCTCCTGCGATCCACCTCTGTTGTAATCTTGCCGCCCACCAGGACGATGATCCGGTCGGAGAGATCGATCAGCTCCTGAAGGTCAGAACTCACCAGAAGCAGCATCTTCCCCGACCGGGCCTCCGCGCGCAGGTAGCGGAGCAGTTCCTTCGCTGCCCCAACATCGACACCAAACGTCGGCTCGTCAAGGAGCAGCAACTGCGGCTGTGACGCAAGCGCCTTTGCCAGTACGACCTTCTGCTGATTCCCGCCCGACAGCTCGTCCACTACTTGCGCATAGTTCTGTGCGCGAATATCGAGGCGCTCCATCATTTCCCGAGTTAGGGACCGCGCCCGGGAGATACGCAAGAAGACGCGCCTTGCGAATTGTTTCAGAATCGAAAGGGCTACGTTCTCTATGATGGGTTTGGAAAGTATTAGCCCATCTCGCCGCCGATCCTCCGGGATTAGGTACGCACCGTCAGCTATGGCTGTAACAGGCGCCCGCGGACGATAGGGCTGCCCGTTCAGCAACATCTCGCCCGCCTGCGGCCGAAGCTCGCCGAAGACCACCCGCAGGAGTGTCGACCGCCCGCTTCCGGCCAGGCCAGCTATGCCAAGTATCTCGCCCGGGGACAAAGCAAAGGACACGTCGGACAGTTTGTTGGCCGTACATATTCGCCGCAGTTCCAATCCCGCGTTCGCCGCCCGCGGTGGCCCACCGTCGCCCTTGAGGCCGCCCCCGTTGCCCGTAGCCTTGACAGCCGCTGACTGGCTGCCCAGCATTGCACCGATCAGGCCGTCCATGCTGACCGCCCCGGTGGGAGCCGACAAGGCTATCGACCCCTCGCGAAGGCACGACACCTCGTCGCAGACGGCGAACACCTCGGTCAGGTGGTGGGTGATGAGCACTATTCCGGTACCGTGCGCCGCAACGCTTCGGAGCATACGGAAGAGGGTGTCGATTTCGTGCCGGCCCAGCGGTGCCGTCGGCTCATCCAGGATCAGAACGGTATGGCCCTGCCGCATGGCCTTGGCAATCTCGATCATCTCCTGCTCGATCGCGCTCATGTCGGCGACCTTGCGCCGCAGCAAGGAGTTCGAGATACCCAGGCGTTCGCACAGCTCGTGCACGCTGGCCACCTCCGCACGACGGCGCAGCAGGCCAAGCCGACTAACACGCTCCGCACCCAGGTAGAGATTATCGAGGCCCGTCAGCGTCCGAATAAGGCTGCGTTCCTGCATCACCATGCCGAGGCCCAGTTCCCGTGCCGCAGACGGCCGCGCTGCCGTAAGGCTTGTGCCGTCAATTCGGACGTACCCTTCAGTCGGAGGGTAAACTCCCAGAGCCAGTTTCATCAGTGTCGATTTGCCCGCTCCGTTATGGCCGACAAGACCACTGATCATGCCTCGTTCTACGGAGAAGTCCACATCCTTGAGTACCCAGTTGGAGCCAAATCGCATACTCACATGTGCTAGCTCCAGCGCGAAGGCAGAGCGTGACGTCTCATTCATTGGCTCCCTCACATTTAACTTCGGCCTGTGCTGGCCGATATGGTTACGACCTGGATCGGTGGGTACTGCGGAGCGGCGGCCGTCCGCCTGCGCGGACGGCCGCCCCACTCTTCTGCTATCGGTGTCTCGCGGGACGGAGCATGCATAGCGGACGCGTCGCATTGGCTGATTTCAGCCCACTCCACCATTTCCATGCCCCGATCGCTGTCACTACGCCGACGGCCTGTGCTTCGGCATCTGTTTCATCCACCGCAGTCGGCCGGTGCGCACTTGACGTCAGGACCGTGACCATAGTTCCAGGAAGCCAAGACATTCGAGGGAGTGACCACCCATGTGTTGACTATTCCCAGTGGTGGTACCCGGACGCCAATAGAAGCTGCTGCAGAGGCGATCGCCATACCGACGCCGTAGTCGTACGAGGAGCTATCGGCCTCGATCTTGATGACACCGCCATGCGAGAGCGATTGTGCGCCGGCCTCCCCGAGGTCCATCGTGACCAGGCCCACCTTATTCTGCAGGTGGAGACTCTTGATCGCCGCTATCTCGCCCACTCCCGGCGGGTCTTCCCACGGCGCGAACAGCAGGTTCACGGTCGGGTGCGCTTTCAGGAACGCGACGGCATATGCCTCGGAGGAACCGGCGGTCGGGTCGCTGAACCCTGAATTAGGTGACAGAGCGTTGGCTGGGCCGCCATTTGCTATCACGTGGATGTTGGGATACTTCTTCAGCTCGTCAAGGAAGCCCGTTTCACGCAGGTGAATCGCGCGCGAGTCGGTGATCCAGTGGATGTATCCAAGGGTGGCGCCATTCGGGTACGCCTTGTGAACCGCGTCAGCCAACTGGATCCCGAGATACTTGAAATCGTAGGTAATGAGAGCAACCATAGGCTTCCCCAGCCCTATGCCCCAGCCGGTGGCACCGAGCGATACGGTCGCGATAATGATGTGCTTCTTAACGGCTGGTTCCATGATCGAGGCTAGCTGCTCGGGGCTGACTGTCCCACCGGTGAGAATAATGTTTGGGTTCAGCGTCATGACCGAAGCCAGATCGCCAGCAAGACTTGCGGTGGGATTGAAGTTGTAGTTGGTGATCCGAAGCAGCTTGATTCCCAGGGCACCGAAGACACGCTTCACCGCAGACTCGATCGCCAGGTTGTACGGCACGCCGCTCCAGTCCAGGAATGCCGCCGTGAGATGCTTGGCGCAAATTCTCTTTACTTCGCTTGGGGTTAGCCTGTATGTGCTCACCCAGGCCGGCTTGATTCCTGGCGGGCCACCCAGATCGGACGCCCGGATAGTCATCGTGTTGATTGGCGGCTGAGCGGTAGCCGGATCAAGACTCGCAGGAATCGGGCGAGGGTTGAGGACTGCGGCATTGTAGGGGACGTCGCACGATGAGGAACCGCCAGCGGACGCACCTCCCGGCGACACCGCGCATGCGGCCGTGACAAGCGGTGCCGCCAGCAGGCCGATGATCGGTATAATATAAAAGCGTCTTTTCGCGCGCGCGCGGAAGCGATGGTTGATCACTTGCACCTCCATAGTTTCGTGATGGGTTGCGGCGTAGGCAGTGAGCTGCCGCTGAGCCTTGACGTGTACAAGTAGGTACGGCGAATGAAATAGGCCTGCTTTTGTATGCGGGTCAGTCGGCCGAGGGGCTGCCGCGCACGTTCATGTGACAGCGCCCTTTATGCGCAAGACACAGCGGCTGGCAGATCGGCTGATGGCATGACGCGGTCGGCCAGCGGTTGGCGTCCATGGCTGTCTGCCAGGACATCTCCATCGCACAGCGAGCCAAGATCGAGGTGTGATCCAGCACCACTGAGTGGTCACGTCGTGCTATTGCGGCTCGCATTCACCGACCTCGCCTTCGAGTCAGCGCCGCGGTGCTCCAGTAGCCGGGGTGTCGGCCTGGTTAACAGCCTGGCGTACCTCAGATGCTGTGTCAAGTAACGATTAACACACGACCCAACCCATGGGCACACGCTGACGGCAGGCCCTTGCTCTAGGGGGGCGGCACGCCTTCCGCTCGCGGTGCCTGAGCCAGCCGGTCAGGCACTGGATCGGGCACTCGCACGCACCTGCCGCAGAGCCAGGCGAGCCTGATCCTGCTGAGCCTATGCCCAGTACAGGGGTCGGCATCCAGGGGTGGAACGCGCCGGGCGGCTTAGCGTTGAAGGCTGACAGGCACCAGACCCACGGAGACGGCCTTCACTGCAGGCGTAGCGGCAGCGGGACGGAGACGAGCCCGCATTAGGCCGTAGCGTCGCGGTCACGTATGCTGTGACTTGACGCTCTGCTGTTCGGTACTAGTTCACGCCCAATGTCGGGCCAGTCGGCGCGCCTGGGCCCACCAGCCGGCGCGCCTGGGCCCACCAGCCGGCCGATTTGAACGCACCGAGATTGTAGCGATGGCATAATGGACGGAGGATCCCAGAACATGGCGCGATCTGGTGCGGGAAGTGTTAGTTACGGGGAGTCGGACACCCATAAGGGCAGACCCATCAGCCACGGCAAACTTGGCGACGCTACTCGCCTAAATGACGCCGAGCTCCAGCAGAGCCTGGATCAGGTTGGGTCACGCCTGCGCAAGGCGCGCATGGCCCGGGGGGTATCTCTTCGGGAGGTTGCGCGCAACATCGGCGTGTCTCCGAGCTTCGTCTCTCAGGTGGAGACCGGCAAAGCCAGTCCTTCCGTCGGGACGCTGTATTCCCTTGTCAACGAACTCGGTCTCTCGCTTGACGAGGTCATGAGCCCCGACTCCGGTGACCTAGCCATCAAGGACTCAGCGGACGCGACCGCCGGCTGGGACACTGTCGCTGCCCCTGAGGAGACCCTAAGCCTCGACGTTCTGTGGGAACCGTCCATACGGAAGACTTGGCCACGTGTCAGCCACCCTTTGCAGAGGGTGGCGGGACGGCCGACTATTCATTTGTCCGGTGTCACCTGGCAGCGCCTGACTCACGAAGATGATCCGTTTGTTGATTTTCTTCATGTCACCTATTCGCCGGGCAGCTCCTCCTGCCCGGAAGATAGACTGATGCGGCACGGCGGCCGAGAGTATGCGCACATTATCAGCGGCCACATCGATGTCCAGGTCGGATTCGATATTTACAAACTCGGCCCTGGGGATTCTCTGCATTTCGACGCCACGACACCTCACCGCCTCGTCAATCCGTACAGAGAATCATGCGTGGCGATCTGGCTGGTCGTGGCGCGCAAGGGCGACACGCGGCTCACCACACCGGTCGACCCTGACTCCAATCACCTGCCCGGACTCATCTAGGCTCCGGGCCGGTGACAGCATCCGCCTGTCACCGGCCCCGCCTGCACTCACGAGGGCGAGGCCATGGAGCCAGCCATGTGAAGTAGTGATTGACACTCTCTGCAGCAGAGCTTAACATGGCAGCCATGCGGAGCGGCAAGGCGCCTGGTCAGTCCCGGTTGCGAGCCGGTCGAACGCGCTGTTGCCGCCACCTACGTCGGGCTGAGTGGCGGCTCGGCACCCACCATCCCGGCCATCCCGGGTCAGGCCTGGTGTGCTGAGACAGGCGGGGACTTGCTCCCATCCGTTGGATCTCACAAGACCAGGCGGCATCGTTGCCGTAACAGCATTCGAAAGCCCCGCGCGGATCACGATCACCTCACGGGGGCTTTAGATGCGTCCTGGCCCGGGTATCGAGGCATATCTAGCTCATAATGACGCGCCGGACAACACCACATGCACCAGATTTCGGCACCATCCTATCGTCGGGCCGGGGCACGGGCGGGATTGCAGAGGCCGCTAGAAGATCAGAAGGAATGTCCCTAAATCCGCCCGCGACCGAAGGGATAGTAGGTTGGGAACTCATACGTATGGTACCAACGCCGTCGACTGGGAGCAGCGCGTCGACTTCCAGCGGCTTCGCGAAGAGCGGCTGTCCAGGCTGCAAGCCGAGCTGGAGCGCTCTGACCTCGGTGCGCTGCTTACTTTCGACTTCCATAACATCCGGTATATGACAGCCACGCACATCGGCACTTGGGGCATGGACAAGATGACTCGATTTGCCCTGCTAATGCGAGGCTGCCTCCCGATCGTATGGGACTTTGGCTCTGCGGCACGCCATCATGAACTCTATTGCCCATGGCTGGGTGATCAGCATGGTGATCAGTCCCGGGACGGCCAGTCCGCGGCGAGCCGCTCACGCGCGGGCCTGTCCACCCTGCGCGGCGCGATTAATCCGGCTTCGGGCCGTGCCGAGGATGTCGCCAGCAAGGTACACGTCGAGCTCGCTGCACGTGGCCTGGCCGGCGAACCACTTGGTGTCGATATCGTGGAGATTCCCGTGCTGCTGGCCCTGCAAAGGCTCGGCATCGCTGTTGTCGACGGACAGCAGGTATTCCTTGAGGCCCGGCGGCTCAAGACCCAGGATGAGATTTCGTTGCTGACGAGCGCCGCAGCGATGGTCGATGCAGCCTACGACTCCCTGTACGCATTCCTCCGGCCTGGTGTCCGTGAGAACGAATGCGTAGGCCTGGTCAGCAAGACGCTCTACGACCTCGGATCGGAGCACGTGGAGGGCGTCAACGCTATCTCCGGGGAACGATGCTCACCACATCCGCATGTGTACAGCGACAGGCTTATACGACCGGGTGATCCTGCTTTCTTCGACATCCTGCACAGCTATAATGGATATCGCACTTGCTATTACCGAACTTTCGCGGTCGGCAGTGCGTCAATAGCACAGCGCGATGCATATAACCGGGCCCGTGAGTACATGGACCGGGCTTTGGCGCTGGTACGGCCAGGTGCCACCACAGCGGACATCTGCGCACAATGGCCCGACGCGACCGAATTTGGCTTTCCCAATGAGGAAGCTGCTTTCGGGCTGCAGTACGGGCACGGCGTCGGGCTGTCGATCTGGGAGCGGCCGATCTTCAGCAAACTGACGTCATTCGACCATCCCGAGGTGCTGGAACAAGGCATGGTATTCGCTCTCGAGACTTACTGGCCTGGCAGCGACGGCTGGTCAGCGGCCCGCATCGAGGAGGAGGTGGTTGTCACCGCTGAAGGCTGCGAGGTCATCACCCGGTTCCCTGCCGAGGAGCTGCTCATTGCCGGGCAGCGTTACATCTCCGTGTCCGGCGGCTTGCCCACGCTCAGGGAGACTCAATCACATCTCAACAACATCGCCACTGCTCCGCTGTGATGGCCCGCCGGGCATCGGGCTTGGCAAGCTGACCAGGATCAAGCCATATGCGAACCAGCCGAGTCTGGGTGGCGCTTCGCATGAGACCGGCACCCCGGACCCCAGTGCCCCGGCATATGAGCGTGGCCATGACCTGGGGTCCGTTGCCGGTCCGGGTCTGGGATGCGTCTTCGCCGTAGGTAACGTCGCGGAGCTTCTCCAGGGGTCCGGATCGGGATGAATCGGATGTTTCCCTGGTTTGTCCAGGTTGAGACATGATCAACAAGTCGCCGTTAGCGGCTGAGGTGTTGCATACGTGGCGCGTCCGCACGGGCCGAGCCTGTGACTAGCAGCGACAACGAGCACTACACCCATCGGGGCATGCTGCCAAAGCTCTCCGCCGGGCATCTGGCGCTACGTCATGCGACAGGCTGGGGACCCCTGGAGAATGGATGTGGTGCAGGGCTTCGATGCGCCAGTGGCCGCGTATCCATCCGGCGAGCTGGGCGGGAGTGGCCTGGCCGACGGTCAGGCTGGTGACCGCGTAGGTGGTGACGGTCCGCCATTTCCCACCAGGAAGGGGCCGGATCCGGCGGGTGACGCGGAGGGCCTGCATGGCATACGGGAAGCAGAGCCCGGCGGCGATGGTGGCGGCTTTGAGCGTGCGGTGTTCCTCGCGGCCGTGGCCGCGGTCGCGCTGGGGGGCAGCGGCCGGGATCTGCCGCCAGGGCAGGTTCTTGATCTGCGCATGCAGGCTGGGCTGGTTCTTCTTCACCACGGCGATGTAGTGGCCTTTCTTCTCGCCTGCCAGCCAGTTCAGGTTCGCCCGTACCGTATGGAGGGCGTCGAAGGTCACCACGGCACCGGCCAGGTCCAGAGGTTCCAGGAGTTCGGTGAAGTAGCTGGTCTCGTTGTGTTCCGACGCACTCAACGAGGGATTGAATTTGCAGGGCGCAGCGGCGCTAGTGCACCTCGACCTGCCCACGACCTTGCGCGTCGCCGAGCAGCGAGTCGGCCGGGTCGACCGCATGGACAGCCCGCACGACCAGATCACCGTCTGGTGGCCCGAAGACAGCCCTGGCCGAACGCCATCTTGATCCACACGCCGGTCCACGCGTCCTGGCTGAACCAGATAGAGATCTTCTTCTCGATCGTGCAGAAAAAGGCCGTCTCCCCGAACGACTTCGCCAGCACCGCCCAGCTCTCTGCCACCCTGCTGGCGTTCACCGGCCGGTACAACAAGACCGCCCGGCCGTTCAACTGGAAGTTCACCGCCGCAGACCTCGCCCGGCTACCCGAACGGATCAGCGCCCGCGAAGAACCTCCCGCCAAGCCGGCCAGCCTGCCAGAGGCCGCCTGATGAACCCCCGGCGAACTTACCCGGCCACCCGCCAAGATCCCCCAGCTGCAGCCCTCACGCCTTGGTGATGACTGTGATCAACCCGTCGGCGTCTCGGCGGAGGGCCGCGGCCAGCTCGCCGCGTGCTGCCTCGGGAACCCCGTCCGGGAGGTTGCCACCACTCGCGGCCAGGTCGGCGGCGCTGCCGATGTACCTGGCGGCACGGCGCAGCAACGCGGGCGGGAACATGGCCTTTGCCGAATTGCCGGCCTGGCCTGACGCGGCCTCGGCGGTGATCTGCCCAAGCCCCGACAGCACCTGCCCGTAGATGGCGACCACGCCGCCAAGGCGATCAGATGGCTCGTTCGCCGCCCGGACCTGCATTGCCTCGGCCAGGGCGGCAACGATGACCCCGGCAAAGACAAGCGGCACCGGGACGGTCCTTGGCACCTCCAGCAGATCGGCGCCTGGCTGCTCGGCGGCGAACTCGAACAGCATCCGCCGCGCCATGTCCCTGACTGTCTCGTCGTCCAGGTACCTGCGGGCGGTCGGCGCGGTGACCCGCATGAGGGCTGCCACAGCGCGGACCCGATCGGTGATCAGCTCACCGGCACGTCGCCGATCGAGGTCCATGCCGGACGCAGCGAGTTCCTCCAGGAGCGCGTCGACCTTCTGGTCGAGCCAGGTACGTCTCGGCACGCTGGAAGTCTCCCACTCCTCCCGCCACGGAACCCGGGTTTGAGACCGCCACCGCTTGATGGACCCCCGACGAACTTCCGGGGCCACCCACTAAGTCATCAGCCGGTACCAGCGTCCGGATCAGACCCGGGAAGCCGGCAACGTTCCGGGTTCCGGGCAATGGCACCGGAAACCCGGAACATGTCGCGGTGCCTCAGCGGGCGAGCAGGGGGATGAGGACTTGGGCGTCGGGGGTCCCCCAGCCGGTGACCGGGTCCCAGCCGGGTCCGGCCTGGTAGCCGGTGACCGTGACCCCGTTGAGGACCACGGTGTTGTTGCCGGTGGTGATGTCGTGGAACGCCTTGTGGTACAGCGGACCGCGGGCGATCCGGTAGATGGCCGGGTTGACGAAGCCGAGCGGGTGACCGGCCTCCTGGTCGGCCAGGGCGATCAGCCCCGCCCAGAACGGCGCGGCCGCGCTGGTGCCGCCGGCCCCGAAGAACTCGTAGCCGCCGCCCGGCGCGCTGAACGCGAGCGCCATGCCGGTGCCGGAGGAGGCGTCCGCGGCGACGTCCGGCACGCCCCGGGTGGCGCCGATGCCGGGCACGCCGTCCTGGTAGGCGGGCCGGGCGAACAGGTGGCTGAACCCGCCACCCGACGCGGACGGCCCGCCATTCGGTTCGGGCGGGGTGTTCCAGGCGGTCTCGCTGATGTACGCGCCGGTGACCGGGTTCGCGGTCAGGCTGGTGCCGCCGGCCGCGAGCACCAGCGGGTCGGACGTGGGCAGGATGATCCCCTTGACCGGCGTGGACGAGCCGTTGCCGAGCGCGCCCTCATCTCCCGACGCGACCACGACGGTGACATGGCGGGCGGCGGCGTACTGCAGCGCCGAGTTCATGGTCGCCACCTCCGCGCTGGTCCAGGAGCCCTCACCCAGGTTGAAGTCCTGACCGATGCCGCTCTGCGAGATCACCTCGCCGTGGCGGGCGGCGATCCGCACCGCCGTGGCCCACGTGTCAGCGAACTTCGCCGGGGTGCTCACGTCCGCCGGGTCGACCAGAAGCTCAACGATGGCAGCGTCCGGGGCGACCGCGTGCACCAGCTCGGTGTCCTCCACCTCCTCCACGCCGGCCAGCCACGGCGAGGCGGACGAGCCGGCCAGGGTCGTGATGACCTGGATCCGTGCCGGGGGCAGCCCGAACCGGCTGTCGAAGCCCGCCACGTCCTGCCGGATGTCGGTGACTGCCTGCAGGATGCCGGTGGGCGGCTGAGGCCGCGCCGGCCCCGTTTCGGCCTCCTCGGGCAGCACCACCGTGACGCCGCGGCCGGTGATCCCGCGATCCGGCAGCGGCTGGATGCCGTAGGCGACCCGGAACTGCCGGGGTGCATAACACGGCGGCCGGGAGGCCAGGCAGTCAGCCGCTACGGCACCAGGCGGGCTGGTCGTCGCCGGCGCTGTCGCGCTGCCGCGAGGCAGCAGGTGCTTGCAGGCGTCATTAGCCCGCGCCGCGGGGCTGTTGCCGTTGCCGTTCAGGACCGGGCTGAAGCTGAAGCCCCCCGATGGATTGGGGTTGGGGAACTTCGTCAGGCCGTGGGCTCGCATGCACTGCGCGTAGGCAAGGTCCGCCCGGTAGGTCGCCGACTCTGTCGAGGAAGAGCCGACAGGGGACGAGGGACCGCCGCCGCACGCCGCCACCAGCACGGCGGCGGCTGCCACGACAGCCAGGGCTCCCGCGCGCCGCGGGCCCCGGTTGCCGCCTGTCTTGCCGTTCATCGTGGCCTCCTCGAAAAGCCAAGACGGGACATCGTGTCTTTCTCCTGCTCTCCCCCGGTAAGCAGTTGTACAGATCGGGAGGTCACAGCTCGGCCACAGAAAATGTGGCCTGGCTGTGACCTGCGACCTGCGATCCTGTGACCCGGGCGGCTGGCTGGCATGCCACCAGGCGCGGCAAGCAGCGGGAGATGCGATGCGAGTGCTGATAGCCGAGGACGACGAGTTCCTGGCCGAGACAGTGGCTGCCGGGCTGCGCCGCGAGGGCATGGCCGTCGACGTGGCCCTGGACGGCGACGCGGCCCTGGAGCGGGCGGCGGTCAACCGCTATGACGTCGTGGTGCTGGACCGGGACCTGCCCGGCACGCACGGCGATGACGTCTGCCGGGCCCTTGCCGCGGGCAGATCCGAGAGCCGGGTGCTGATGCTGACCGCGGCCAGGTCGGTCCAGGACCGGGTCGAGGGCCTCGATCTGGGCGCCGATGATTACCTGCCCAAGCCGTTCCACTTCGCCGAGCTGACCGCCCGCATCCGGGCCCTGGCCCGGCGCGCCGCAGCCCCGCAGCCCGCCAGCCTGGAGCACGGCGACCTGAGCCTGGACCCGGCCCGGCGGGTCGCGGTCCGCGCCGGGCGGCGCCTGCCGCTGACCCGCAAGGAACTCGCCGTCCTGGAATGCCTGCTCGCCGCCGACGGGCGGCCGGTCCCGGCCGAGGAACTGCTCGAACGGGTATGGGATGAAGAGGCCGACCCGTTCACCAGGACGGTGAAGACGACCATCGGCCGGCTGCGGGCCAAGCTCGGCGACCCGCCGGTGATCCAGACCGTCCGGGAAAGCGGCTACCGCATCGGAGGACCCTGATGCGTACCGCCCGCCCGCGCCTCAGTCCTCCGCGCTGGCTGCGGTTGCCCCGCCGTACCGCCCGGCTGCGCCTTACCGTCCTGTACGGCGGCGCGGTGTTCCTGGCCTGCGGCGCGACCGTGCTCGCCTTTACCTACGTGCTCTACGGTCTGCTCGGCGGGCACACGATGCACCCAGTGCTCGTCCGCGAGCGAGGCAAAGTAGTCCCCATCGCCGCCGTCCAGCCGTCAGAGGCGGTGATCCACATGACGGGTCTCGGGCAGATCACCTTGGAGGACAGGCAGCAGCTGCTGATCGCCTCCGGCATCGCCCTGACGGTCATCGCGGTTGCCGCCGCCGCGATCGGCTGGCTCATCGCCGGCCGGGTGCTGCGCCCGCTGCGCGCGATCACCGCCGCCGCCCGGCGGATCTCCGCCAGCAGCCTGCACGAGCGGCTGGCCCTGCCAGGACCCGACGACGAGCTCAAGGAACTCGCCGACACCCTCGATAACCTGTTCGCGCGGCTGGAAGCCTCCTTCGACGCCCAGCGGCGGTTCGCCGCCAACGCCTCGCACGAGCTGCGCACGCCCCTGACCCGCGAACGCGCCCTGCTCGAGGTCACCCTCGCCGACCCCGCCGCCACCGCCGGCACCTGGCAGTCCGTCAGCCAGGACCTGCTCGCCTTCAACGCCGAGCAGGAACGCCTCATCGACGCACTGCTCACCCTGGCCAGCAGCGAAGGCGGCACCGGCAAGGACGAGCCCGCCGACCTGGCCGCCATCACCAGCGCCGCCCTGGCCGCCGCCCGCCCCGCTATCAGCCGCCTCGCCCTGAACGTCCACGCCGATATCCAGCCCGCCGCCCTCGACGGTGACCCCCTCCTGGTCCAGCAGCTGGTGACCAACCTGATCGACAACGCCGTCTGGCACAACATCCCCGGCGGGGACATCCAGATCACCACCAAGACCAGCCACGTCGGCACCGTCCTGTCGGTGACCAACTCCGGGCAGGTCATCCCGCCCGCCGAGGTCGACCGCCTGTTCCAGCCCTTCCAGCGCCTCGGCCCGCGCTCAGCCCGCCGCGACCGCGGCCACGGGCTCGGCCTGTCCATCATCCGCGCCATCGCCACCGCCCACGCCGCCGCCATCACCGCGCACCCCCGCCCCGGCGGCGGCCTGGCCATCGACGTCACCTTCCCCCCGTCCACCAGGTCACCGGCCTGGCGCACGTCCCGCGGCCGCGCCATCACGGCCTCATGAGGCGAGCAGGACACCGACCCGCCCGGGCACGCCGCAGCCGCCGACCAGTCCTGACCGCCCACACCTCCACCATGCCGGCCGGCCCGCCTGCACATCCGTTACCAGCAGGCCTTCACGCCGAAGAGTGCTGACCCTGGACCCTGGAACACGACGCCTGCGGCTTCCCGCTGATCTTGTCCCGGTTAACTTCGAAGGCCCGCATTACTCCGGAGCAATCCTCCGCATCTGCCTGACGTCGACGCGCGGAAACTGACCCGGTAGCGACCTGGAACCCGAGTGCCGCGCCGGGGTCAGTATTCACGTGCCGCCGACATGAGCATCCCTTCCAGATCGGCTTTGATGAGAAGGGCCAGGAACCTCGAGTAGAGTCGTGCTTCGTTGAGTGCCCCGCCCATAATCCAAAAGCCCGCTTGGCTGGTCCGGGTCCACATGTTCCGCATGAAGCCGTCTTCGTTGAACCCCCAGATGGGTCCTACTTTGTCAGCGACTTCGGGGCCGAACTGACGTTGGACGCTCTCCTGCTGATTCTCGTAGCCCGTCGCCATGACCACCAGGTCGGCACCGATCGCGCTGCCATCGGCCATGCGCAGGCCGCCGGGCGTAAAGGTGGTCATGTCCCGCGCCTGGACCAGGCGGATCCGGCCGTTGGCGATGAGATCTGAGCAGCCGACGTTGATGTAGTAGCCGCCACCCCGGCGCAGATATCTCATGTGGAAGCCCGTGCCATCGGGCTCGAAATCAGTCTCGAAGCCCGCAGCCCGGAGTTTCTCAAGGAGATCATGGTCGAGAGCGCACGTCCGCTTCGTCAGCCACTGATAGGTCTCCTTCAGGACCGGGTAAGGAATCGCCGCCGTGATGAGGTCCACGTCCTCGACGGGTGGGCCTTCTGAGTAAAGGGCGTAGACCATCGTGCCGCTCGGGACGAGGCTGACCACGCAGGTGGGGTTGCGCTGGACCAACGTCACCTGAGCGGCACCATTGCCGTACAGGTCCTGGGCCACGTCATGCCCGCTGTTTCCGGTGCCCACCACGATCGCCCGCTTGCCCTGGTAGGCACTTCCAGTTGTGAACTGGCTCGAGTGGATCACCTCACCCGCGAACTCGTCGAGCCCCGGCAGCACGGGAACGTGCGGAAGGCCGCTCACGCTGCCGGTGGCCAGGACGACGTGCGGCACGCGCAACTCCCGCTCAACTCCCCCCCGCCTGGTGAGGCGGACCTTCCACACGCGCGCAGCGTCGTCGTAGTGCGCGCCGACGAACTCCGTCCCTGCCCAGACATCGAGTTCCATGAATTCTGCATAGGCCTCCAGCCAGCCGGCCAGCTTGTCCTTCGGCAGGAACGTGGGCCAGGTGGGCGGGAACGGGATGTAAGGCATGCTGTTGGCCCACACCTCGTTGTGCAGTGTGAGCGAGTGGTACCTGTTGCGCCAGTTGTCGCCGATCCGCTCGTTCTTCTCGACGATGAGCGCATCGACTCCGATCTGGGTCAGCCGGGCCGCCAGGCACAGCCCCGACTGCCCGCCCCCGACGATGAGTACCTCGGGATCACGGTCTGCGTACTCCTGTGACTTGATCCGCGCGTCGAGCCAGTTGTCGCCGGCGAAGTTCATCGAGTACTCGACCCCCGTCGGGCGCAACAGGCCGACTTTCTCCTCGAACCCGCGAAGCTCCTGCAGGGTTGTCAGGAGGATCCATACTTTCGACTCGAAGGGCTCGGTCTCATTGACGAGCAGGCGCACGAATCCGGTCCCGCGGCCGACACTGGTGTCGAAGTCGAAGTAGCCCTCGATGACGGGCCGGGCCGACCGCTTGACGAGCCGGGGCCGGTAGCGGTCCGCCGCCACTCGCGCGGAACGGGGCTGCGCCGCTGCCAGGGTCGCGGCAACCGCCCGCTGGATCTCCGCGGTGCCCGCGAAGGTCCGGTAATCCCAGGTGAAGGACAAGATGTCCCGCCAATAGCCGTCCTGCTCGAAGTGGCCGGCGATGAGTGCGGGGTCGCCGCTTTCCAGGGCCATCCCGAACTTCTCCACCCAGTTCGAGAACACGTCTCCGGCCAGAGCAGTCGCCGGCGCGTCAAGGACACTCATGGGGATCCCTTCACAGCTTGTCGTGCGGGCTCTCGCTGCGGCATGGTCAGGCCACCGTGAGCACAGTGCAGGTGGAGAACTGGCTGGCGCCGCCCTGGCCGGTCGCGACCGCCAGGGTGGCGTTGCGGACTTGGTGCTCGCCCGCGGTGCGCCGCACCTGCAAGGCGCATTCCGCCAGCCGGACCAGCGCGGTCGCGCCGACGGGGTTAGCCGCCTGCGGCCCACCGGACGGGTTGACCACCGGCCGGCTCTCCCATCCGCCAAAACCAGACGCGACCAGGTCCGGCCCATCCTTGGCAGCGCAGAACCGCAGCGGTGCGTACGCCATTGTTTCCGCGTGAGTGAACGGCGCGTGGATCTCGACCACGTCAGCCACCGCGGCCGATGGGATCCCGGCCTCGGCGAACGCCCGCTGCGCCGACTTGCGGAGAGTGAGCAGGTCGACGAGATCGCCTTCGGCACGGTCGAACCGGTCGCCCATGTTGTAGGTGTCGGTGAACGACGCCCGGCCCCGCACCCAGGCGGCCGGGCGCCCCGCCCGCTGCGCGGCCTCGGCTCCGGCCAGCACCACGGCGCACACCCCCTCAGAGATCGGGCACGCGTCGAGCTGGCGGATCGGCCACGCCAGCATGCGCGAGGCCAGCACCTCGTCGGCCGTGAACGGCCGGGTGATCTGCGCCAGCGGGTTGCGAGTGGCATGGGCGTAGTTACGGGCTGCGACCTGCGCCCACAACTCCGCCGTGTAACCCCACTTCATCATCATCCGGCTCGCCCTCAGCGCGCCCATCGAGATGGTGGACAGTCCGGTGTCGCGCTCATAGACCGGATCGAAGATCGAGTTGAAGACCGCGGGCACGTTCACCGCCTGAGCCATCCGCTCGACCCCCACGGCGATGGCGATATCGCCGTACCGCGCCTCCAGCAGGTCCATGGCAGCGTACGCCGCGGCGATGCCCGTTGTGCCGCCGGTGTTGATCCGCATGCTCCAGCGGCCCACCGCGCCGGCCGCAGGCAGGAAGCTCTTGTCGGGGCAGTTCTCCCCCGCCAGGCCGTCCGGGGCGAACCCGCCGATAACGATGTCGACGTCACGCATCTCGATGCCGGCGTCTCGCAGCGCCGCTTGGACCGCCTGGTGGACCAGTTCGGGAGTAGACGACTCGTGCCGCCGGCGATAGTGCGTCTGACCGACGCCGATGATCGCGAGCTCTCGTGACCTGCTCATGTGGGCTGCCTCCTCCTGGCATCTCGGGCCGCGTGCGCACTTGCGCCCGCGGCGTTGGTTCAGAAGACGAAGAGACCGAGGCCACCGTCCACCGTGATCGCCTGCCCGGTAAGGAAGGAAGCGGCGTCAGAGCTGAGGTAGGCGACCAGCGAGGCGACTTCTTCGGGCTCCCCGGGACGCTTCATGGCGGTGCGTGCCTCGACCCGGCCGCGCACGTCCGGGCGGATCCGGTCATACGCCGGCGTGCGGATCATGCCTGGCAGGACGGCGTTCGCGGTGATCCCGAACCGCGCGCCCTCCAGCGCGGCCGAGCGTGTCAGGCCGAGCAGCGCCGCCTTCGCCGAGGAGTACGCGGCGTGGGCGAAGTCGCCCATGCTGGCCGCGATCGAGGAGACGTTCACGATGCGTCCCCAGCCTGCCTCTCGCATGCCGGGCAGGCAGGCACGCGTCCACAAAAACGCGGCAGTCGCGTGCACCGACATTTCCATGTGCCACAGCGAGTCGCTCATCTCGTGGAGGAAAGCAGACTTGTCCGTGATCCCCGCGTTGCTGATCAGGATGAGCGGCGCGCCGAGCACTGAGGCGGTTTCCGCCACGCAGCGCCGCGCGGCGTCGGGGTCGGCCACGTCCGCGACGACCGAGTGCACCTGGCCATGCGGGAGCGAGGCACACAGCCGCCTGAGCCCTGCCTCGTCGATGTCAACCGCGCTGACCGGAACCCCCGCACCTGCCAGCGCGTGGGTGATCGCCGCCCCGAGTCCCCCGGCCGCGCCGGTCACAACGGCCGCTACGTTCCCGGGCCTGCTCACACGTCCTCCGCCTCGAAGAAGAAATCAGTGATGCGCCCCTCGCGCCGATCGCGGAAGCGGACTCGCACGGTCGGCTGCGTCAGGAGCCGGGCCGCGGCAGCCTCCACGTCGCTGAGGTCGACCCCTTCGACAAAGTTGAGCAGTGCGGTGCTGGCGCCCTCGAGAGTGACGTAGCCGATCACCACGGGCGGGTCGGGCAGCCCGGGGAACTTCGACGTCAGGATGGTGAACGTCGCCAGCCGTCCGGTGTCCCCGACCTGCCGCCAGTCGGTCGTCGCGGTGAAGCAGGCGTCGCAGAAGCTGCGGGCCGGGACGAGGATCCGCCGGCACCGGGGGCAGAGAGTGCCCATGATCCGGCGGTTGCCGAGTTCGTGGAAGAACCTGCTCGCCGCTTCCCCCGGCGAAGTAGTTGTAGTGAAAGTCCCAGTGGCCAGCGATGGTAAGAGGCGGGACGGGATCGCCGGGAGCGCCGGTCACCTGAGTCACTCCCCTTGTTCCCGTGCTCGCGCGGGACCGCGGGTGACAGGGCGGCCCGCTGGTTTCCCCGGGTGTGCCAGCACGACCGCCGCCTGCGCCTGCGCCGCGACGACCGAGCTTCCACTGGCCAGCGCCACCGACCCCGGCTCCGTGAGCCGGCCTGCCGCCTCGCAGATGCGAACCAGTCCCATGGCGGGCGCGCAGTAGCCCGCGGCAAAGCCTCCGTCGCGGTTGACCTGCGGGCTCTGGGCAAGCAAGCGCATTCCCCTGCCCGCAGGCGCAGCGCCGACCGCTTCCACCGAGAGCGCCTCGTCGAACAAAGTCAGCCCGTCCAGCTCAAGCACATCTACCTCCTCGATGACGCAGCCCGCCGCGCGGAGAGCCTGGCTGCTCGCCCGGGCGAGGGCGGGCAGGCCCAGCAGGTCGCGGTCACCGATCTGGTAGGGCTCCGTTGACATCCCGACCCCGCGGACCTCAACAGGCCCCGGATCGGCGGAGAGCACCGCTGCGGCGACGACGTCGGACCAGACCGGGAGCTCCTCGCTGCGCAGGGGCAGCGGAGCCGGGGACCTGCGGCCCGCCGCCCCGGCCGTCGCCGCTCCGGCCATCGCTGCTCCGGCCGTCACCGTCCGCCGAGCCACTGCGGCACTCCGCCACACGTGGTAGTCGGGGTAGCGGGCGAGCGCAGCCCCAGCACGCAGGGCGGAGACGGTGATCTCGGTGAGCCCGAGCGGCCGGGTGAAAAATGGGTCGAACAGCGCAGCGGCGACCGCATCGGGGACGCCCTCACTCGCCCTGCCCCAGGCCGCGACGATGCATGCCCGCGACGCTCCCGCGCGGATCTGCGCGGTTCCCAGAACGAAGGCGCTTGCCCCGTCATCGCCCAGGCGTATCTCGTCTTTGAGGTACGCGCCTGCGGCAGGCGCGGTGACCATGCTCGACAGCGACCGGCCATCGGTAACGTCGTGCGCGCCGAGGATGACACTGTCGACATCGCGTACCCGCAGGCCGGCCTGGGCTAGCGCCGCGCTCGTTGTGGCGAAGATCAGGTCAGTCAGGCTCGCGGCGGGGTCGGCCCAGGACCTGTGCACGGCGGTGCCGTGCAGATAAACGCGTTCCATGCGATCCTCCGCAGGGCTCCGGCTCGTGTGCGGGCAACCGCCGGCCGTTGCCTCCGGGTGCGTCAGTCATCCGCCGTCACCCACGCCCATAGCGGCATGCCTGCCTGAGCCATCTGCGCTGCGAGGTATCGCGACCAGTGGCTCTCTGAGCCGAACTCCTCTCGCCACGACCACAGCGCGCGGGTGTAGTGCTGCAGGGGATGCTCGCGGGTGACGCCGATAGCACCGTGCAGCTGGTGCGCGATCCGTGCCCCCACGCCGGCCGCCTGCCCGGTGCGTGTCTTGGCGATCGCGGCCAGTACCGGACGCCGCGGGCCATCGGTTCCCGCCAGGGCGAGCGTCACCGCGGCTTGCGCTGCCGCGGCCTCGGCTGCCAGTTCGGCGAGTTGCTGCTGAACCGCCTGGAACGCCGACAGCGGGCGGCCGAACTGAACCCGCTGTGCGCAGAACCGCGCGGTCATCGACGCGACACGCCCGAGGGCGTGGGCGATCTGGACACTTCGCGTCAGCGCACCCACCGCGGCGAGTCCGGCGAGGAGGTCGTCGTGCGGGATGCCGACGGTGACCGCCGCCAGCACTGGCGCCGCCGCTGTCTCGACGTCATCGCGGGGCTCACCGGCGAGGTTCGAACCGCGCCGGATCGCCGCGCGCATGGCGTCCACCGCCACCACCCACGTCCGGTCCGGGTCCCGCGGAACGGGGACAATGAGATGGCTTGCCCAGCTGGCCCAGGCCACGCGTTCCGCGCGCATGGTGAGCAACCCGGTGGCACCATTCCCATCCAGTGCCCCCTCGACCCGCCCGGTGACCGGCACGACGCACCGCGATGCAATCGGGAGTGCCAGCCCGGCGGTGCGCAGCAGCCAGCCGGCGATAATCGCCGTCTCGCCGACCGGCAGGCCCGTACCAGCCGCAGCCACGGCGGCTACGACTTCGGCGGCGTCCGCGATGCTGCCACCAGAGCCACCCAGGTGCTCGGGCACGCTGACCGTTGTCCACCCGCCGTCGGCGAGCCGGTCATACAGCAGGCGGGCATCGTCCTCAGCGGTGACGGGCAGGTCGCCGATGAGGTCCTCGACCGAGGTCCGCAGCTCCCCCGTCACTTCGGCACCACCGCCCGGGCGACAACGCCGCGAAGGATTTCGCTGGTGCCGCCGCGCAATGTGAAGGCCGGGGCGTGCAGCACTGCCTCCGCGAGCAGCCGGGTCAGCGGACCGCCTGAGTCCGGGTCGGGCTCGACGTCCGCGATCCGGCGCGCGACGTCGATAACCCGGTTCTCGAACCGGGTTCCCAGATCTTTCACCAGCGCGGCCTGGACAGCCGGGGCTGCACCGGCCTGCAGTTCCTGTGCGACGCCGTAGGAGAGCCGCCGCAGGGTGGCAAGCTCGGCGAGCAGCACGCCAAGCTCGGCGTTACCGCGGTGGCCGTACCGCCGGACGAGTTCGGCAAGCAGCGGGAACGTCGACAGGAAGCGTTCCGGGCCGCTGCGCTCGTGTGCGAGTTCCGACGTGGCCTGTGCCCAGCCAGCTCCTTCCTGGCCGAGCAGGGCATCCTCCGGGACGAGCACGTTATCGAGCACCACTTCGTTGAAGTGCTGCTCCCCGTCGAGGAAAGGAATCGGGTTGACCTGCACGCCGGGCGCACGCAGGTCGATGATGAGCTGGCTCAGCCCGGTGTGCCGATCTGAGCCGGCCGCCGGTGACGTGCGGACGAGTGTCAGCATGTAGTGCGACCGATGGGCATGGCTGGTCCATACCTTGGTGCCGTCGACCCGCCATCCGCCGTCAGCTTTCGCCGCTCTGGTACGTACCGAGGCCAGGTCCGATCCCGCGTCCGGCTCTGACATCCCGATCGAGAAGTAGCACTCACCGCGGGCGATGGCGGGCAGGAAACGGGATCGCTGGCCCTGTGTGCCGTACTTGAGCAGCCCGGGCCCGACCTGGCGGTCCCCGAACCAGTGAGCCGCAACGGGAGCCCCGGCGGCCAGGAGTTCCTCGTTGACGGTGAACCGCTCAAGCTCGGAGCGTTCGTGGCCCCCGCACTCTCGCGGCCAGGTCATGGCCACCCAGCCCCGGGCGGCGAGTGCCCGGCTGAACTCCGGGGAGAAGCCGGACAGCCACGAGTCGCACCGGGGGCGGTAGCCGCCGGCGGCCAGCTGTCCTGCCAGGAAGTCGCGCACGGCGGCGCGGAGCTCCCCGGGCCGTGCCTCCCTCACACCGCTCACCGGGCCGGCCCCGCCGGGCCGAGCTGCCGGATCGCCGCCATCGGACAACCCTCGATCGCGTCCGCGACCTCGTCGGGCCGCCAGTCCCCGTCCGGGTCGAACACCGACTGCCCGCTCGCGTTGAGGCGGAAAGCGTTCGGTGCGTACTGCAGGCACATGGAAGCCCCGGCGCACAGGTCGTGATCAACCTCGACGGCGGGCCTGCGAGCGGCTGGGGCGGTCACCGGTCGTGGAAGCGGACGCGGAGCTGCTGCAAGCTGCGCGACACGATCGTCGGATGGTAGTGAAGGTCGGAGTCCTGGACCTCGACAGTGTCGAACTCCGCCGCGAGATAGCGCAGCGCCCCATCGAAGGTCATCTTCCGCACCGACCCGCTGCCCCGCAGCCCGGTCGGGAAGATCCAGCGCAAGACGCTCCGCGAGCCCTACTGGACTGGCCAGGAGCGGCGGGTCGCCGGCTCCTGACCGGAGCGAGGCCGGGAAGTCGCGGTGGCAGGGCACGCGCCAGGCGCACCGGCGATGCCGCCACGGTGATGCCGCGCCAATCGTCAACGATAATGTTGAGGCTGTGCTGGCGGCAGAGAGGACGGCATGGTGCCGGTTGACAGGGCGGCGGCTTGAGCCGCATCAACGAACGGCGCAAGCTGGCGCAGGCCGAGCCGAGTGCGGAGTATGCGCACAAGCGTGCCACTTTGCTTGAGGCCGCGGCCCGAGTCTTCCAGGCGAAAGGCTTCGACGGCGCCAGCATCAACGATGTGGCGGCCGAGTCCGGCACGGACCGTGCGACCGTCTACTACTACTTCGCGGGCAAGCGGGAGCTGTTCCAATCGGTGATCGCCGACGCCGTGGAGAGCAATGTTGCCGCCGCTGAGCAGATCGCCGCAGGTGAGGGCGGGGCGGCGGCCAAGGTGCGCGAACTGGTGACGGCACTCCTGCAGTCCTACGAAGAGCATTACCCGTACCTGTTCGTCTACATCCAGGAAGACATGGCGAAGCTCGGCCGGGACGGGAAAGAGTCCACACGCCGTCTGCGCGATCTGGGCCGCCGCTACAACTCGGCGGTGGAAGCCATCATCCAGGCGGGAGTCGAATCGGGCGAGTTCAAGCCCGGGCTTGACCCACGGCTGGCGAGCTACGCGATCCTGGGTGCCGTGAACTGGACCCACCGGTGGTTCCGGCCCGGCAGAGGACCATCGGGGATCCAGATCGCGGAGGCGTTCGTCGACATCATCCTCACCGGCCTGGTGACAGCGGGCGCCAGTATGAGCGCGCCGGTGGACCCGGGGCCGGCCGCGAGCGCGCTGGACAAAGACCGCTGATCCCTTCCGCTGGTCTGGTCCGCCAGCGCGTCTGCGGGACCTGGGCCTCGCCCGGCCACTCATGAGAGGAGCGCAGTGCCGATTTCGCTGGATGTGCTGGATGCTGTGGCTGTTGTGACCATTGACGAGCCAGCTACCCGTAATGCTCTCACCGGGGATTCTGCCCGGGCCCTGGTCGCATGCCTCGATGAGGTTGCAGCGCATGCCGACACCGGCGCGGTGGTGATCCGCGGTGGCGGGGGGCAGTTCTGTTCCGGTGGAGACCGGCGTTTGCTGGCAGCGGCCCGGGAGCATCCCTGCGACCCGGAAGTCACCGCCTCGCTCTCCGCCATCTACGACTCGTTCGTGAAGCTTGCCAGCATGCCGGTCCCGACCATCGCCGCCATCCGAGGATCTGCGGTGGGAGCGGGCCTCAACCTGGCTCTGGCGGCCGACGTCCGGATCGCCGCCCGTGACGCGCGCATGCTGTCCGGGTTCCTGCGCATCGGCCTGCACCCAGGCGGCGGGCACTTCTCGCTGCTCGACCGCGTTGCCGGTCCGCAGGCAACGGTGGCGATGACACTGCTGGGCGAGGAGATCACTGGTCAGCGTCTGGTCGAACTAGGGCTGGCGTGGGAAGCGCTCGAGGATGACCAGGTCGAGCCGCGAGCCATCGAGCTCGCCGCCCAGGTATCAGACCCGGAACTGGCGCGTGAGGCCACCGCCAGCTTCCGGGCACAGGCGCAATCACGGCAACTTCCGGCTGCGGTAGCCGTCCGGGCCGAGCAGGCGGCACAGATGTGGTCATTCGCGCGGTCATCGATCCGCTGAGCGCACCGGGACCGCGCTTGTGGCGAACCGAGCCGAAGGCTCCACAGCCACGCCGCAAGCCAAAGGGCTGAACTAGCCTCATGTGGTGACTGCGCCATGCCGCTGTCACCATCCAGTCACGGCTTCCGGCGGGCTTAACTAGCAAGCCGTTGGGCCCTGTGCCGCTTGTGGGCTTGGAGCACGGGGGCGTAGTCCTCGTCGTCGCTGGCGAACAGGGGCACGATGAGGTCGGCTTCCTCCGCGAGCCGGCACTGCCCAGAAGTAAGGAGCGGGCAGGCGCGTCCGGTCCGCCGGCGAGGGCCGGTGCATTGGCGGACGTCGTATCCGGCGGACCGTAGTGCCGCGACCCGCTCGTTGTCGAACCAGCCACGCTGTTCCACCAGGACACGCTGGCCTGCGGCGGCGGCCGCGGGCCAGCCAGGCATGCCGCCGATCGCGGAGATCTCCAGGCAGGCGACGGAACAGTCCTCGGTGGGTTCGGCCAGTACCCACCCGTAGGGTGCGAGCAGGTGCAGCATCGCAGCGTTGGCGGGGCTGACGACGGCACGCAGCCGCTCGAGCCCGGCCGCGCGGGCGCTGTCCACCAGCGCACCGAGCAGGAGGCGGCCCAGCCCGGCACCCTGGTAACTGTCGAGAACGGTAAGCCCCAGCTCAGCCACGTCATCGCCGATGGGCACATACCGGGCTTCGGCCGCCAGCCGTCCCGGATCGTGCGCCATGGCGGCGACGACCGACACCGTTCCGGGCGGCTGGTCGATGCGCGCGAACCTTGACACCACCGCTGGCGCCAGCTGGCCGGCCTGGAAACGGCTGCGGAAGGACTCCTGCGACAGTTCCGTGAACAGGCGTGCGACGGCGGGGAAGTCCTCAGGTACCGCCTGGCAAAGCAGGACCATCCGCCCATCCTTCAGCTGGTACTCGCCACGCGCCGGCATAAGCGCACCGTATAGCTGCCCACCAGCACCAGGGTAGGGACCAACGGCCCGGCTGCGGTCCCACCGGGCCAGGCAACCCAGACCCTCGCGATCGTGCGCCAGGACGGCAAGCGGGTCACTGTCCCGCTTGCACAGCAGACTGCCCGGGCGACCGGCCTGGCTACCGGGGAGCGCAGCGAACGCCCGATCATCCTCAGCCCCGGCCGACGGCCGCCTTCATCGCCTGAGCAGCCCGCCAAACGCCCAGAAGAGGCTGCCATTCGTCACAGGCGGCGCCCCCGGCCGCCCTGACCCCGGTGACCTGGTGCCACACATCGACGTGCCCGGGCGCAGCGTCACCGGTCTGCCGGCGGGATGGTTGCGGCGGCCATGCGGCCACGGCTAGGCACGGGGGTTGCTCGTGGCAGCGAACCCGGCGGCGGGATGAGGCTGCTGCTGTTCAAGTGTGAGACGGCTGGCCCTTGAGCCTGGGGTTACGATGGCTTTGAGGGGCTGGACTGGCCCTTCCATAGCAGGTGGCCCCGTTCCCGGAGGAGATCGAGATGGCCCGGCGCGACATCGAGTTCAATGCCGAGGGTGTTATCCTGCGCGGCTGGTTCTATGCGGCCGAGGCCAGCCCTGCCCCGGCTGTTGTGATGGCACATGGCTTCTCGGCGGTGAAGGAGATGTACCTGGACAGTTTCGCCGAGGTGTTCAACGGGGCCGGGCTCAACGTGCTGGTGTTCGACAACCGCAACTTCGGTGCCAGCGATGGCGAGCCGCGGCTGGAGATTGATCCGTGGGTGCAGGTCCGCGACTACCGTCATGCCATCACTTTCGCCGGCACCCTGCCCGAGGTCGACGCCGCGCGGATCGGGATCTGGGGGAGTAGTTACTCAGGCGGCCACGTTCTGGTGGTCGCCGCGATCGACCGCCGGGTGAAGGCCGTGGTGAGCCAGGTCCCGCTGGTCAGTGGTCACGACAACCTGCGCGCCTTGGTCCGGTCGGACTTCATCGCCGGGTTCCGGGAGATGTTCGACGCCGACCGGCGCGCCCGCTTCGAGGGAAAGCCGCCCGCCATGGTCCCTGTCGTCGATGAGGACCCGCTGGCCGCGTCGGCACTGCCGACCGCGGACTCCTGGCAGTGGTTCACCCAGACCGGCAAGACCCGCGCCCCGTCCTGGCGCAACGAGGTCACATTGCGCAGCGTCGAGATGTTCACCGAGTACGAACCGGTGAGCTACATGCCCTACATCAGCCCGACACCGCTGCTGCTGCTGGCCGCAGAGGGCGACCATCTCGTCCCGTCCGAGCTCGCCATCGCTGCCTACGACAAAGCGCACGAGCCCAAGAAGCTCGTGATCCTGCCCGGCGGTCATTTCGACGCCTACGTAAAGGGCTTCGAAGCCGCGAGCGTCCCGGCCCGCGACTGGCTCGCCAAGCACCTGATGCCCTAAGGCCCACCTACCTGGCGCCCGGGACCGCCCTGGCCGTTGCCAGGCAACCCATCACGTTCCGGGCTTGACCGCGGGGAACGGCCGATCCCGGTGGGTGCCGTCTCTGGCTACAACTTCGGCAGGCATGCTCGCCTACCGCACAGGCAGGCCCCGCAGGTCAGCGGGGGCAGGACTGGCATGACCCGTTGCGCAGGCGGCAAGAGTCACCCGCAAAAAGGCGCTGCGCACTGACAGCAGAGCAAGTGTCAAGAGAGTGGGAACGGAGCTGGCGCTGGCTAGCGCCGGTTCTGCCCCTAGCGGGCGCAGCAGTGCTCGACGGCCACGACGTAGACTCTGCGGCACTGGTCGTCGATGCGGTAGATCACCCGGTAGTCACCGCCACGGGCGCTGTGCAGGCCGTCGAGCCCTAATGGCTACCAGGCCCGCCGGCTGCGGTCAACGGCCCACTGACCCAGCGCCGGTGGCTACGCTTCACCCGCGGGCCATGGGACGCTGGCGAGCGGTGAAGGGGGCGACCATGAGCGGGCCGCCAACGGGCACGCTGCTCGACCTTCTCGAGCCCGGCTGGCGTCGGCATCTCGCGGCCGGAGAGCCGGCCGGGACACTCGACATGGAACCCGAGATGCTGGACGCGGCGGCAAAGGCACTGGGAGAACTTTCCCAGCCCGAGCCGCCGGCAGTACTGAGCCGCCGGTGGCCGGCCTGCGTCGTGGTCGCCGTGGCGCAGATCACGGCTCACCACGACAAGAACGGGAAGGTCTGGCCGGCCTGGCACCGGGCGACTGCATCGCGCCCGACCAAGCGCTCCGCCGCTGACTGGAGCGAGGCGTTCCTTGGCTCACTCGCGGCGTTGGGCGTCCCAGCCCTGGCGGGCGACCCGCGTGAGACGGTGCTCGCCCATGCGGCGGTGACCGCGCCGTCCCTGCCGCAGTTCCTGTGGCTGGCCGGTACCGGAGCCCCGGAGCAGGAGCTGGCCGCGCTCGATCCCGCGGTCGCCGCGCTGCTGCGCCTGCGGTCGGGCGCCGGGTTCGTCGAACGCTGCCGTGCGCTCATGGAGCTGCTCACCGAGGACGATGAACCCCCCGCCGCCGAGGACCTGGTGGCGCTGTCCCTGCCGCGCCGCATCATCGACGCGGCCCAGAGGGTCACGGCCGCCCACCCCGGACCGGGCCGAGGGCCGCCGCCCCGGCTCGATCCGTTCGGGCGGGGCGTGCTGACCCGCGCCGCGGACCCCGACACCGATCGTGACCGAGACGATGCCGGAACCTGGACCCCAATGTCTCCGGACGAGGTCACCGATCCTGCGAATCCGCTCTTGGCCTTCCACGCTGACGGTGAGCCCATCGGGATGGTGCTGCCGCCCGAGACCGTTTGGCTGGTCTACCCGGAGGACCGGGCGCTGCGCGCCGACACCGCGCCGCAGGTCCTGGTGGAGAGCAGGCTGCCGCTCACCTGGAATGGCTGGCGGCTGGTCCAGCTGGACCTGTCCGGAGTGGCCTGGCTGGAACTGGAGCCCGCGGGCGAGGACGCGCCGCGGCGGCGCCCGGTCCGCAGTCGGTGGAAACCGCGGCTGGTGACGGGCGCCCCGGTACCGGGGATCCACACAACGGAGGGGCTTGCAGTCTTCGGAACGCTGCCGATGGTGCGGCTGCCCGCCGGCGAGGTCCGGTGGCGGGTCGAAGTGCGGCGGCCGGGCTCCGGCCCGGTCCTGGGGGCGGTCGAGACGAATGGGGATCGCTGGGATCCGGATCGCCTGTGGGAGCGGGCGCCCCGTCCGGTGCTCGGCGAGCTGGTGGTGACCGTGACCGCGCTGGGCACGGCGCCCGCCTCCGGGCTGCGCCGTGTGGTAGCCGTGGCCGAGGGCCTGGACGTTGGCTACTCGCCCGCGCTGCGATTGACAGGTGAGGAGGGTCTGGAGACGGCCGAGGCGGTGCTTTCGCCCGCGCCCGGAATGACCGTCTCGCCCTGCGCGGCGACGCTCCCGGCGCAGGCCACCGGGATCGAGGTGGCGTGTGTGGCGGGCCCGGTCGTGCTGCCGCTGCGGGTCACCCCGCCGCACTGCCGGATACGGATCCAGCCCGAACCAGGCAGTGGGGAAGCCCCCACGGCCTGGCACAGCCTCGGGCCGCTGCCGCTGGAGACGACGGACCTGATCCGCGGTGGCGCGCTGCGCCTGGACCTGCCCGGGGCCGCCGGCGACCCGCCCATCGATGTGGTCGCCGCGTGCGGGGTCGTGCAGGTGCTGGAGCCTTCGAAGCGGGGCGGGTATCCGTTGCGGCGGATGCTGGACACGGTGAGCGCCCACGGTGGCGCGGAGCTGCGGATCACCGTCGGCGCGCGGACCGCGGTGATCGCCCGGATCAGCGCTTCGGCGCCGACCGCCGACCCGTGGCTGTCCGGTTGACTTTGAGCCGTGCGCATGTGCCCCTCATGGCGCTGTACAGTCCCAGGAGGCATTTCCTTTCGCTCGGGAACGGCTTGCACCGTGGACGCGATCGCCACCAGCACTGCGCTGAGCGCCACCTACCGGCGCTACCTGCGGTCGCTGTTGCCGGTCCGTGACCGCGGGCTTGCGGTCGCGCTCGCCGACTGCATCGCCGCCAGCCCGCTGCTGACGAAGGGGCCGCTGCTTGAGGCGACGCCGCCCTACCGGACCGGGGCGAGCCTGCGTGACCTGATCGGCGAGGGCGTGCTGGATCCCGCGTTCGCCCGCTTGGGCGGTGTGGCGCTGCCCCTCGACCGGCCCCTTTACTGCCATCAGGAGCAGGCACTGCGGAAGGCCGTCGCGGGCCGGAACCTGGTGGTGGCCACCGGCACCGGGTCAGGGAAGACCGAGAGCTTCCTGCTGCCGGTGCTGTCGGCGCTGACCGCTGAGCACCAGGCGGGCACGCTCGGACCCGGGGTGCGGGCGCTGCTGCTGTATCCGATGAACGCGCTCGCCAACGATCAGCTCCGCCGGCTGCGCCGGCTGCTGGCCGACGCGCCCCAGATCACCTTCGGCCGCTACACCGGGGACACTCCGGAGCGCGCCGGCGAGGGCGCGTCGCTGTTCGAGTCGCTGAACCCGGGCGAGCCACGGCTGCCGAACGAACTGCTCAGCCGCCAGGAGATGCGCGACAGCCCGCCGCACCTGCTGCTCACCAACTACGCGATGCTGGAGTACCTGTTGCTGCGCCCGGCGGACATGGAACTGTTCGAGGGCAAGCACGGCGGGCACTGGCGGTTCGTCGTGCTGGACGAGGCGCACGTCTACGACGGGGCGAAGGCCGAAGAGGTCGGCATGCTGCTGCGCCGGCTGCGGGAGCGCGTCGGCCGCGGCCGGGACGACGCGACGTTCCAGGCGATCGCCACGAGCGCCACCGTCGGCGACCATCCGCAGGCGGTGATGGACTTCGCCGCCAAGTTGTTCGACGCGCCCTTTGAGTGGGTGGACGGCGACCCGGCACGCCAGGATCTGGTCGGCGCGCAGCGGGTGGACATCCCGGCCGGACCTTTGTGGGGGCCGCTCGGCCCCGCCGACTACCTCGGCCTGGGCACCTCGGCCGATCCAGGGGCGGCGCTGCTGAGCCGCGCCGCGGACGATCCGGCGGCCGCCGGTCTTGGTGGTCGCGACGCCGCGCTGATCCTCGCCCACGAGCAGACGATGGCGCGGCTGCGTGCCCTGCTCGCGCGCTCGCCCCGGCCGTTCGCCGACCTGGCCGCTGAGGTGTTCGCCGACGCGGATGGTCCCCGCGCGGAGGCGGCGCTCGCCGCACTGGTCGCGGTGGGCGCGAAGATCCGCGACGCCGCCGGCGCCCCGGTGCTGTCCGCCCGTTACCACCTGTTCGCCCGGGCCACCGAGGGCGCGTTCACCTGCCTGACGCCGGGCGGCCCGCACGTGTCGCTGGCCCGGCACGAGATCTGCCCGGACTGCTGCGGCGCCGTGTTTGAGTTCGGATGCTGCAAGCGGTGCGGCGCGGTGCACCTGGCTGGCTCGGTGGAGCGCGACTCCGGCGGTGAGCGCTTCACCTCGCGCGCGGCGCGGCCCGACCGCCGTGCCTGGCTGCTGCTCGACGCGCCGGCCGAGACGGTGGATGAGGACGACGAGATCCTGGAGCAGGCCGCGGCGGCGACCGCCAAGGACGCGTCGCTGTGCGGACGGTGCGGAGCCCTGCACGCGGTGACCGCGGCCGCGGCGGGGACGGCGCCGTGCGGATGTTCCGCCGCCGGGCTGCGGCGGGTGCGGCGGCTGGCGGCCAAGTCCAGCGCCCCGAACGGGTGCCTGGCCTGCGGCGCGCGCGGCGCCGGGCTGGTGCGGCTCTTCGAGAGCGGCAATGAGGCGGCCGCGGCGGTGCTGGCCACCGCGCTCTACCAGGCATTGCCCCCGGATGAGGAGTTCGCGGACCGGCCCGGAGGCGGCCGGAAGCTCCTCGCGTTCAGCGACAGTCGGCAGGCCGCCGCGTTCTTCGCCCCTTACCTGGAGTCCAGTCACGCGCTCGTGCAGCAGCGACGGCTGATCCTGGACGGCCTGGCGCGGGCCACCGCCCACGACACCTACGCCACGGTGGACGACCTGATCGAGGAGACCGCGGCCGCGGCCGGCCGTGCCGGGGTGTTCTCCCGGCGGGAGTCGCGGCAGGGCCGCCGCCGGGAGGCCGCCCGCTGGGTGCTGCGCGAGCTGGTCGCCCTCGACGAACGCCAGTCCCTGGAAGGCCTCGGGCTGCTGCAGGTCGGGCTGGGCGTGGAGCCGTCGTGGCGGCCACCCGCCCCGCTGCTCGATCTCGGCTTGTCCGCACAGGAGTGCGCGACGCTGCTCACCGAACTGCTCCGCACGGTACGGCTGCAGGGCGCGCTCACGATGCCGGAGGAGGTCGACCCGGCCGACGAGATGTTCGAGCCGCGGCGCGGACCGATCTACGTCCGCGGTGACGGTGCGGAGGCGAAGCTCAAGGTGCTGAGCTGGCTGCCCACCCGTGGCGTCAACAAGCGGCTCGACTACCTGCGCCGGCTGCTGGCCGCCCTCGGCGAGCCCGCGTCCGGGGCCGACGCACGCGACGTGCTGGCCGGGTGCTGGCGGGCGCTCACCGCTGCCAGGGACGGCTGGCTGCACGCGGCGGCGCTGCCCAGGCTGGGCCAGGTGCACCAGATCGATCACACCTGGCTCACGCTGTCCCCTGGCGACGGCCTGTGGCGGTGCTCGCTGTGCCGACGAGTCACCACGGCCGCGCTTCGCGGGGTGTGCCCGACACTGGGCTGCACCGGTGAGCTGGCCTCCGACCGTGCCGACGACGACGGCCATTACCGCGCCCTGTACCAGCGGACAGCGCCGGTGCCGCTGGTGGCCCGTGAGCACACCGCGCAGTGGACCGGCCTGGAGGCAGCCGACATCCAGCAGCGGTTCCTCGCCGGCGAGGTCAACGTGCTGAGCTGCTCCACCACCTTCGAGCTGGGCGTCGACGTCGGGTCGCTCTCGGCGGTGCTGCTGCGGAACATGCCACCCAGCACCGCCAACTACATCCAGCGGGCCGGGCGGGCGGGACGTCGCAGCGGCACCGCCGCGCTGGTCCTCACCTACGCTCAGCGCCGCTCCCACGACCTGTCCCGTTATCAGGCGCCGGAGTCGATGCTGACCGGGCAGGTCCGTGCCCCCTACGTGCCGCTCGGAAACCCGCGCATCGACCGGCGGCACGCGCATTCGGTGGCGCTCGCGGCGTTCTTCCGGGACGGCAAGGACAACGGCGGCCGGGAGTGGAAGACCGCCGGGGATTTTTTCCTCGGAGGGTTCCGGGGGGTCGTCCCCCCGGGCCAGCAGAGCCTGCCTGCCGGATGCGGCGATCCGCCCTGCGACGCGGTCCGCGGCTACCTCACCCCGGTGCCCGCCGAGGTCGGCACGGCGCTGCGCGCCGTGCTCCCGGAGTCGGCCTGGCCGCAGATCGGGCTGGACGACGGCAGCTGGGTGGAGCGGTTGTGCGGACTGCTGGAGCAGGTCCGTGCCGAACTGGCCCACGATGTGGTGACGTTCGAGGAGCGCCGCACGGAGGCGTTCGAGTCCCGGCGCAGCGACCTGGCGGCCCGGTTCGAGCGCAGCATCGCCACCATCACGCGTCGGCCGCTGATCGGCTACCTGGCCAACCGGAACGTCCTGCCGAAGTACGGGTTTCCGGTGGACACCGTCGAGCTGCGCACCGCGCACTGCGACAGCGGTGTCGGGGCCCGGCTGGAGCTGAACCGGGACCTGTCGGTGGCCATCCACGAATACGCGCCGGGCGCCGAGCTGATCGCTGGTGGGGTGCTGTGGCGTTCGGGCGGCATCTACCGTCTTCCCGGCCGGGAGCTGATCACCCGCAGCTACACGGTGTGCCGGGGCTGCCGGCACTACCGGGAGGGCGGCGCCGACCTGGAGCCGGCCTGCTCCGCGTGCGGGCGGCCCGCCGACGGCCCGGTCCGCGAATACTGCGTGCCGGAGTTTGGCTTCGTCGCCGACCCGCGCACCGGCAAGCCCAGCACCGTGCCGCCGCAGCGGTCCTGGAACGGTGCCGTGCACGTGGTGTCGCTTGGCGAGGAGCTCGCCGAGTCCCGCTGGGAGGCCAACACCGGCGCGCTGGCGTGGTGCCACTCCGGTGCGCGCGGCCGGCTGGTGTCGCTGGCCGAAGGGCCGGGCGGCTCCGGGTTCTTGATCTGCGACTGGTGCGGCTGGGGCGCCCCCAACCACGGCCGGTCCCCCAAGTCGCACGTCAGCCCGCTGCGCGGCAAGCCGTGCACGGGGCCGCTGCGCTGGCGCTCGCTCGCGCACACCTATGAGACGGACATCCTGCGGCTGCGGCTCGACGCGCCCGGCCTGGACACCGGGGCGCAGTGGCACTCCCTCCTGTACGCGGCGCTGGAGGGCGCCGCCGACGGGCTGGAGATCAGCCGCGGCGACATCGACGGGGTGGTGCATTCCGGTGCGGACGGCCGCAGCGGCCTGGTGCTGTTCGACACTGTCCCGGGCGGGGCGGGCAGCGTGCTGCGGATCGCCGCCGCGCTCGACACGGTGATCGCCACCGCGCTGCGGCGGGTAGCGTCGTGTGACTGCGGCCTGGAGACATCCTGCTACGGCTGCCTGCGCACCCCGCGCAACGAACGCCACCACGAGGACCTGAGCCGCGGTGCCGCGCTGACGGTGCTGACATCGCTGCACGGCCTTGCACGATGCGGACCGGACAGCGAGCCCCGGCACGGCGTTTCTTTTCACATCCGCCGCGGCGATCCGGCAGACTGACATCACGTCGGCCGGCCGTTCCACACCCCCCCATGATCGAGATGATCAGAACTTGTGACCGGTAGTCATCCCCCCGTTCGCACCGCCTCTGTTCCTCGCGACACGGCGGCAGAGGATGCTGCGTTCGGCATCGACGCGTTCACCCTCGATGACCGGCTCCGGCTGTTCCACTTCGCCGCCGCTGAGAAACGCCACGAGTACCTGTGGCTGCTCCGCGCCTTCGACCGGGCCCGAGCCAACTACCAGGTGCTGATGCACGCGTCCGACGCCAGCGAGGTGCTCGGCGAACTGGCCGTGCAGCACCCGGAGGCGGCCGGAGGCGACGTGCAGGCGCTGCTGGACGCACTCGCCGAATGGCAGGTGCTGGACCGTTCCTACGACGGCACCCGCGCCGCGAACCTCGCCGAGTACCGCAACCGGCACTACGTCTACCAGTTCACCCAGGCGGGATACCGGGCCTTCCGGGCCGTCGAAGAGGTGCTGACGGCCAGCGTGGAAGACGCCCAGCTGTCCCGCCTCGTGTTCCCCGACATCCTCGCCGACCTGCGATCGCTCGCCGAGGCGGCGCGGTCCGGGGACGCCGCCGAGGTGTACCGGAAGCTGTCCCGGCTGGACGGCGTACTCGCCGACATGGCGCAGCGCGCCGCCCGCTTCTACCTGATGCTGGGCGATCTGGCGCGCACCAACGACACCCGGCCAGAGGTGTTCCTCGCGCACAAGGACGCGCTGCTCACCCACATGCGGGAGTTCCATTCCGAGCTGACCCGGTTCGCGCCGCTCCTGGCCGCCGCGGTCGCCGAGGTGGATGCCGCCGGCGCGGAGCGCCTCGCCCGGCTCGCCGCGGAGGCCGACGAGTCGCTGTTCCGCGGCGCCGAGGAACGGGTCGCGGACTGGCGGGCGCGCTGGGGCGGCCTGGTGCAGTGGTTCGGCGGCGGCCGCCACAGCGAGGCCGAACGCCTGCAGGACGCCACGGTCACCGCGATCGCTAACGTCACGGCGCTGCTGCGCCGGGTCACCGAGTCGCGCCGCGGCGGGGTGAGCCGGGAGAGCCAACTGCGCCATCTGGCGCGATGGTTCACCGGCTGCCCGACCGACGACGACTCCCATGCGCTGTTCCAGGCGGTGTTCGGCCTCGGCGCACCCCGGCACGTCTCAGCCGCGCACGAGGACCCCGACGCGGTCCCGAGCCGGTTGTCGTGGTGGGAAGCCGAGCCGGTGGAGCTGTCCCGGACGCTGGTGCGCAACGGAAAGGCCCAGGCGCTGCGCGGCCCCGGCCGGATCCAGCGCAACGACGAGGAGAAGCAGCGGCTGCGCGCCGAGCAGCTGAAGGCGACCGCGCAGCGCCGCACCGCGGCGGCGGCGCTGGCCGGCGACGGCGTCTACGGCCGGGTGCTGGACGAGCCGGAGACTCAGGCGCTGCTCAGCCTGCTGGACGTGGCGTTGTCCGCGCGGGTCCCGGTCAGCCGGACGGCGAGCGGGTCCGCGCACGGGGTGCGGCTCACGTTGCGGCCCGCCCCTGGGTCCACGACCGTGCACACGGTCCGCGGCCGGCTGCATCTGGACGGCCTGGCCGTGGAGGTCTCCGGATGAGGGTCGCCGCCGGCATCGACGCGCTCGAGCTGGCCGAATACCAGAAGGCGGCGCGGCTGGTGCTGCGCCACCCGCTGATCACCGCGTCATATCCGGACGCCTCGACGCTTCCGCTCGTGCGCAAGTGGGTCAGGCAACTGCGGACCGACTTCGGCGAGGTCCTCGGGTACACGCTCCTGGCCAGCGGCGACACCATCCGGCTGCGCCGGGTGCAGGACACGCTGGACGGCACCCGCCCGGCCCTCACCCGCGCGGGCCGGCCATTCGACCGCCGCCGCTACGCCTACCTGGTGCTGACAATGTCCGCGGTGGGCCGCTCCGGCACTCAGATCGCGCTCAGCGAGCTGGCCGACGCGGTCGCCGCCGACGCCGCGCGCATCGACGGCCTGGGCATGGACACCGGCCGCAAACCCGACCGGGACGCGTTCGTGGACGCCGTCACCTGGCTGGAGGTGCGCGGCGCCCTGCGGATGGCCGACGGCTCGGCCATCGAGTGGGCCAACGACCCGCAACGCGCCGAGGCGCTTTACGACATCGACCGCGAGGTGGTCGGCGCCATCTACGCGCCGAGCCGGGTGCTGCAGCATCTGGACTCGGTCACCGAGCTGCTGGACAGCCCCGGCGGCGGTACCGCACCGGCCCAGGGGCGGGAGGCGCGGCGGCGCGTGAACGCGCGGCGTGCCCGGCGGCTCGTCGTGGAGCAGCCGGTCGTCTACTATGCCGACGTCGACGAGGACCTGCGCGGCCAGCTCCGCTCGGCCAGCCTCGCCGAGGATGCCGGGCGGCTCACCGGCCTGGATCTGGAGCGGCGCGCCGAAGGCGTGGCGCTGGTCAACGCCGGGCAGCGGCTCACCGACGTGACGTTCCCGTCGACCGGCACCGTCGCGCAGGCCGCGCTGCTGCTGTGCGCGCGGATTGCCGGCTACCTGCGCTACCACAGTTCCAGGATTGAACGGATACCCGCGGCCACCGCCGCGGAACGGCTCGCCGAAGCCGCCCAGCGGATCGACGCGGCCCTGCCGGACCGGGGCCGCGTCGCCGACTTGCTCGCCGGAGGGGCATGGCGGCCGGAGATCAGCGAGTGGGGGACCGGAGCCGATTCCGGATCAGACGCGCAGGACGGCACCGCCGAGGCCGCCTACCCGTTCCTCGGCGACGTGTGGCTGCGCGCCGAGCTGCGGAAGCTGGTCGAGGACTTCGGCGCCGGCATGGCGGAGAAGCAGGCCGCCGACCCGGGCCGTCTGGCGGCCGAGGCGGTCGCGTTGCTCGCCTCGCTGGGCCTGGTGGCAAGGGTGGACGGCGGCGTGCTGGTGATGCCGCTGCTGGCCCGTTACCGCAGCGTCACCGCGCAGATCAAGAACCCGCCGCCGGGTGCGTCCTGAGCCCCGGCGGTGCCATTGCCTGCCAACGGCATCACAGAATGACCGCGAAGGAAGGCTCCACGTGACACGTTTCCAACCCGCCCGGGCCGGAATCATCAACATGTGGGACTACCGGGACGAGGAGTTCTGCTTCGCCGGTGGCTGGCTGATCCTGCGCGGCCCGAACGGCTCCGGGAAGACCAAGGCTCTTGAGGTTCTGTTCCCGTTCGTGCTGGACGGCCGGATCGACCCGAAGCGGCTGAACCCGTTCGCCGCCGAGGACCGGACCATGAAGGCCAACCTCCTGTTCCGCGGCGGCGAGAACGCCGTCGGCTATGTGTGGCTGGAGCTGCGGCATCGCGACACTGGCGAGGCGGTCACCATCGGCATCGGCCTGCACGCACAGAAGCACCGCGACACCCCGGTCCGCTGGCACTTCGTCGCCGACGGCCGGGTCGGCGAGGACTTCTCGCTCATCACCGGCGACGACCGGCCCATGACCCGCAAGCAGCTCGCCGAGGAGATCGGGGAGGCGAGCCTGCACGCCTCCCCCACCGATTACCGGGCCGCCATCGACCAGCGGTTGTTCGGCCTCGGCCGGGAACGCTACGAACAGCTGCTCACCCTGATCCTGACGCTGCGGCGGCCGCAGCTGGCCAAGAACCTCGACCCGGCGAAGTTGTCGGACACGCTCACCGACGGGCTGCGCCCGGTCGACGACGACCTGATCGCCGAGGCGGCCCGCTCGTTCGACGACATGGAGGCGGTCGCTATCGCGCTGGAGGGGCTGACTGCCGCCGACGAGGCCACCCGCACCTTCCTCGCCTCCTACACCACCTATCTGCGCACCCACGCCCGGTCGGCCGCCGACGCGCTCACCCGCCGCCATGACGCCAGTGCGCAGCGACGCACCGAGCTCGCCAACGACACCGTGGCCCTGGCGAGCGCCGAAACCGAGCAGGTGCAGACGCAGGCCCGCCGGGAGGAGTCGGAGAACGCTTTCGCCGGCTTGCGCGCACGGCTCGACCAGCTGAAGTCCAGCAGCGCCTACCAGGCGGTCGAGCAGCTCGCCGACCTTGAACGGCTCGTCCGCACCAACGAGCGGAACGCCGCCGAGGCCGACGCGGAACTCGCCCGGCGCAGTGCGGCGACCGCCCGTGCCCGCGCCGACCTGGAGCAAGCCGCGGCGCTACTCGCCGACCTGGAGTCGGTGGTCTCGCGCACCGCGGCCGAACTCGCCGATCACGCCGCCGCGGCCGGGATCGGCTGGCAGCCCGCCGACGCCGGGGCCGACGGGTTCGCCGAACGTGCCGGGGCCAGGGTCACCGCCCGGCTGGAAGCAGTCCGCGCGGTGCGGGCCGCGCTGGAGGCGCACCGCAGGGCCGAGCACGCCCGCGATCTGGCCAGGCTCGCGCTCGACCGGGCGCTGGCGGCGGTGACCGCCGCCGAGCAGGCCGAACAGGCCGCCGCCGACACGGTGGCCGCGGCCCGCGCCGACGCGCAGGCCGCACTGACACGGTGGGCGGCCAACCACGCCGATGTGCTGGACGAGACGGCGATGCGGGAACTGACGGAGGGCCTCAGCATGACCATCGAGGCGTTCGGCGATCCGGATGCCGCCACTCTCGAGTCGGTGTTCGCCGGCGCGACCGCCGCCGCCGAGCAGTCCGTCCGTGACGAGCAGGCGCGGCTGCGCGCCGAGCGCGCCACCGCGCAGGCCGAACGGGCGCGCGTCGCGCAGGAGCGGGACCGCATCGCCTCGCAGCGCGACGACGCGCCGCCGGCCCACCCCGGACGCGCTGCCGACCGGGCGGGACGCCGCGGCGCACCGCTGTGGCGGCTGGTCCGCTTCGCCGGCGACGTCGGTGAGACGCGGGCCGCCGCGCTGGAAGCGGCACTGGAAGCCACCGGCATGCTCGATGCCTGGATCACGCCGGACGGCCACGAGCCCACCGCCGGGGACAGCGACGGCTACCTGGTCCCCGGCACGCCGGTGGCGGGCACCAGCCTCGCCCGCGTGCTGGTGCCCGAGGATGACACCCCGGTGCCTGCCACGCGGATCGGCGCGGTGCTGGCCTCCATCGCCCTGGATGGCGAGTTGTTCTCCGCTGCCGCCGTGATCGGCGCCGACGGCCGCTACTCCCACGGTGTCACCGCCGGCGCGCACCACAAGGACCACGCCGAGTACATCGGAGTCACCGCCCGGGCCCGCCGCCGGGCCGCGCGCCTCGCCGAGTGCGAGGCTCGGATCGCCGCGCTGGAGGAGCTGCTGACCGGCCTCGACCGGATGCTCACCGGGCTGACCGCCACATTGTCCGCCTTCGCGCAGGCGCGCGCCGCGCTCCCCCGCACCGCCGCGATCGCCGCCGCGCTGCGCATGCACTCCCAGGCCGTCGGGGAGCTGCGCTCGGCCCGGGCGGGCGCGGACGGCGCTCAGTCCGGCTACGACGAGTCGGTGGCCGCCTGCACCGTCACCGAACGGGCGCTGCGCCGTGCCGCCGCCGACCACGCCATCGAATGGGACCAGGCCGACCGGGTGGAGGCCGCCACCCGGCGGTTTGAGGCCGCCGTCGCCAGCCTCACCAGCCGCCGCCGTGAGGAGGCACAGCAGCGCGGCGTCGTCACCGGCGCCCGGGGCCGGCTGGAACAGGCCGCCGACGAGGAGCGCGCCTGCGCCGAAACCGAGCTCCAGGCCCGCCGCCGGCACACCGAGGAGGCCGCCAAGCTGGCTGCGCTGCGGGGCGCCGTAGGCAAGGAGGCCAACGAGGTGATGGCACAGATCGAAACGGCCGAGCGGGGCATCACGGCCGCCCAGTCGGCCGAGCATTCCGCCCGCGCCGCCGAGGTCGAGGCCATCAAGGCTGTCAGCGCCACGGCCGAGCGGGTCGCCAGCGGCAGGCGCGCCCTCGACGTCGCCTTGGCGGAGGAGCGGGCCACCGCGCGCGGTCTCGCGCCGTTCGCCGCCCGGGAACTGCTGGACGTGCTGAAATGCCCGCCGGGTCTCGCCTGGCCCGCGCAGGAGGCGGACTGGACCGGTGATGATCTGCCCCAGGCGGCAGCCGACGTGCACGAGGCAATCCTCGAGGTCACCCGCGACCTCACACCGACCGAGACGTCGCTGAAGATCTCCACCACCCGGCTGACCCGGGCGCTGGAGGATCTGCAGACCCAGCTCGCCGCGGCCGGCCAGGACTACCACCCCGAGTGGGACGGTGCCGACGGCGTCATCGTCGTCCGCATCGCCGATGAACAGGGCCCGCTCCCGGTCGGCGCCTTCTCGGAGCGCATCGCGGCCGCTCGTCGCGACCAGCAACTGCTGCTGACCGACTCCGAGCAGCGCATCCTCGAAGACGCACTGCTGGCCAGGCTCGCTCAGCAGATCCACGAGCGGACCGTGGACGCCAAGGACCTGATCAGCCGGATGAACACCGAGATGCGGTCCCGGAAGATGTCCTCGGGCAAGACGGTCGGCGTGAGGTGGCTGCTGGCGGACGCGCTCGACGACGAACAGCGAGCGGTGTGCGGGCTGCTGGACGCCGACGCCTCCCGGCTCAACCCGGACTCCCTCGCCCGGATGCGCGGCCACTTCGCCGCGCAGATCAAGACCGCTCGTGCCCGGCACCGTGAACTCCCCTACCGAGAGTTGCTGGCCCAGGTGCTGGACTACCGTCGCTGGCGGCAGTTCGTGTTCCAGATGGTCAGCCCTGGGGGCGCCGAGGAGAAGCTGACCCGCTCCCGGCACAGCCGGCTGTCCGGCGGCGAGCAATCGGTCTCACTGCACCTGCCGCTGTTCGCCGCCGCGCACGCGATGCTGAACTCGGCGCATCCGCACGCCCCGCGACTGCTCGCGCTTGACGAGGCGTTCGCCGGGGTGGACGACACTGGCCGCGGCGAACTGATGGGCCTTGCCGCCCAGTTCGATCTGGACCTGTTCATGACCGGCTACGACCTGTGGGCGACCCAGGCTGCCGTCCGCGCCGCCGCGCACTACGACCTGGCGCACTCCCCCCTCGAGCACACCGTCAGCGCGCTGTTGCTGGTGTGGGATGGAGCACAGCTCCTCGCCGACGAAGCGGGCGAGCTGTCCGCCGCGCTCGGTTCGCCCAGCACCCGGCGGACGGTCACCGCAGCGGCGTGAGGACACCATGGCTGGGGATCTGACCGAGCTGCGCGGGGAGGGCTGGAAACGGCTGTTCGCCGCGGCCCGGCGCGACCTGGAACGGACCGGCGGCGCGCTGGACCGCTCGATCGGACTGAACTCGCCCACCGACGCCGAACGGCGGCTGGTCATCGGCATCACCGGCAGCTACCGGCCGCAGACGGTGAAACGGCTCACCATCGAGCTCGTCACGCTGGACGCGGCCCTGCGGCAGGGGCACGGCGCCGGTCTGCATGACTGCCTGGTCATGCTCGGCGGACCGCTGCGCAACCCGATCCCGCTGCCGGTGCTCGCCGAACAGGTCACGGGAGACACCAAGGCACTGCTTGCGGGCGGTTCACTCGCCACCCTCGTGCTCCGGGCACTGGCCATCCGCTCGGGCCTTGAGTCGATGCCGCGCGACCGCCTTGATCCCAAGGCCCTGCGACCGGTGCAGGCGCCGGATCTCAGCCCACTCATCCAAAAGTAATCACTGACCCCTTCTGCCACGCCCGGTGACCACAGGGGGTCAACTTTCAGACGTTGCTAAAGGGTCAGTTTTCAGGCATCACCGACAGCGGCCAGGCGAATGCGCCGGGCAGCAGTGGCCACGACCTGCTAACGACCGCGCCGGGAGCTTCTGACAGGAGGGAGTGGTCTGGTATCGCTCGCTACGCGTCAGGTCTCGGCGATTCTTGCTCTGACCTCGTTGGCGACGGCCGCCAGCTCGGCCACCAGGCCGGTGTCTTGGGGCCACCAGGCAAGTGACACTGAGCATGGGGGCAGGTCAAGAATCGGCACGAATGTCACGCCTGGCCGCTTGTACCAGAGCCCGACTGCTTCGGACGTGATGCTCAGTCCAACGCCCCTGGCGACGAGATGCATTTCCGCGTCCAGGGTGCTCGCCTCGGCGACTACCGGCGCCGGTCCTGACCGGTAGTCGGTGAGTATCCAGTAGTCGCGCCACGGGCCCGGGGAGACGGGCGCGGCGATGATCGGCTCGGGCAGCACGTCCGCGACGCCAAGTGATTCCCGGCCCGCCAGCGGATGGTCCTCTGGTAGAGAGGCGACGAGCCGCTCGGTGGCAAGCTCCACTGACACCAGGCCCGCCAGCCCGAGCGGCGGTCGCACGACGGCGGCGTTGACGAGGTTGTCCCGCAGCCCGGCTGAGGGATCGGTGAAGTCGAACTCCTCGGTCTCGATACCTGCATCGGGTTCTCTTTCGAGGTAGGTGCGCAGCAGCCTTGGTACTACCTCTAGGCCAGCCCCGATCGTGTAGCCCAGCTTCAGCGTTCCGCGCGGTGTCGCGCTCATGCTGCGCACTGTCTTGATCGCCGACGATAGTTCGGTGAGGATTTGGCTGGCGAGGCCGGCGAACACCTGGCCCGCCGGGGTCATCTCGACCGTGCGCGTGGTGCGGCTCAGCAACTTGACGCGCAGCGCCCGCTCGAGATCGCGGACTGTGTGACTCATCCAGGGTGCTGAGACAGACAGGCGCTCGGCGGCGCGGCCGAAGTGGAGTTCCTCTGCGACGGCGAGGAAGGCCTCGAGCTGACGGAGAGTCACGTTCTGCACGGCTGCTCCTACCAGACACGGCACACGACAGCGGGCATGCCACGTCCATGCTACGTCATTATGTCGATTACAGACATAATTCTGACACTGATTCGTCCTTCTTCCTGGTCTTCGACCTACCTAGGGTTGGCGGAAACGGAAATAGTGACGAGAGGATCTTCAGTGCCAACTAGCTATGCTGAAGATGACCTGGCTGCCGGAAGGGCTGCGCTGCTCAGCGGGTGGTCTTCGGGCAGCGAGCCTGGCCTGGTCATCACCAGGGCCTCTGGCGCGCTTGTCTGGGACTCCAAGGGCAGCGAGTACATCGACTGCACTTCGATGGCCTGGTCGAACAACATCGGGGCCTCGGTTCCCGAAGTGGTCGAAGCCGCTCTTGCGCAGGCCCGCCAGCTCAGTCACCTCAGGTCCAACTTCGACTCCATTCCACTTCTGCTCTTGAGCAAGGCCATGACGGAGTCGGCGCCGGGGGATCTCAAGCGGATCGGGTTCACTCTTCATGGCAGCCTGGCCGTGGAGATGGCCATGAAGCTGGCGATGCTGAACCGGCCTCAGCACACTGGTCCGTGGCTGGCTCTGGCCGACGGCTATCACGGACGGTCACTGGCGAGCATGGGGCTCGGGTGGCCGCACACGAACCACGCGTTCGACCGCGTCTTTCCTTCGGTGCTCAGGATTCCGCAGCCATACGCCTACCGATCTGGGCGAAGCGCGGAGGATGGCTGTTCGGACTGGAGCTGCGCTGCTGGGAGTTCCCCGGCGGCAGGGCGAGTGCGGAGCGCTGGCTGGGAACTGGCCTGTCGCGGAACTCCGGCGAGTACCCTACAGTAGAGACGAGTCAGAGAAGACGTTGCGGAGACTACAGATCGGAGACGTCCATGCCGACGATGACAGTCTCGGGCCACCAGTACGACCTTGACGCCCTACGCGTGCAGAAAGCACTGCAGGGCGCGCTGCCAGAACCAATCCAGGAGCACTTCGTAGTGATCAATGGACGGCGCTGGCCACCCAAGCAGGTCCTGGCCCTGGTAACCGGGCTCGACCGGGCCGATTTCACAACTCATCAGGCGCGTCGCGCCCTGACCCGCCTTGGCTTCACCGCCGGCAGATCGGCAGGCCCCAGGCGGCAGCACCCGGGCGCCGCCACAGCCACCGCGCCATCACCGCCTGCGGCTGCCGGTCCACCCGCACGACCACAGCCCCTGGTCGAGGATCTGCGCCCTTTCATCGGCCTGTGGGTGGCTGTACGCGACGATGAGGTGCTCGTAGCCGCCCCCTCGCCCAAGGAGGTCGTGGCCTGGCTGGCCCAGCACCGCCAGCGCGCGCAGTCAATGTTCCGCGTCCCGGACTCCGAGCAGGCCATCAACGGCGCGGCCCCGCAATGAGGTTCGCGTTCCGTGCCCTGCCGGCTGCGGGCGGTGGCACGCTGACACCGCGGCCCGTCGTCGGCATCGCCTTGGAGGGACTGACGGATGCGCCAATGGAATGCCTGCTCGACACCGGAGCACTACGGACACGGATGAGCGCGGAACTCGCCCCCCTCGCCGGGATCGAGCTGACAGGCACTGTGACAGAAGAGCTCTACGTCGGAGGGCTGAAAACCGTCGGCGCGCTAGCCCGCGTCAACCTCACGGTGACCGACGGCGCCGATGAGTTTTCCTGGGATGCGCCAGTCTGGTTCTGCGACCCATGGCCCCACCCCTTCGGCCTGGCAGGGCTCGAGGGTTTCCTTCACTACTTCCTCGTAACGATCCGCGCCTACGACGGATACCTCGACATCGAGCCCCGCCCTGACACCGAGGGCACGTAACCATCCATCTGCCGAGGAAACCAGCAGAACGTGTGACCGCACCAACAACCAGGGAACGCCGGGCCGATCATGCAAAGCGACGGGCGCCGCTACAATCCAGCGATACGCGGAAGGCCAGGAGCGCGCCAGATCTGGTTCGCCGCTAACCCCGCCGGGCGAAGAACGTCCCCGACCCCAGCGCGGTCACCGCCCCCGATTCGGGCCGAACCATCGACCAGCAGTGTCCCGTGCACTGGCGGGGCCCGCAGCGTATGGCCACTCACTCCACCAGCGCCACCGCGCGTGTGGGCCCGCCGTGGGCACCCCGGAGCTTGAGCGGGAACCCGATGAACGTGAACCGGGTGTTCACGATCTTGTCGAGGTTGGCCAGGTTCTCGTAGTGGGTGATGTGCTCGCGGCGGCACATCATGTGACACGGGTAGCTGGTGCTCGCGGGGTTGTCCGGCGTCGGGCTGTCGACCCCGAACGTCTTGACCTGACGCTGCACGATCCACTCGCTGGCCGACTCTCCCAGCCCTGGGAACTCCGACAGGTAGCGCTTGTCGCCCGCGTACCGGTTCCACGTCGCGGTGTGGAACAGCACGATGTCTCCGGCCCGTACCTTCACCGGCGAGCCCGCCTCCACCCGGTCCAGGTCCTCTGCCGTGATGTCGGTCTGGGGCTTGAAGCCGGTGACGTCCAGGCACACGGCGGTGCCGTAGAACAGATCGAGCGACATCTTCTCGATCGTCTCCGCGGATGGGTCCGGGTCCAGGTGGGAGAAGGAGTCGACGTGCGTCGGGCCGTTGTCGTTGAGCATGAACCCGGTGGTCTGGAACGAAAAGCCGCTGTCGAACCGGGGCGCGGTCTCCTCGTGCGTGGCGTGGTCGAACTGCACCGTCTTCAAGTGGCCGGGATAGACCTTCATACCCTCGTAGATGTCCTGCGAAATGTCGATGAGCTGCATCTCTTTGCTCCTAGTACATGACGACGCCAGCGGAGACGTTCAGGTCTTCTCCGGTGATTGATGCGGCCGCGTCGGAGGCGAGGTAGGCGCAGGCCGCGGCCACCTCGTTCGCCGTGACCAGCCGGGCCAGTGGGGACGCTCCGGTGAACGCCAGGAGGGCCTCGTCCTCGGTGATGCCACGCGTGGCGGCCTGGCGGCGGATCACGTCGTCGATCCGGTGCCCGGCGACAGCGCCCGGGCAGACGGCATTGACGCGGATCCCATGCGGACCCAGTTCCACCGCGAGGGTGCGGACCAGGCCGATCACGCCCATCTTCGCCGCCGCGTAGGGGGTGCGGCCGTGCAGCGGGCGCTTCCCGGTCATCGACGAGATCGCGACCAGTGAGCCCGCCCCGGACTCGATCATCGCCGGGACGAAGGCGCGGAAGGTGAGGAAGACGCCGTCGAGGTCGGTGGCCAGGCAGTCGCGCCATTCGGCGAGCTGTATCTGGTGTAGCGGCGCGGTCGGACCGGCGATCCCGGCGTTGGCGACGACCGTGTGCACCCGGCCGAGGCCGGCGGCCTCCCGCGCCATCGTGGCGACGGACTCCTCGTCACGGACATCGCACGGCAGCGCCAGCGCGGTCCCACCATCAGCCTCGATGGCCGCGACCGTGTCGGCCAGCGCGTCAGTGTCGCGGGCCGTGACCGCTACAGCGAAGCCGTCCGCGGCGAGAGCGACCGCGATGGCCCGGCCGATTCCACGGTTCCCGCCCGTCACCACGGCCACCCTGTCAGTCACGGCGCACCTGCCGGCGTGCGACGGGCCACCCTCATCGTGGCGACTCCCGGGCGGCCCGGATCGCGGCCAGGATCCGGTCCGGAGTCAACGGCAGCTCGGTCAGCCGGACGCCAAGCGGGGCGAGCGCGTCGTTGACTGCCACGTTGATCGCGGCCGGGGCCATCATCCGGCCACCTTCTCCTCCGCCTTTGATGCCGTGCGGGGTCCAGGGCGAAGGCGTCTCGTGGTGTGCGAACTTGAGCTCTGGCACCTCCATCGCCGTCGGGATGAGGTAGTCGAGGTAGCTGGACGTGAGCAGCTGCCCGCCCTCGTCGTAGACGTACTCCTCGTAGAGCGCCGTGCCGATGCCCTGCGCGGTGCCGCCCACGATGTGCCCAGCGAGCGAGCGCGGGTTCACCAGCGTGCCGCAGTCGTGCACGGCGGCGTAGGACAAGAACGAGACCCGCCCGGTCTCGATGTCCACCTCGATCACCGGCACGTGGCAGGCGTGGCCCATGAACGGGTAGAAGACGCCGAGGTCCTTGCGGTCGGCCGAGGGCATCGTCGTGTACGGGTGGTCGAAGACCTTGCTGTCCTCGAGCCCGGACTCCATGTCCTCGGGGAAGCTGTGCTTGAACAGGTGCAGCATGACCGCGATCTCGGCGAGGGTCTTGCGAGCCTCGGGTGAGCCCTTGACCTGGTAGCCACCATCGACCCACTCGAGATCGTCGGGGCTGGCCTCCAGCAGGTGCGCGGTCGCCCGCCGCGCCTTGGCCTTGATCTTCGCCGAGGCGCCCTCCACGGCGCCGGCCAGCATCACCGTGGTCCGCGAGCCGCCCGGGCCCGTGGCCGGGAGCCCGTTCTTGCTGCCCTGGTAGACGATCGAGACGTCGCGCGGATCGCAGTCGAACTCCTCGGCCACCAGCTGCGCCACCATCGTCTCGGGCGAGTTGCCCCAGAACGCGCAGGAATACAGCGTGGCGGTGATGCCGCCCGTGGCGTCGACCTTGAGCGTCACGCTCTCCGGCATCGACGTGACCGGCGCGCCCGGCTTGTCGAACCAGAACCAGAACTCGGTGGCCGAGAAGACCGACCGCTCCTGCGCGGTGATCAGCCCGATCCCGATGTAGCGACCCTCCTCCCGCGCTTTCGCCTGCTCGGCGCGCCAGTAATCGTAGTCAGCGAGCTTCAGGGCTTTGTCCAGCACACCGTCGTAGTCGCCGGAGTCGTAGACGTTTCCGGTCGGGATGAAGTACGGGAACTCGCGGATGAAGTTGCGCCGCCGGATCTCCACCGGGTCGATGCCGAGCTGCCGGGCCGCCTTGTCCACCATCTGCTCCAGCATCCAGTTGTTCACCTCGGAGCCGAAGCCCCGGTAGGCGCCCTGCTGGTTCTTGTTGGTCAGCGCCGCGCGCACCCGGTATTCGACGCTCGCGATCCGGTACGGCCCCACGACCTGGGCCAGCGCGTTGCCGTGATGGCCGACGCCGAACTGGATGTAAGCGCCGTAGTCATCCACGGTGTCGATCTTGATCCCGCGCATGGTCCCATCACGCATCAGGGCGAGCTGGACGTCGTAAACGCGGTCGGAGCCGTGGTGGTCGCAGTTGGAAATGTTGTCGACGCGATCCTCGAGATACATCACCGGCCGCCCGGCCGCGCGCGAGCACATCCCCGCGATAACGGCCGGCTTGGTGGCGAACAGCTTCGAGCCGAAGCTCCCGCCCGCGGGCATCGGGCGGATGTCGAGTTTGTTGGCCGGGATCTTCAATGTCCCGGCCACCATGAACAAATAGCTGGTGAAGCTCAGCGAGTTGGTGTGCACCGTCAGCTGGCCGGTGGCGAGGTCGAAGTCGGCCAGCGCCCCGACGGTCTCCAGTGGCTGGCCACCCGAACGCCGCCAGCGCAGGCGGTCCGAGATTACGACGTCGGCGTCGGCGAAGTCGCGCTCGACCTCGCCGAACTGGAAGGTGCGCTCGTAGGCACAGTTGGATCCGAGATCCTCGTGCACGAGCGGCGCGCCCTCCTCCAGCGCGCGCTCCATGTCGGTAACCGGCGGCAGCGGCTCGTAGTCCACGTTGATGAGCGCGAGGGCGTCTTCGGCGAGGTACCGGCTGTCGGCGACGACCACCGCGACGCCCTCGCCCACGTAGCGCACCTTTTCCACGGCCAGGCAGCGCCAGGTGTGGGCGGCCGGGTTCGGCCCGAAGTCCGGAAGCGGGCCGGTGAGCTCCGCGGCTTGCGCCCCGGTGATCACCGCGTGCACCCCGGGCGCGGCGAGGGCCTCGGCGGTGTCGATGCCGGTGATCCGGGCGTGGGCGTACGGGCTGGACAGCATGGCGGCGTGCAGCATGCCCGGCAGGGTCATGTCGCCGATGTAGCCGCCGCGCCCGCGCAGGAACTTCGGGTCCTCGACGCGGCGGATGGACTTGCCGATCCACTTTCGGACTTCCTTGTGGGTGCGGGCCGGCGGCGGCTCCGGTCGGCTGACGGTGGTCATGCCTTCGCCTCCGTCGGCGTCGTCGCCTGGTGCGGGCGTTGCTCATCACCGCGCATCCGGCTGGCGGCGGCACACACGGCCTCGACGATGAACTGGTAGCCGGTACAACGGCACAGGTTGCTCGCGATGCCTTCCCGCACCTGCTCGGGCGACGGATCGGGGTTCTGCTCGATAATCTCGCAGGCCCGCATGAGCATCCCGGGCGTGCAGTAGCCACACTGCAAGCCCTGCTTGTCCCAGAACTCGTCCTGCAGCGGGTGCAGGTCGGCCCCGTTGGCCAGGCCCTCGACGGTGCGGATCCTTGCCCCGTCGGCCTGCACCGCGAACGTGATGCAGGAGCGGACGCTCCGGTCGTTGAGCAGCACTGTGCAGGTGCCGCAGACGCCGTGCTCGCAGCCGATGTGGGTGCCCGTGAGGCCCAGGTCCTCGCGCAGGACGTCGACGAGCAGCTTGCGCGGCTCGACCGACACCATCGACGGGCTTCCGTTCACGATCAACGTGATGTCGCGCTTGTCCACCCCGCTCACCTCCGGTCCTGGGCGCGGGAGAGCGCCAGCTTGATGCCTCGGCGCAAGTAGCTGCGCGCGATGTCGGTACGGGTCTCGGTGCTGCCGTGCAAGTCCCCGGCGGGGGACAGCTCGTCGGCGGCCGCGTTCACAGCGGCCTCGATCGTTGCGGCGTCCGCGGACGTCCCGGCGAGCGTGCGCTCGGCCGCGACCGCGCGCACGGGCGTCGACGCCACCCCGCTCAGCGCGATGGACGCCCTGGTAACGATGTCCTCATCCAGCTCGATCATGGCCGCCACCCCCACCAGCGCGAAGTTGCCATGCGTCCGGGCGAACTCGACGAACGCGTGCCCGCCCGCGCCCTCCCAGCGCGGGACGCGCACCTCGGTGAGGATCTCACCCGGCTCCAACGCGGTGGTGAACGGTCCGCGGAAGAACTCGGCGGCGGGGATGGCACGAGTCCCGCCGGGACCGGCCGCGACAAGCTGGGCGTCCAGGGCGAGCGCGACAGCGGGCAGTTCAGCAGAAGGGTCGGCGTGGGCCAGGCTGCCGCCGACGGTACCGCTGTTCCGGATCGGCGGGTGGGCGACGTAGCCGAGTGCCTCAGCCAGCAGCGGCGCCGCGAGCGCCACTTCCGGCGAGCGCTCCGCGGCGGACTGGCGGACCATCGCGCCGATTACGAGCACGTCGCCGTCCGCGCGAAGCGTTGTCAGTGCCTCGACCAGCCGCAGGTCGACCAGGAACCCGGGCTGGGCGAGACGGAAGTTCATCAGCGGAACGAGGCTCTGCCCGCCGGCGAGCACACGCGGGTCGTCGTCCGCGTTCGCGGCGAGCAGGCCGAGCACCTCCTCGACGCTCGTCGGGGCGGCGTAGCGGAACGGTGGCGGCTTCACAGTGGCTTCCTCGGCACGTCGGCCTCCTTCTCGCGGAGCAGGGCTGTGGTGGGCGCCCGCGTCGGGCTCAACGCGCACCGGTGGCGGAGGTGGACTCGGCTTCCCTGGACCCGCCGGGCGCCCAGGGCAGGGCTCCCCCGCCGTACTTGGCCACGCGAGCGTCACCGGAACGCGCGTGCCCCTCGAACAGCTCGACCCGACTTGCCCGCCCGCAGAGCCTGCCGAGCTCGGCACTCGACCGCTCGTCGGTGACCTCCTGGTAGGTCACGGTCCGCAGGTACTTGCCGACCCACAGGCCTCCGGTGTGGCGCGCCGTCCGCCGGGTCGGGAGCACATGGTTGGTGCCGATGACCTTGTCGCCGTAGGACACGCAGGTCCCCTCGCCGAGGAAGAGGGCACCGTAGTGACGCATCATGTCCAGCGCCTCGCGGGGGCGTTGCGTGAGAACCTCGACGTGCTCGCTCGCGTACTCGTCGGCGGCCGCGTACGCCTCGGCGAGATCGTGCACGACGACCACCTCCCCGTGGTCACGCCACGCCTGCTCGGCGAACTCCCTCGTCGGCATGCCCGGTAGCAGTCGCTCGATGTGATCGATCACTGTGCGGGCGAGCGTCTCCGACGTCGTCACGAGCACGGCGGGCGAGTCGGGACCGTGCTCCGCCTGGCTGAGCAGGTCAACCGCGACGATGAACGGGTCGGCGCGGTCGTCGGCGATGACGAGGATCTCGGTCGGCCCGGCGAGCAGGTCGATCCCGACCTCCCCGTACAGCTGCCGTTTGGCCTCTGCCACGTAGGCGTTGCCGGGCCCGGCGAGGACATCGACCGGGTCGATGGTCTCGGTCCCGATCGCCATCGCCGCGACGGCCTGCACCCCGCCGAGCAGGTAGATCTCGTCGGCACCCGCCAGGTACATGGCGGCAACCGTCGCGGCGGGCACCTCGCCGCGGATCGGCGGGGTGCATGCGGCGACCCGTTCGACGCCCGCCACCTTTGCCGTCACCACGGTCATGTGGGCGGAGGCGACCAGCGGGTAGCGACCACCTGGCACGTAGGCACCCGACGCGACGACCGGCAGGCTGCGCTGCCCCAGCCAGACCCCCGGTGCCATCTCGACCTCGAAGTCGCGCAGCGAGTCACGCTGGTGTCGGGCGAACACCCGGACGTTCTCCTGCACGGTCCGGATGTCATCGAGCACCTCGCCGGGCACCGTGGCGACAATGCCGGCGATCGCGTCAGGGCCGAGCCGGAAACTGTCCGGACTCCAGCCGTCGAACGTCGAGGAGTACTCGCGGACGGCTGCGTCGCCACGCGACCGGATGTCGTCGATCACCCTGGCGACCGTGTCGCGCACCACAGGATCCGGTGCGCCCGAGCCGCGATCTGCTCGACCCTGCTTCACGTACACCGGCATGCGAACCCCCTGGTGAGTCCTCAGCCCTGCCAGTAACCTAGATTGCATACGTATGCGTGTCAACGGCATGATCTCGCCGTAACGCATCAAGTGAGGTCGATGTGGCAGTGACCAGTCATGACGTCGCGCGGCTCGCCGGAGTCTCGCAGCCGACGGTGTCGCGCGCGCTGCGCGACCAGAAGGGAGTCTCGGCCGCGACCCGGGGGCGGGTTCGCGAGGCGGCCCGCAGCCTGGGGTACGTGCCGAGTCAGGCCGGGCGGGCGCTGTCCACGCAGCGCTCTCGCAAAATCGGCGTAATCAGCGCCGAGCTGAGCAACCCGTTCTACCCGGCGCTGCTCGGGCCGCTGCACGATGCCCTGGCGGGCCGCGGGTACCGGACGGTGCTGTTCACGGACCGAGGCGACCGGGCGGTCGAGCTCGACCCGCTGCTGGACGGTTCGCTGGACGGGGTTGTCCTGACCACGTCGGAGCGGACCAGCTCGCTGCCCGGTGAGCTGACGGCCCGCGGAGTCCCGTTCGTGATGGTCAACCGCACCGTCGATGGGGTCACGGCCGACAGGTGCGTCGCCGGCAACCGGGGCGGGGCGACCGCGGTCGCCGAGCTGCTGGCGGACCTGGGCCACCGCGCCGTTGCGGCGATCCTCGGCCCGGAGTCGACGAGCACCGGACGGGAACGGGCCGAGGGGTTCCGTGATGCCCTGGCGCACCGCGGAATCGATCTCCCGCCCGCACGGATGATCCGGGGCCCGTTCGACCCCGACACCGGCCGCCGCGGCCTCATCCGCCTCATGTCGACGGAGACCCCGCCGACGGCGGTCTTCTGCGGCAACGACGTGATCGCCTTCGGAGCCCTCAATGCGGCGGCGTCGCTGGGCATCGACATCCCGGAGAGACTCACGGTCGTCGGGTTTGACGACATCCCCATGGCAGCCTGGGAGGTGTTCGACCTGACCACCGTGCGGGTCGACCTCACGGAGATGGCAAGGTCGGTCGCCGCTCTCCTGCTCGAGCGCCTGGCGACGCCCGACGCGCCCGCCCGCATCGTCGTTCTGGAGCCCCGGCTGATCATGCGCGGCACACACGCCCCGCCCGCGTCGTGACGAG
>DATKRG010000202.1:0-4558 GCA_035532275.1 Streptosporangiaceae bacterium | reverse complement strand
CGCCTACCTCACCCTGGTGGCGCTCACCGACACCAAGCTGCGCCTGTTCGGGGCGCGCGGGATGCAGACGGCCGCGCTGCGGGCGGCCTGGTGGCGCGGCCAGACTCTGGCCTTCCCCGGGCTGGAGGTCCCGGCGCCCGGCCCGGTCGCGGCCGGTGCAGGTGGCGGCCAGCCGTCCCCCGGGCAGTCCGCCACGGGCGGGACGTCACCGACCTCGCCGCCGACCGGCCCAGCCGGCGGCTAGCTGGCGCTAGCCGTCCCCGGGCTGCGCCAGCGCCTGCTCGATCGTGGCCGCGGCTGCGTCCAGGTCGGCCTCCGCGGCGATCCGCTCGGCCCACGGCCACCAGAACCACCAGCTGCCGTCCCGGCAGCGCGACACGTACACGTCGGCGGCCGGGCCGGCGGCTGCCGGGTGGGCGACCTGGAGCCGCGGGACGCGCCCGATGGGGGCGACCAGGCTCGCTTCCAGGCCGCGTTCGGCGAGGATCCCGGACAGCCGCTCAAGACGGCGGAGGGTGGCGGTGCGAAGTGGGGGCGCGTTGGACTCCAGCCGCTTTACCGGTGCCATCAAAGTCATCCTTAGTAATGAAGTAACAGCGCACGGTAATACTACGGAGAGGAGGCGGCCATTCGCAGGGAGTTGCCCCGGCTGGAGCAGACGTTCTCAGCCGCTGCCCCGGGTCAGTCCCCGGCGCCGGCCCGCAGCGGCTCGGGAAGCGGCAGCGTGTGCAGCACGGTGAGCCGGGACACCGCCCGGGTGAGCCCGACGTAGAGGCGGTGCAGGCCCCGCGGCTGGGCGGCGATCCGGGCCGGCTCGACCACGATCACGTGGTCGAACTCCAGCCCCTTGGCCAGGGTGACCGGGACCAGGGTGAGCCGCCCGTCGCTGGTGGCACCGTCGAGCACCTCATGGCCGATGCCCGCACCGGCCAGTGCCCGGTGCAGCGCGGCCACCTGCTCATCCGAGGCGATCACCGCAGCCGAACCTGGCCGGGACAGGGCCTGCGCGCAGGCCACGGCGAGCGACCCGGCAAGCTCACCGGCGGCGACCCTGGTGATCGTCAGCGAACCCGGGTCCTGCCGGAGCGAGCGGGCCGGAGCCAGGCCGGGCGCGAGTGCGGGCAGGAGCGTGCTGGCGAAGTCGAGGATCTGCCGCGGCACCCGGTACCCGGTCTCGAGCTCCTGCACACCGGCGCCGGGCTTGCCGAGGTGGTCCAGGAGCAGCGGCCAGCTCGCCACCGCAGCCGGGGCGGTGGCCTGCGCGAGGTCGCCCAGCACGGTGGCCGAGCCGGTCGCGCACCGGCGGCCGACCGCACGGCACTCCATGGGCGACAGGTCCTGCGCCTCGTCGACCACCACGTGGGCGAGGCTGGGGGTGCGCTCGATCAGGTCGCTGGCCTCGTCGATGAGCACCGCGTCCGCGGCCGACCAGCGCGCCGTGCCCGGCCCGCGCGGCGGGGCTTCCCAGCGGATCGCCGCCTGCTCGGCCGGGTCGAGCATGCCGTCGGCGGCGCTGGCGAGCACGGCGGGGTCGGACAGCAGGCGCATGACGAGGCGGACCGGGTCGGCGGCCGGCCAGGCGGCGTCCACCGTGGCCCGGACCTGCCGGGTCCGGCGCACCGCCTCGTGGGTCCGGTCGTCGGCCGCCTCCCCGGCCGCCTCCATCCGGGTCAAGATCACGTGCGCGATGCGGTGGCCCAGCATGGCCCGGCCGGCGCCGTAGCGCACGCCCCGCTCGCGCAGTTCGGCGATCAGCTCGGTGATCTCGTACCCGGGCACCCGCCACCGCCAGGATCCGCGGCTGAGCACCAGCGCCTCGGCAGGCTCGGCCAGCCCGGCCCACAGGGCACGGTGCAGCACCTGCGCCATCCGGGCGTCGCCTTTGACCTGGGCGGCGAGCGTGGAGTCGGTGGCCCGGACCGGGACGGTGCCGACCAGGTCGGGGATGGTCAGCTGGGCCACGCCGCCCTCGCCGAGGGCGGGCAGGACGCCCCGGATGTAGGACAGGAAGGCCCGGTTGGGCCCGATCACCAGCACGCCGCCGCGCAGCATCCGGCCGGAGTGGGCGTAGAGCAGGTAGGCGACCCGGTGCAGGCCGACCGCGGTCTTGCCGGTGCCGGGGGCGCCCTGCACGCACACGGTCCGGTCGGCGCCGGCGCGGACGATGTCGTCCTGGTCGGGCTGGATGGTGGCGACGATGTCGCGCATGGGGCCCGACCGCGGCCGCTCGATCTCCGCGAGCATGATCGTGCTCAGCGCCCCGGCGGCGCCACCGCCCGCGCCGAGCTCCTCGTCCTCATAGGCGGTGAGGTCGGCCCCGGAGAACCCGAACCGGCGCCGCCGCGCCAGGCCCATCGGCTCCGCCGCGCTGGCCCGGTAGAAGGGCCGCGACACCGGCGCCCGCCAGTCGATGACCACCGGATGGCCCTCGCTGTCGTGGATGTGCCGCCGGCCGATGTGCAGGCGCTCCCCCGGCAGCGCCTGGCCGCCCGGCCCGCCCCCGCCGTCGCCGGCCGCGTCCGTGCGCCGCTGGCCGCCGGGCCCCGCCGCCGTAACTTCTTCATCCGCAACGCTGTCCTTGGCGTAATCCAGCCGGCCGAAGAACAGCGGCACGTCGGGGATCTCCCGCAGGGCTTCCGCCCTGCGGTGCAGGTCGGCCTTGAGGTACTCCTGCGACACCGGGTCGCCGGCCATCGCGCGCAGGCCGAGCACGTTCTCGCGCATGAGCCGCAGGCACTCCTGGGACTGGCGCAGGTGGTCGCGTTCGGCGGCGAGCACCCGGTCGCCGGGAACCGGTGCGGCGCGAATGTCAGCGGGGGTACTGCTGGGCTGCGGGGCGGGGCCGCCGGCCCCGCTGGCCGGGAGCATGCGTCATCACCTCACCGGCTCGCAGGATTGGGCACAAGAGCCAGCAGCCTAGCAAGCCCGTGCGGGCTGGTCAGCTGGTTATTTCCGGGCCCGCCGGCGCCGCCGGGGCACCCTGCGCCGCTCCCGTGCCTGCGGCGGCGCCGGCGGTGGTGGCGAAGCGCCGGGGGACCATCACCGCCGCCGCGATCAGCGTGGCCGCCGCGGCGGCGGCCAGGCCCCAGTAGACGTCGCGGGTGGCGGCCGTGATCGCGGCCCGCAGGTAGGCGGCCGCTGCCTGCCCGAGCCCGGCGGGCCGGGTGAGCGCCCCGCCGACCTGGTTCACCTGGGCCGGCAGGTGCCCGCGCAGGCTGGCCGGGGCGGCCGCGAGCCGGCTCCCGAGCGCGGCGTTGAAGACCGCGCCGAAGATGGCGGCCCCCACGCTCTGGCCCAGGAACCGGCAGAACATGACCGTCCCGGTGACCACCCCCCGCTCATGCCAGGTCACCGTGGCCTGCGGCCCGACCACCGTGCACACGGCGATGAGCCCGAGCCCGAAGCCGAGCACGAAGGTGCTCGCCGCCGGCTGCCACACCCGCCCGCTGCCCATGGTCATCAGGAAGAAGGCCATCGCGGCCAGGCAGATCCCGGCGCCGATCAGCTCGGTGTCGCGAAATCCCAGCCGCAGGAAGAACCGGGCGGACACCCAGGAGGCGATCGGCCAGCCGATGCACATGGCGGCCAGCACGCCGCCGGCGGCCACCGCGCCCAGGCCCAGCACGGACTGGCCGTAGGTGGGCAGGAAGGTGCTCGGGCCGATGATGAGCAGTCCCAGCCCGATCGCGGCCACGCCGGACCCGGCCAGCACCCGGCGGCGCCAGAACCACGGCGGCACGATCGGCTCGGCGGCCCGCCGCTCGGCCAGGACGGCCGCGGCCGCGGCCGCCACCGCTACCGCGAAGACGGCGACACTGGGCGGCGACCACCAGGGCCACGCCACCCCGCCCTGGAGCAGCCCGAAGATGAGGGCGCCGGCGGCCAGCAGGACCGTCAGCACGCCCGCCAGGTCGATCCGGCGCCTGGTGCGCGTCACCTGCTCGTGCAGGAACCGGCCGATGAGGGCGACCGCGACCGCCCCGAGCGGCAGGTTGACCACGAAGATCCAGCGCCAGGACACGTACTGGGCCAGCGACCCGCCCAGGGTCGGGCCGAACACCGCCGACACTCCCCACACGCTGGACAGCCAGCCCTGCACCCGGCCCCGTTCCTCCAGGTCGTACAGATCGCCGGCGAGGGTGTTGACCGTCGCCATGATCGACCCCGCACCCAGGCCCTGCAGTGCCCGGAAGCAGATCAGGCTGACCATGCTCCAGGCCGACGCGCACAGCGCGGACCCGGTCAGGAAGATCAGGGTCCCGGCGATCAGGACCGGCTTGCGGCCCCACAGGTCGGCCAGCTTCCCGTAGACCGGGATGGTCACCGTCTGCGTCAGCAGGTAGCCCGAGAACACCCAGCTGAACAGGGAGAACCCGCCGAGGTCGGCGACCACCTGGGGGATGGCGGTGGACACGATGGTGCTGTCCATGGCGGCCAGCGCCATGGTCACCATCAGCGCGATGAGAACCGGCCGGCGGTGTACGGGGCGGGCCGGGGCGATCGCGGCCGGCCGGGTGGGGGCAGTCATTCCCGGCTGAGCCTAACGACCCGCTGGCCG
>DATKRG010000201.1:0-1036 GCA_035532275.1 Streptosporangiaceae bacterium | reverse complement strand
TGGCCATGGCCATCGCCCTCTACCTGGTCCTGCAGCGCCGCGGCGCACCCCGCTGGCTCGCCGCCCTGGCCACCGCCCCCATCCTCCTCGACGCCTACCAGATCCAGATCGAGCAGAACATCATGCCCGACGTCATGTTCGGAACATGCATCGTCATCGGGCTCACCGCCCTGCTCTGGCACCCCCGCCCCCCCACCATCGCCATCATCACCGGCGGCCTGGCCCTGGGCACCTCCGCCACCGCCCGCCAAGTCGGCGAAATCCTCATCCTCCCCGCCCTGGCCTACCTGCTCATCACCCTCCCCCGCTGGCGCCACCTGCTCACCCAAGCCGCCATCTTCACCGCCGCCTTCGCCCTGCCCATCCTCGGCTACTGCTCGGTGGCGCTCGCGGTGACCGGCCATTTCCGGCTCTCCTACACGGGCACGAACGAGCTGTACGGACGGATCGCCGCCGCCAGCGGCTGCCGCACGCTCGGTCTCCCCCGCTACGAGCAGCCGCTGTGCCCTGCGCGCGGCCAGGCCGCGCGGCTGGGCATCGACGGCCTGGAGCACGACCCCTCCTCCCCGATGCGGGCCTACCAGCCGCCCGCCGGGATGACCTTGTCGCAGGTGACCGGGGACTTCAACCGCCGGGTGGTCACCCAGCAGCCGTTCAGCGTGCTGGCCGCGATCGGCAAGGACGCGCTGAAGCTCTACGCGGTGGACCGCGTTACCGTGGCCGGCGACACCCCGGTCAGCCGCTGGCAGTTCCAGCGCGGCTACCCGCTCTACCCGAATCCGCGGTACGGGTCCCCCATCACCAGGCAGGTGGTCGCCCGGGCGGGCCGGCAGTTCGGTGGCGGCAATCCGGTGGCGGTCGGGCCGCTGGCCTCATTCCTGCACACCTACCAGCTCGACGGCGGCTACACCCCCGGCCCCCTGCTCGCCCTGGCCACCCTCGCCGGGCTCGCCGGCACCCTCACCCTCCTGCGCCGCCGCACCACCCCCACCCAGCGCGACACCGCCCGCGCCTGCCTGCTCACCTTCACCAGCGC
>DATKRG010000200.1:0-17436 GCA_035532275.1 Streptosporangiaceae bacterium | reverse complement strand
CCCGTGACACTGGGGCCGCGGACGGATCCGGAGGAGACCGATGATGGATGGCGACCTGCCCGCCCCTGCCGTCCTGGGCGTGCCGGGACTGCAGGCGATCATCGACGCGCTGCGCGGCCAGGGCTTCACCGTGATCGGCCCCACCCACCGGGACGGGGCCATCGTGCTGGCCGAGATCACCGGGGTCGGCGACCTCCCGGCCGGCTGGGGCGACGACCAGGACGCCGCCCACTACCGGGTCAGCCAGCGGGACGACCAGGCACTGTTCGGCTTCGCCGCTACTGCCCAGTCCTGGAAGTCGATCCTGTTCCCGGCCCGCGAGCTGGTGTGGTCGGGCGAACGGGACGGGGCCGGGTTCGCCATCGAGCCCGGCGCGGCCGATGCCCCCAGCTACGCCCTGCTCGGGGTCAGGTCGTGTGACCTGCACGCGATCGGCATCCACGACCAGGTGCTGCTGGGGCGCGCCTTCACCGACCGGGCCTACGAAGCCCGCCGCGACGGCGCCTTCATCGTCGCGGTTGGCTGCTCCCACCCGGGCGGCACCTGTTTCTGCGTCTCGATGGGCACCGGGCCCCGGCCGGAGTCGGGCTTCGACCTGTCCCTGACCGAGCTCCTCGACGCCGGCGGGCACCGGTTCGTGGTCACCGCGGGCAGCAGCCGCGGCGCCAGCCTGCTCCGCTCGCTGCCGGCCACCGAGGCCGCGACGCCGGCCGATGACGGCGACCTGGCCGCGGCCGACGAGGTGCTGGCCCGCTCCGCGGCGCGGATGGGCCGCGAACTCGACACTGACGGGATCCGCGACCTGCTCTACGCCAATCCCGAGCATCCCCGCTGGGATGACGTGGCCTCCCGCTGCCTGTCCTGCACCAACTGCACCCTGGTCTGCCCGACCTGTTTCTGCGTGTCGATGGAGGACGTCACCGACCTGGCCGCCAGCCACCACGAACGTCACCGGGTGTGGGAGTCGTGCTTCACCAGCGACCACTCGCACCTGAGCGGCGGCAGCGTGCACGGCTCCACCCGCTCCCGCTACCGGCAGTGGATGACCCACAAGCTGGCCTCCTGGATCGACCAGTTCGGCATGTCCGGCTGCGTTGGCTGCGGCCGCTGCATCACCTGGTGCCCGGCCGCGATCGACATCACCGAGGAAGCCGCTGCCCTGCGCGCCCCGGCACCCGCCGCAGGCTCCGGACCCGCCGCAGGCCCGGGGCCGGCCGGGAAGGAGCCCCAGTGAAGACCCGATCGATCGCCGACTACCTGTCCGGGCACCCGTTCTTCGCCGGCGTGGACGCCGACGCCATCGCCGAGCTGGCCGGCTGCGCGATCAACCAGCACGTCCGCACGGGCACCTACCTGTTCCGGGAGGGCGGGACAGCAGACCACTTCTACGTCATCACCCGCGGCCGGATCGCGCTGGAGCTGTTCAGCCCGGCCACCGGGCCGCACATGCTGGACTCGGCCGGCGAGGGAGAGGTGCTCGACTGGCCCTGGCTGATCCCGCCGCACCGCTGGTTCTTCGATGCCCGGGCGGTCGTGGAGACCAGCGTCGTCTCGCTGGACGCGGCCTGCCTGCGGGGCAAATGCGAGGCCGACCCGAAGCTCGGCTACGACCTGGTGCAGCGGGCGGCCCAGACGATGTCACACCGGCTGCAGGCGACCCGGGTGCGCCTGCTCGACGTCTACGGCTCCCAATGACCGCACCGCAGGTGACACGCTCGCACGCGCCGCAGGCCCCGCTGGTGCCGCGCCCGTTCCGGGTGCTGGCCACCCGGGCCGAGACCGCCGACACGACCACCATCACCCTGGAGCCGGCCGACGGCGTGCCGCTGGGCTTCGCCGCCGGGCAGTTCACCATGCTCGGCACCTTCGGCGGCCCGGAGGCGCCCATCTCGGTGACCAGCTCCCCGGTGGCCGGCCCGCTGGAGCAGACGATCCGCGACATGGGCGGCGTCACCCACGCCCTGACCAGGGTGCTGCCCGGGGACACGCTGACCGTCCGCGGTCCTTACGGGACCGGATGGGGCGTAACGGATGCTGCCGGTGGCGACCTGCTCGTCATCGCGGGCGGCATCGGCCTGGCCCCACTGCGTTCGGCGCTGCTGGAGGTGCTGGCCGACCGGGCCGCCTACCGCCGGGTGGTCCTGCTCTACGGCGCCCGCTCCCCGGCTGAGCAGGTGTTCGCCGGCGACCTCGCGCGCTGGGCGGACGGGGAGGGCGGCATCGAGTTCGACGTCACCGTGGACCAGGCCGGCCCCGGCTGGACGGGCCGGGTCGGGCTGGTCACCAACCTGATCCCGGGCGCCCGGTTCGACCCGGCGCGGACGCTGGCGCTGGTGTGCGGCCCGGAGGTGATGATGCGGTTCGTGGCCACGGCACTGATCGACGCCGGTGTGCCCGCCGGGCGGATCCGGGTCTCGCTGGAACGCAACATGAAGTGCGGGATCGGCCTGTGCGGGCACTGCCAGCTCCGGGAGCTGTTCATCTGCACCGACGGCCCGGTGCTGGCCTACGACCGGGTGGCCGGCCTGATGGCGCTGCGGGAGTACTGACATGGCTAGCCCCGGCGCGATCGCCGAACGGCCCAAGCTCGCCGTCTGGAAGTTCGCCTCCTGTGACGGCTGCCAGCTCACGCTGCTGAACTGCGAGGACGAGCTGCTCACCGTCGCCAGCGAGATCGAGATCGCCTACTTCCCAGAAGCCACCAGGGCGATGGTGGCGGGCCCGTACGACCTGTCGCTGGTGGAGGGATCGATCACCACGCCGGGCGACGCGGAGCGCATCCTGGAGGTGCGGGAGGCGTCCCGGCGGCTGGTCACGATCGGCGCATGCGCCACCGCCGGCGGCATCCAGGCGCTGCGCAACTTCGCCGACGCCGAGCAGTTTCGTTCCGCCGTCTATGCCCACCCCGAGTACATCGAGACCCTCGCGGAGTCGACCGCCATCGCCGCGCACGTACCGGTCGATTTCGAGCTGCAGGGGTGCCCGATCGACAAGGGCCAGCTGCTGGCGGTGCTCACCGCCTTCCTGCACGACCGCAGGCCGCCGATCCCGGACTACAGCGTGTGCGTGGAATGCAAGCGGCGCGGGACCGTGTGCGTGATGGTCGCCCACGGCACCCCGTGCCTGGGCCCGGTCACGCACGCGGGCTGCGGGGCGCTCTGCCCGGCCTACGGCCGGGGCTGCTACGGGTGCTTCGGCCCGCAGGACACACCCAACGCCGCCGCGCTGGCGGGCAGGCTCGCCTTCCTCGGCATGCCAGGGCGCGACGTGCAGCGGGTGTTCGCCACCTTCAACGCCGCGGCACCGGCGTTCCTGGCCGAGACCCAGCGACTGCAGGAAGCAGAGCGCCAGCAGGAGCAGACTGGGCGGGGGGTGACGGGATGAGCGGAGACGGGGACGGCGCAGGCGAGCAGAGCCGGACCCTGCACGTGGCGATGCTGGCCCGGGTCGAGGGCGAGGCGTCCATGCGGGTGCTGGTCGAGGCCGGCCAGGTCACCGACGTGGAGCTGCGGATATTCGAGCCGCCGCGGTTCTTCGAGGCGCTGCTGCGCGGCCGGGCCTACACCGAGCCGCCCGATATCACCGCCCGCATCTGCGGGATCTGCCCGGTCGCCTACCAGATGAGCGCCTGCCAGGCGATCGAGGATGCCTGCGGTGTCACCGTCCCGGAGCCGCTGCAGCACCTGCGGCGGCTGCTCTACTGCGGAGAGTGGATCGAAAGCCACGCACTGCACATCTACCTGCTGCACGCCCCCGACTTCCTCGGCTATGAGAGCGCGATCGAGCTGGCCAGGGACCGGCGCGACGTGGTGGAGCGCGGGCTGGCGCTGAAGAAGGCCGGCAACGCGATCATGAGCACCATCGGCGGCCGGGCCGTCCACCCGGTCAACGTGCGGGTGGGCGGGTTCTACCGGCTGCCCACCGCGGAGGAGCTGAACGGGCTGCGGGCCACCCTGACCAGGGCGCTGCGGGACGCGCTCGCCACGGTCGAGCTGGTGGCCGGGTTCGAGTTCCCCGACCTCGAGCACGACTTCACCTACCTCTCGCTGCGGCCTGCGGCTGGCTACCCGATCGAGGCCGGCCAGGTGGTGACCAGCAGCGGCCTGGCCTTCGGCGCGGCCGAGTTCGACGCCCACGTCAGCGAGGAGCATGTGGCGCACTCCCACGCGCTGCACGCCCGGCTCGACGGCGCCGGCCCGTACCTGGTCGGGCCGCTCGCCCGCTACTCGCTCAACTCCGCCGCGCTAACGCCGCTGGCCGCCGAGGCGGCGGCCGCGGCGGGCCTGGGCCCGGTCTGCCGCAACCCGTTCCGCTCGATCATCGTCCGCGCAGTGGAGGTGACCTGTGCCTGCGAGGAAGCGCTGCGGATCATCGGCGAGTGGGAGGGCGCGAGCGCGCCGTCGGTGCCGGTGGAGCCGCGGGCCGGCACCGGGTACGGGGTCACCGAGGCGCCGCGCGGCCTGCTCTACCACCGCTACCAGCTGGCCGCGGACGGCACTATCACCGGCGCCCGGATCGTGCCCCCCACCTCCCAGAACCAGATCGGCATCGAGCACGACCTGCGGTCCTTCGTGCAGGCGCGGCTGGATCTGCCCACCGACGAGCTGACCCGCCAGTGCGAGCAGGCGATCCGCAACTACGACCCGTGCATCTCCTGCGCCACCCACTTCCTGGACCTGACAGTCGAGCATCGCGAGCCCGGCAGCAGAGCGCACCGCCAGCCCGGCAGCGGAGCGCATCCGTGACCGGCCCGGTGCTGGTGATCGGCGTCGGCCAGCGGGACCGGGGGGACGACGCGGTCGGGCCGGCCATCGCACAGCGGGCGGCGGGCCTGCTCCCGGCAGGGGTCACCGTGCTGGAGCGGGCAGAGCCGGCCGCGCTGATCGACACCTGGGCCGGGGCTGCCCTGGTCGTGGTGACCGACGCGGTGCGCTCCGGCGGGCAGCCGGGGACCGTGCACATCCTGCACGCCTGCCACGGCCCGCTGCCGCTGGGGACCGGGGCGGGCTCCACCCACGGCCTCGGGCTGGCCGAGGTCATCGAGCTGGGCCGCGCGCTCGGCCGGCTGCCGCCCGACCTGGTGGTGGTCGGGGTGGAGGCGGGGCAGTTCCGGCTCGGGGAGCCGATGTCGCCGGCGGTGGCGTCGTCGGTAGAGCTGGCCGCACGGGCGGTCGCGGAGGTGGTCAGCACGGGCTGATCACGTTTCACTTGAGCGGGCGGTGGAAGATTGTGGCTTCCGGGTGACAGTGACATGCCCGGCTGCACAAACCCCGGGTCACTGGATGCGGCACAGGCACATAGGCTCTGGCCAGTATGTTGAGTGGGCGAGGAGGGATTTGAACCCTCACGTCCTTGCGGACACACGGACCTGAACCGTGCGCGTCTGCCGTTCCGCCACCCGCCCGGGGCAACGAGTCAGGTTAGCACGTCCGCAAGCTGCCCCTCCCCGCCGATACGATCAGAGGCGAGCAGGGGAAGGAGGTACCCGGTGGGAGTGCTACAGCGCTTCGAGCGCAGGCTCGAAGGCATGGTCGAGGGTGCCTTCGCGCGGGCTTTCAAATCCGAGCTCGAACCGGTGGAGATCGCCAGCGCGGTGCAGCGCGAGATGGATGACCGGGCCGCGATCGTGGCGCAGGGCAGGACCTTGGTGCCGAACGATTTCGTTGTGGAACTGTCCGAGCCCGACCATGAGCGGCTTGAGGTCTACGCGGACAACCTGGGCATCGAGCTCGCCACCTTGGCCCGTGAGCATGCCAAGGAGCAGGGCTATTCCTTCGTCGGCCCCGTGCGGATGCGCTTCGAGGGGGTGCCGGACCTGACGACCGGCACCTTCCGTATCCGCTCGGGTGTGATCCGCGGCACCACGGTCGAGGGCGGGGAGATCCGGCGCCCCGCCAGTGACCTGCCACGCCCCCCCGGCGCCTTCTCGGGACGGCCCAGGCTGCTCGTCTCCGGGCCCGAGCCGGGCGCCGACGGGAGCATGCAGCGCACCTACGAGCTGACCGCGCCGGTGACGATGCTCGGCCGGGGCACCGACTGTGACCTGCGGCTGGTCGACCCCGGTGTCTCCCGTCACCATGCTGAGCTGCGGGTGGAAGACGACGAGGTCGTCCTGGTCGACCTAGGATCGACCAATGGCACCTTCGTCAACAGTGAGCCGGTCAGGCGGGTTTCCTTGACCGATGGGACCCGCGTCACGCTCGGCCGGACGACCCTGGTGTTCCGGCGGGACGGCATCTACTGACAGGACGGTACCTACCGGCCTCCGAAGGGGCCACACTGAAAGACAACCAGCGGCCCCAAGAACCAGCGGTCACGGCCACCCGAGGACACATGACCCGATGAACGCGCTCACCCTCACTTTGATCAGGCTCGCCTTCCTGGCGGTCCTGTGGCTGTTCGTGATCGCAGCCGTGGGTGTCGTTCGCACGGACCTGTTCGGCCCCGCGCTGTCGGGCCGCCAGCAGCGGCGGCATCAGAAGGCCCAGCAGAAGGCCCCGCGGGCATCGCGCCCGCCGCGGGCGGGGCGGCCGGCCCGCGGCGGGCCGCAGCAGCTGCTGGTGACCGCGGGGACGCTGGCGGGCACCTCGATCGGGCTCACAGACCAGCAAATCACCATCGGGCGGGCCAATGACGCCACACTTGTCCTGTCTGATGACTACGCTTCGAGCCGACATGCCCGGCTGTTCCCGCAGGATGGGCAGTGGATCGTCGAAGACCTCGGATCGACGAACGGCACGTACCTTGACCGGCAGAAGGTGACCCAGCCGACGCCCGTGCCCGCCGGCGTTCCGATCCGCATCGGCAAGACCGTTCTGGAACTGCGCAAATGACATTTGCTCTCCGCTACGCGATCCGCTCAGACGTCGGTCTCCTCCGGGAGGGGAACGAGGACTCGGCGTACGCGGGCCCGCGTCTGCTAGCCGTCGCTGACGGCATGGGCGGCCACGCCGCTGGCGAGGTCGCCAGCGCCGTGGCCATCTCCGCACTCACCGACCTCGACGAGGACCTGCCCGCGAGCGAGCTGCTCGACGCCCTCGCGGAAGCGGTGGCGCGGGCCAACCACACCCTGCACCTTATGGTGGAGGCCGACCCGTCCAAGGGCGGGATGGGCACGACGCTCACCGCCATGCTCTGGTCGGGTACCCGGGTGGCCGTGTGCCACATCGGCGACTCACGCGCCTATGTCCTGTCCGGCGGCGAGTTCCTGCAGATCACGCATGACCACACGCTGGTCCAGTCGCTGGTGGACGACGGCCGGATCAGCCCGGACGAGGCGGCCACCCACCCCCAGCGGTCCCTGCTGCTGCGGGCGCTCGACGGCAGCAGCGAGGTCGAGCCCGACCTGTCGCTGCGCGAGGCGAAGGTGGGCGACCGGTACCTGCTGTGCTCCGACGGCCTGTCCGGCGTGGTGAGCGAGCAGACGCTGCACCGGACCCTGGCGACCATCGCGGAGCCGGACGACGCCGTCCGCCAGCTGGTCGAGCTGGCTATCAAGGGCGGCGGACCGGACAACATCACCTGCATCGTCGCTGACGTGCTGGACAGCACGACCGCCGTGCGGCCGCCGACCGAGGTGTCGGTGCTCGCCGGCGCCGCGTCCAACGGCAGCGGCCGGCCCCCGATGCGGACCGACAGCCCGGCCGGGCGCGCCCACGTGCTCAGCCACACCGCCCCGCAGGCCGCGATCGTGGTCGCCCACGACGACCCGGTGCCCCGCCGCACCAGTGGCGACGACCACGACGACCTGGGGCCGCCCCGGCGGCGGTTCCCGATCGTGAAGTCACTGATCGCCCTGCTGCTCATCATGATCGTCGGAGGCGGGTACGCGGCCTGGCGTTACACCCAGACCCAGTACTACGTGGGCGCAGCCAGCGGCCAGGTCGCCATCTACCGCGGCGTCAACCAGAACGTGGCGGGCCTGAGCCTGTCCAGCCTGTACCAGCGCACGGGCATCCCGCTGGTCAAGGTGCCGCTGACCGACCAGGCGCAGATCAAGGCCACGATCAACGCCAGCAGCCTCAGCCGGGCGCAGGGCATCGTCGGCACCATCCGCCACGACTACCAGGTGTGCCAGAGCGACTTCGCCGCCCTGAACGCCTACCAGGCCAAGATCCGCGCCTACAACAAGGCGCTGGCGGCCTACAAGAAGCTGCACGGCACCGTCAAGGCGGTGCGGACCAAGACCGGCAAGGTCATCGCCACCCCGCCGGCCAGGCCCGCCGGGACGCCGCCGTCCGTGCCCGCTGACTGTCCCACCCCGGCTACGGCAACGGGCACCGGGACCGGGCCGTGAGCGCGGTGGCGACTCCCGGCCAGCCTGGCCAGCCGCCCAGTATCACGGCGGTACGGCCGGGCCAGGATGCGCCGGTGCCGATGCCACGCGGGCGGCGCCGGACCGAACTGGCCATGCTGGTGTTCGCGGTCGCCGTGGTGCTGTTCGCCTACGCCAGCGTCGGCCTGAGCATGACCGGTCACATCCCGGCCGGGATCGCGGGCTACGGGCTGGCCTTCGCCGTCCTGATGCTGCTGGCCCACGTGGCCATCCGCCGGTTCGCGCCATGGGCGGACCCGCTGATGCTGCCGCTCGCCGCGCTCCTCAATGGCCTGGGCATCGTGATGATCTACCGGCTCCAGCAGTCCGGCCGCGGCGGGAACCCCGGCCGGCTGATCACCACCATGAGCACGTCCACCACCACGCTGCAGGTCATGTGGAGCGCGGTGGGGGTGGCGGCGTTCGTCGCGGTGCTGGTGCTGATCCGCGAACCACGGGTGCTCCAGCGGTACACCTACACCCTCGGCGCGGTCGGGATCGTGCTGCTCGCCATCCCGGCATTGCTGCCGGCCTCACTGAGTGAGATCAACGGCGCCAAGGTCTGGATCAGCGTGGGCGGCTTCTCCGTCCAGCCGGGAGAGTTCGCCAAGCTCGCGCTGGCGGCGTTCTTCGCCGGCTACCTGGTCGCGAAGCGGGACGTGCTCTCCCTCGCCGGGCGGCGGGTGCTCGGCGTGGACCTGCCCCGCGGCCGGGACCTCGGCCCGGTGCTCATCGCCTGGGCGGCCAGCCTGCTCATCCTGGTCTTCGAGACCGACATCGGCACCTCCGCGCTGTTCTTCGGCCTCTTCCTTGTCATGCTCTACATCGCCACCCAGCGCACGTCGTGGCTGCTCATCGGTGGCGCGCTGTTCCTGGCCGGCGCCTTCGCGGCCAGCCACCTGTTCGCCCATGTCGGCGAGCGGGTCACGATCTGGCTGCATCCCTTCGCCGCCGGCAACGTGTACAGCAGCTCCTACCAGCTGGTGCAGGGGCTGTACGGGATGGGCTTCGGCGGGGTCCTGGGCACCGGCCTCGGGCATGGGCAGCCGTACTGGACCCCGCTCGTGCAGAGCGACTTCATCTTCACCGCCTTCGGCGAGGAGCTCGGCCTGACCGGGCTGATGGCGATCCTGCTGATCTACGGCCTCATCGTGCAGCGCGGCATGCGGGCAGCGGTCGCGGTCCGCGACCCGTTCTCCAAGCTGCTGGCCGGCGGGCTCGCGTTCGTGCTCGCGCTGCAGGTGTTCGTCATCGTGGGCGGCGTCACCCGGCTCATCCCGCTGACCGGGATCACCACCCCGTTCCTGTCCCAGGGCGGATCGTCGCTGGTCGCCAGCTGGATGCTGATCGCGCTGCTGATGCGGGTCAGCGACACCGCCCGCAAGCCGGCCCCGCAGCCGATCCAGGAAGAGGGGATGACCCAGGTGGTGAGGGGCGGATGAACCATGCCCTGCGCCGGATCTCGCTGGTCACCCTCGGGATGTTCCTGCTGCTGCTGCTCAACGTGAACTACGTGCAGGCCTTCCAGCCCTCGTTCCTGGCCGGGCAGCGCGGGAACGCGCGGACCTTCTCCCAGCAGTTCGAGTTCCAGCGCGGCTCGATCCTCACCTCCGACAACAAGACGATCGCGCTGTCGCGCCACGTCAAGGGCATCTACAGCTACCAGCGGTTCTATCCCGACCCGGCCGTGTACGCGCCGGTGACCGGGTACGACTCGCTGTACAGCGCGACCGGCATCGAGCAGGCCGAGGACAAGTACCTGTCCGGCTCAGCAGCGCAGCTGACCGTCCACAACCTGATCGACCTGGTCACCGGCAAGCCCAAGCGGGGCGCGACCGTCCAGCTCACCATCAGCTCCGCCGCCCAGGTGGCCGCCTACGACGCGCTCAGGGCCAGCGGGCTGCCCAGCGGCGCGGTCGCCATCGACCCGAGGACCGGGGCGATCCTCGCGATGGCGTCCTACCCGACCTTCAACCCAAACAAGTACGCGACCTTCGACGGCACCACGCTCAAGAACATCGACACCCGGTACCGCCACTCTGCGCAACAGCCGCTGCTCAACCGGGCCATCAACCAGACCTTCCCGCCCGGCTCCACCTTCAAGGTCGTGACCAGCTCCACGGCGTTCACGGCCGGCAACTACAACCCGAACACCCGGGTGTTCGCGCCGACCAACCTCAAGCTCCCCAGCACCAGCAAACAGCTGATCAACTTCGACAACTCGCCGTGCAACGACGGCAGCAACCCGGGCGGGAACGGCAAGGTGCCGCTCATCTACGCCTTCACCGTCTCCTGCAACACAGTGTTCGGCAACCTCGGCATGCACCTCGGCGACACCGCGATCAGGCAGCAGGCCGGCAAGTTCGGCATGAACGACCCCAACCTGCGGATCCCGCTGCCGGTGTCGCAGAGCAACTACCCGCCGATCGCCAACCACGACCCGGCGTTCACGGCCTACTCGGCCATCGGCCAGTTCAGCGACACGGTCAGCCCGCTGCAGGAGGCCATGTTCGCGGCGGCGATCGCCAACCGCGGCACGCTGATGACCCCCTACCTGGTGCAGAAGGTGACCGCGCCGGACCTGACCCAGCTGCTGAACACCCAGCCCACGACCCTCAGCCAGGCGGTGAGCCCGCAGGTGGCGGCGGAGGTGTCACAGATGATGGTGGATGTGGTCAGGCAGCCGTACGGCACCGCGCACAACAGCGCCTTCCTGCCCACCATCTCCATCGCCGCCAAGACCGGCACGGCGCAGAACGGTGCCAACAACACCGGGCTCGACGACGCCGTGTTCACCTGCTTCGCGCCGGCCTCCAACCCGGTGATCGCGGTTGGCGTCATAGTGAAGGGTGGCGGGCTTGGTGCCGACGCCTCGGCACCGATCGCGGTGAAGATCATCCAGGCGTACATGGCCTCGCTGGCGAGACGATGAGCGCGGCCACCCGGCAGGAGACGACGAGAATGCCGGGCCAGGCCCGGCATCGCCTTGCTGGGGTGGCACCCCGCCCCGGCACACGGTTGACTACGATCCAGGACGGTTAGGGAAAGTGCGAGACATGACCCAGCCCCGCCTCCTCGGCGGCCGCTACGAACTCGACGGCGTCGTCGGGCGAGGCGGCATGGCCGAGGTGTTCCGGGCGCGCGACATCCGCCTCGACCGGGTGGTCGCGGTGAAGACCCTCCGTGAGGACCTGGCCAGAGATCAGACGTTCCAGGCCCGGTTCCGCCGCGAGGCACAGTCCGCGGCCTCGCTCAACCACCCGTCCATCGTCGCGGTCTACGACACCGGCGAGGACATGAGCGAGCCCGCGCATGTCCCCTACATCGTGATGGAGTACGTGGATGGGCGGACCCTGCGCGACCTGCTGAGGGACGACCGCCGCCTGCTGCCCGAACGCGCCCTGGAGATCACCGACGGAGTGCTGCGGGCACTGGACTACAGCCACCGGGCCGGGATCGTGCACCGCGACATCAAGCCGGGCAACGTGATGCTGACCCGCAACGGCGAGGTCAAGGTGATGGACTTCGGCATCGCCCGCGCGGTCAGCGACGCCCAGGCCACCATGACCCAGACCGCACAGGTGATCGGCACCGCCCAGTACCTGTCCCCGGAGCAGGCGCGGGGCGAGCGGGTGGATGCCCGCAGCGACCTGTACTCGACCGGGTGCCTGCTGTATGAGCTGCTGACCGGCCGGCCGCCGTTCCTGGGCGACTCCCCGGTGGCCATCGCCTACCAGCACGTGCGGGAGAACCCGGTCCCGCCGTCGCGGCTTGACCCGGAGATCCCGCAGTGGGCGGACTCCATCGTGCTCAAGGCCATGGCCAAGGACCCCGGCCAGCGCTACCAGTCCGCCACCGATATGCGGACCGACATCCAGCGGGCGCTGTCCGGCGTGCCGGTCGCCGCGCCGCGCACCGCGGGCTACGGGACCACCCAGCGGATGGGTGGCGGGGCCACGATGACCGCCGGGCCCACCCGCGCGATCCCCGGCTACCAGTACGGCCCGGAGGACGACGGTTACGGCGGCGGTGGCCCCCGGCGGCGGGCCTGGCTGTGGTGGGCGATCGGCGCCGCGCTGGTGCTCGCGGTGCTCGGCGGGGTGACCTACGCGTTCTTCAGCGGCGGCGGCGGGACCCCGGTGCCGCTGGTGACCGGGATCCCGGTCGCGCAGGCCAAGACCGAGATCATCAAGGCGGGCCTGAAGCCGGTCGTGGTGCAGCAAGCCTCCGTCACGACCCGCAAGGGATACGTGATCAGCAGCAGCCCCCCGGAGGGCAACAAGGTCGCCGCCGGGTCGGTGGTGACGCTCACGGTGTCCACCGGCCCACCGAAGGTCAAAATCCCTGACGTCGTGACCCAGTCGGAGCCGGACGCCAGAAACACACTGGTCAACGCGGGATTCAAGGTCACGGAAGTGACCGACCAGAACTCGACAGCGGCGCCCAACACCGTGGTCAGGCAGAACCCGCCAGCGGGCACGGCGGTCACCCAGGGTTCCACGGTCACGCTGTACGTCTCGCCCGGCGGGTCGAAGATTCCCGACGTGGTGAACGAGCAGGTCGCGCTGGCCGAGGGACAGCTCGCCAATGCCGGGTTCACGAACATCAGGATCAACTACGTGACGAGTCCCGGGCTGGCGGACGGGATCGTGACCCAGCAGAGCCCAGCGGCCGGGCAGACCGTGCCCGGGAGCACGCAGATCACGCTGGACGTGGTGAAGAACGCACCAACGCCCAGCCCGACGCCGACGCCCACCCCGACCAGCACCGCCACCCCGACGACGCCCCCGCCGTGACCCGCCCTGCCTGGGCACTCCGGTCCGGGCACCAGGTCCTGACCCGGCGCACCCGTTCTCAAGCACTGGGAGCGGGCCCGGGCGCCGCTTTATCGCGCCCGGGCGGGCGGAGCAACTACGCTGGCCCTGACACTGTGCGCGCGGCTGGTCCCCCGCGCCACATCCGACCAGGAGATCAAAACGTGCCCAAGTCCCGTGTCCGCAGCAAGGCCGTCTACACACCGCCGACCCGGTCCTCCCGGGCCAAGGTCAGCCCGCGCTGGCTGGTGCCCACCATGGTCGGCTGCCTGGTGGTCGGGCTGGCCTGGATAGCGCTGTTCTACATCACCGGCCAGAACCTGCCGATCCGCGCGATCGGGGCGCCCTGGAACCTGGCGATCGGGTTCAGCTTCATCGTCGCCGGTCTCGGGCTCGCCACCAGGTGGCGTTAGCCCGCCGCCCGGCGGGCTCAACCAACGCTGGCCGGCGCCCGGAAGGCCGGCCTCAGCCCAGCTGGCTGTTGCGCGTCAGGACGGCGATCACCAGCAGCGCGATGATCGCGGCGGTCGCTCCGATCTGCACCAGAGCACGCTGCCGCCGCGGCGCGTAGGCGTAGGCGGCGGTGAGCAGGCTCCCGGTGATCAGCCCGCCCACGTGCGCCTGCCAGGCGATCGCGGGCAGCGCGAAGCTGATCACCAGGTTGAGGACGATCAGGAAGACGATGGCCCGGCTGTCCACCCGCAGCCGCCTGGACACCACGAACCAGGCGCCGAACAGGCCGAAGATCGCGCCGGACGCGCCCAGCGAGGGCACGTTGGCGGGCGCGAACAGGTAGAAGAAGACCGATCCGCCGACCGCGCTCAGCAGGTAGACGGTGAGGAATCGCGCGTGCCCGAGCAGCCGCTCCAGCGACGGGCCCACCAGCAGCAGCGCCCACATGTTGAAGATGATGTGGGCGGGGCCGAATCCGCTGAGCCCCGGCTCATGCAGGAACGCCGAGGTGATCAGCCGGTAGTCCTGCCCCTGGGCGACCCCCACGCTGGCGTGAAGGGTCTGGTCGTAGGCACCGCCGACCATGTCGAGGTAGTCCACCATCCGCGGGTAGATCCACTCAGTCAGGTAGAAGGCGACGTTGAGTGCCACCAGCACGGTGGTGACGACGGCACCGGAAATCGCCCGGCCGCCGAACACGGCGGTGGGCATCCGGGCTCCCCGGTGACCCTCCCGGATGCACTCGACGCACTGCTGGCCGACCGGAGCGGACCGCAGGCATTCCGGGCAGGCGGGCCTGCCGCAGCGGACACAGGACAGGTAGGTCTCCCGTCCCGGGTGCCGGAAACAGGTGGGAACCCCCGCCCCGCCGTCGGTGCCTGGCGCCGGACGGACATCCATGGGCTAGCCCGCTGCTTCCGGCTCGCCGTCAGCCCCCTCGATCTGGACGGATTCCAGCACGACGTCAATGAGCGGGCGGTCCCGGCCGTCCTTGCCCACCTGGCTGATCTCCTCCACCACCTGCTGGCCCTCGATGACCTCACCGAAGATGGTGTGCTTGCGGTTCAGGTGCGGGGTGGGGACGGTCGTGATGAAGAACTGTGAGCCGTTGGTGCCCGGCCCGGCGTTGGCCATGGCGAGCAGGTACGGGTGGTCGAACGACAGGTCGGGGTGGAACTCGTCGGCGAACTTGTAGCCAGGGCCGCCGGTGCCGGTGCCGAGCGGGTCCCCGCCCTGGACCATGAACCTCGGGATCACCCGGTGGAAGATCGTCCCGTCGTAGAGAGGCGCTTTCGTGGCCTGCCGCGTGCGGGGGTCGGTCCACTCCCGCGAGCCCTGCGCCAGCTCAACGAAGTTCCGCACGGTCTTGGGGGCGTGATCGGGGAACAGGCGGATGACGATCTTGCCCTTGTTGGTGTTCAGCGTGGCTATGGGAGTTGTGGTCATGGCTGGCATCCTTGCACGGCCTGGTGCGGGCCGGCGGCGGACCCCTTTCGGTGGTTCGGTGTCGTCACCAGCATCCTCCCACGACCCCGGCCACGGGGGCGAAGCGAGCGGCCAAGGGTTGAGCCCGCCTGCGGAGGGAAGTGACTCAGCGGGAACACACTCGGGGAGGTCTCACAGTGTCCCTTATGACAAACAAGCACGTCAGCAGGGGTAACGGCAGATCTGCGGGCACCAGTGCCAGGACGCGGGGGCGGGCTGGCCGGCGGGCACGGCAGGCCGGCCAGTCGATGCGAGCGCGGCGGGCCGCGGCCCAGCTAGCCCCGCTCGCGCTGAGCGCCCGGATGACCGCGGTACAGGGCGTATACGGCGCCAGGGTGTGGGCTGCGCCACGGCTGGAGCGGATGGGACAGACGCTGCAGGAGCGGGTGGCGCCCAGGATGTCGGCGATGCTGTCGGCCACCGCACGCCGGATCGATCCGGTGCCGCCACGGCGGCGCCGCTGGCCGTTGCTCGCGGCCGGGATCATCATGATCGCGGGCGGCGGCGCGGCCGCCGCGGTGCTGCTGAACCGGCGCGGCCCCGGCTCGATCGCGGAGCTGGGCAGGCCCGGAGGCGCCCGCCCGTCGGCAGCCCAGCCGGACATGGCCGGCGCGGATACCGCGGACGTCAACGGGCATATGCAGGCACCCTGACCCCAGTTCCGGCGGGCTGGCTGGAATCTTCCCAGCACCTGGCGTGATCGGGCGGGCCTGGGGAAAGTCGTAGCCCTCGGGCACAATGCCGGTGTGCTGCTGAGGGACCTCGTGCTGACGTCGGAGGCGGTGGCGGCCACCCCCCGGCGCAGCGCCAAGATCGACGAGATCGCACGCCTGCTGCGGGCATCCGGGCCGGCGCAGGTCCCGGTCGCGGTAGCGTTTCTGGCCGGTGAGCTGCGCCAGCGCCAGATCGGGGTGGGCTACGCCGCGCTCAGTGACCTGCTCGCCGTGCCCGGCGCCGGGGACGGCCCGCCGCTGACCGTGGCCGAGACCGATGCCGTGTTCGCCGAGGTGGGCGCGGTGACCGGGGCGGGCACCCAGGCCGAACGCAGGCGCCTGCTGGCCGGCCTGTTCGCCCGGGCCGGCGCCGCCGAACGCGGCTTCCTCATCCGGCTGCTCGCCGGCGAACTGCACCAGGGCGCGCTGGAGGGGGTGATGATCGAGGCGGTCGCCCGGGCCGCCGGGGTGCCGGCCGACGAGGTCAGGCGGGCGCATCTGATGGGCGGGTCGCTGCCGGAGGTGGCTGCAGCCGCCCTGGCGGCCGACCCTGCGGATGGTGGGCCGCTGACGGCCCTGCGCGGGTTCGGCCTGCGGGTGGGCCGTCCGCTGCAGCCCATGCTGGCGTCGTCGGCGGGCAGTGTGACGGCCGCCTTCGAGCGGATCTGTCCCGCCGCGGTGGAGTGGAAGATCGACGGCATCCGGATCCAGGTCCACCGGGACGGGTCGGGTGTCAGGGTGTTCACCCGGACCCTCGATGACATCACCAGCCGGGTGCCCGAGATCGTGGCGGCGGTCCTCGCCCTCGATGCCGGCTCGCTGGTCCTGGACGGTGAAGCGGTGGCGCTGCGCGGCGACGGCCGGCCGCGGCCGTTCCAGGTCACCGCCGGCCGGGTGGGCAGCCAGGTCGATGTCGGGCGGCAGCGCACGGACGTGCCGCTCACCGCCTTCTTCTTCGACCTGCTTCACCTGGACGGGGATGACCTGATCGACGAGCCTGCCAGCAGCCGGTACGCCGCCCTCGCGCGCATCCTGCCAGCGGAACTGGTCATCCCGCGCATCCTCACTGACGATCTGGCGGCGGCCGGGGCGTTCTTCGCCGATGCGGTGGCGCGGGGACACGAGGGGGTCCTGGTCAAGTCCCCGTCCGCCAGCTACGCCGCCGGGCGGCGGGGCAGTGAGTGGATCAAGGTGAAGCCCCGGCACACCCTTGACCTGGTCGTGCTGGCGGCCGAGTGGGGCCACGGCCGCCGGCAGGGCTGGCTGTCCAATCTCCACCTGGGCGCTCGCGACCCGGCCACCGGCGGCCTGGTCATGCTGGGCAAGACCTTCAAGGGACTGACCGACCGCATGCTCGCCTGGCAGACCACCCGGCTGCTGGAACTGGCCGATCCGCCGGCCGGCCCGGCCACCGGTACCCGGCAGGGCGGCGTCGTGCGGGTCCGGCCGGAACTGGTCGTGGAGATCGCGTTCGACGGGGTCCAGGCCAGCTCACGCTATCCGGGTGGGCTCGCGCTGCGGTTCGCCCGGGTGCTGCGCCACCGGCCGGACAAGCCCGCCTCGCAAGCGGACACGATCGATGCCGTCCGCGCCCTGTGGACCGGGGACGACCCCGGCTGACCGGCACCGCCGTTGGCGCGGGCGCGCTGGGCGCCAG
>DATKRG010000199.1:0-29836 GCA_035532275.1 Streptosporangiaceae bacterium | reverse complement strand
CGCTGATGGCCGCCGTCTGCGCCCTCGCCGAACCCGATGTCGCGGCCATGGCCACACCGGCCCCGGCGATCAGGGCAGCGACCGCGACACCGGCGAGGATCAGCGGCCTGCCAGGCAGCCTGCGGTTACCGAACATGAGCGTTCGACTTCCTTCCGGGCGGGGCGGCCTGCAATCGGCGGCCTGCAGTCGACAGGTGCGTACGATCATCGCCCGCCGAGCTAGGTTCTGCCTGAAAAAGCGCTGAGAAAACGCCGAACCGCTCGCCGGGTCACCCGCCGCCCGAGGCGGGACGGGCGGCTGCCAGCCTGCTGCTGGTGGGGCGGTCGCTGGCAGCGCCCTGTCAGCGGACGGTGCCTGCGCTGGCAGTCCCGGATTCGCGGTACCCGCGGGAGGGCACACCACCGACGGCCGCCCAGGCAGCGAGCCGCGCGGATGCCTGGCCGGGCAGTTCCCCGGCCGCCCAGCCAGCCAGCTCAGCGGCGATGGTGTCGCTCACGTCCCGCCGCCCGGGGACCGGCTCAGGCAGACCGTCAGGCGGGCCGGCCGGGCGGGTAACCGGGCCGGCCGGGCGCCTGGCAGAACCCGCTGACCGGTCAGCCGCAGGTGAAGCGGCACCGGCGATGCCCGCACCCGCGGTGGGGGGCGGCCCGGGCGGCACAGCGTCATGTGCCTGGTGCTGTGCCCGGCCGGCCCCGGAATCGGCGGCTGTGTCAGCGCCGCCCCGATCGGCACGGGCCTGGTCGGCACGGGCCTGGTCAGCACGGGCCTGGTCAGCACTGCCTGGGTCGGCACCGGCCGGGATTTCCGCTTCCCCGGGAAGGTCCTCATCCAGCGCGGCGACAGCTCCCGCCAGACCGTCACCCTGGTCCGGACCGCCGCTGTCCACGGGCCGGTCCACCGACTGGCCGCCCTCTGCCCACTGGTCGCCTTCTGGCCGCTGGTCGCCTTCTGGCCGCTGCCCATCCTCGGCCAGCTGCCCATCCTCGGCCAGCTGGCCACCCTCCGCCGGCTGGGCGCCATCTGAGTCGACGGCGCCGCCCACCGCCATGCCTGTGTCCGGGCCAGCATCGCTGCTGCCCGGCATGTCGGCGGCGCCGCCTGCGTCGGCCGGACCGGCCAGGTCGTCCGGGAAGTCGCCGGCGTCCAGCAGCACGTCGTCCTCATCCACGAGCACGTCGTCGTCGATCCAGGGGCTGGCATCCGGCCGGACATAATGGCCGGCCTGCGTGACGCCCCTGGCAGCCGGGTGGTCCTCCTCGGCCAGGACACCCACATCCACCGGAGACTCCGGCCCAGGGAACCCGGCCGTCACCCGGTAGGCGCTCCGGGACGGGAACGTGTCCGCATCCCGCGAGGCGTGATTATCGGCCCACGCCTGGCCATGAGGCGGCGCCGCATCAGCGGGCGACGCCTCACCGGGCCAGGCTTCACCGGACCAGGCTTCACGGGGCCATGCTTCACCGGACATGGCTTCATCAGGCCACGCGTCATCCGGGGAAGCCGCGTTATCGGGCCATGCCGCCGCGTCCGCCCATGGCTGGTCATCTGCCCATGCCCGCTGATCGGGCGCTGCCAGCCCACTGGCTGGCGCCTGTCCGCCTGCTGGCGGGACCGGCCCCGGGGCGCCGTCGCGACCGCGCAGCGGCGCGGCGGGTCCAGCCATGGCAGCATTCCAGCCACCGGTCGGCAGTTCACGCCCCGTCGTCCCCTCCACGGCGGGCATCTGAGCCGGGATCCGGGCGCGGACATCCTCGATGGCCCGGCCAGCGGGCCCCGGCTCCTGCCCGGCCCCCAGACCGGTGTACTCATGGCTGTCGAGCAGCGCAGCGAGGACCTCGGCCTCGCGGGCATCCACCCCGAACACGACGCGCGGGCGGCCCCAGGGCTCCCCGATCGAGTATCCGACGTAGCTCGACACCGGTGGCATCGGCTCCATCGTCAGGCCGTGCCTGATACGCCAGCGCTCCCATGCCCGCTCTAGCGTGGCTGCGGCCCGATGCGCGCGGGAAACCATCTCCGGATCAGGCATTGCGGTCCTCCCCTAAGGATCAGCGCCGCATTCCCCGCACCCGGCGGGACCCCATGTGACGCTGCCGACCTCTGGACAGGCGCCAGGCCTGCCGTTGTACTGCTCGCGTTCCTGCCAGTCACGGTCCCGCCAGTCACGGTCCCGCCAGCCACCACACTCGCCTGCGGCCAGCTGGTGGTAACCCACCCGCCCTGCGTCCCCCACTGCAAGTGCGTTCCGCCCAAGGGCGCCCGCCAAGCCCCGGCTCTGTGCGGGTCACCCCCCGCAAAGCCGGATCGCAGCCATGAAACCCAGGAGACACGGCCCAGTATGTCGGACCCCTGCCCGAGGCATGGGAGATTACGAAAAGTTGAGTGATGATTACTCTGAGTGAACTTCCTGACCCCGCCGTCCGCGAGTCAGATCACTCCCCCGGACGGCCGGATCGACCCCGGCAGCGTCTTGGCGGCACATCGCTCCCCCGAGCGGTCCGCATCCAAAGCCGCCCCCGCCACGGCCAGATGACCGCCGGGGCCGACCCCCCCATGTGCTATCCCTTGCTGACTGCTCCCATCTGGTGCCCGCGGGATGTCCCCCGACCAGCCCCCGGTATCACGATGGGCACCCATCGCATCACCGTGCGCAGGCCAGCCGTCATTCCGAGCGCGGCTGCGGGATACCCGCCAGCAGAGCCCGGACCTCCGTCTCCCGGTACCGGCGGTGGCCGCCGAGCGTCCGGATGGACGTGAGCTTGCCGGCCTTGGCCCAGCGCGTAACAGTCTTGGGGTCCACGCGGAACATCGTCGCGACCTCAGCCGGCGTGAGCAGCGGCTCAGCCTCGGGTGTACGTGCAGACATATGTACGGCCTCTCCTCCTGGACCAGTACTGCGATCCTGCGTTGTTGCTCTGTCTGGCTCCTGGCGGAGCCTGCCGTGGATGTCCTATATGGCCCACTGAGACCATATTGCCATCACCAGCGGTGACAAGTCGACCACCAGGAGCAAAGATTCTGTGACGGGTCGCCCCGTTGTTCCGGTGATCGGAGTCACGCTGCGTGATTCTAGCGATACGTATCGTTGCGACGGCGCAGATTCGGAAAAGTCGTCCCCTGCTTCTCAGCTGGCACGCTGCAGTGCCGCCAGGGCATGCCAACGCCTCGTCACCCTCCGGTACATCGCAGTCGCCAGCTCCAACTCCCCACTGGCGAGCGCGCTAATCGCCGCAGACACCTCGGCCACCGACTGATCGGCCCGCAGCGCCTCGTCGTCGAGCTGGTGGACCAGGCCGCCATAGTCGAGTTCCACCAGCGCCTGCGGATGGAACTCCTCCAGCCAGCACCCGATCTGCTCAAGCTCGGCTGTCACCCGCGTGGCCGGATCCCCCGATCCGGCTCCGGCCAGCACACCTTCCGCACGCTGGATGGCCGCCAGCGCCTTGGCGACCCGCCCGCGGGCCTGCGCCATCGCCGTCGCATAGACGAGCGTCCGGGTCGCCGCTGCCGTCGCCCGGCCGCCGTCGCCTGGATCGCTGGCCGCGCCGAGCACCAGCCAGCGCTCGTCCGGTGCGAAAGGAGCGAACCAGGCCGGCGGCACCGACCAGGTACTGGCCTGGATGTAGATCCGCAGCGAGCTGGCGTGGCCCTGGCTGCGGGCGAAGCCGCTGACGGCCGCGTCCACCACCCCTGCCGGGAAGGCGGCCGACCACAGCTGGGGGGCCGTCGCCCGCAGGCGGGACAGCCCCAGCCAGGAACGGAGCCGGGTCTGCCACGGGCAGATATAGGTGACGCCCTCCACCCAGCGGACGTAGGCATCCCCGCTCTCACACTCCGGTGCCACCATCGGCGGCACCGCGATCAGCCGCCGCAGTGCGTCCGCATGCTCGGCGGCGAGTGCGCCCGTCCGGCGCGGCCGTCCGGCCGACGCGGCGTATGCCGCCCAGTGCCGGCCGTCAGCGTCCGAGAAGGCCGAAAGCGGCTCATACACACGCAAATATGCCGCGTAGGGGAGCACGAAACGCATCGTGGCACGCTGTCACCGCTGGATACAGATCCGACACATAACGAGATCGTCACCGACCGCCAGCCAGCCTGCTGGCGCCGGCACCCCCGTCAGGCGGGCTCCCAGCGCCAGCATGGTGCGCCCGGCCACAGAACCGTGGACCTCGCCAGCGGTCGCGGGTGACGGCATACGCTTGTCGCGGAACCCGTGTCGACGGGGATGCGGGATGGAACCAGGAGTCACCACCGTGACGAACGTGTTCGCGAGACACCCCGAGCCCGGCGGCCCGGGTCCGGAAGCACAGGCGGCCGGCGATCCCGGCCAGCCAGGGGAGACACCAGGCCCGGCCGGCCCGGCCGGTCACGAGCAGGTCGTGTTCTGCCAGGACGTCCAGTCCGGTCTGCGGGCGATCATCGCCATCTACTCGACGGCCCTGGGTCCCTCGCTGGGCGGAACCCGCTTCTACCCCTACCCGACCGAGGACGCGGCCCTCGCCGACGTCCTCGATCTCTCCCGCGCCATGGCCTACAAGAACGCCCTGGCCGGGCTCGACCTCGGCGGCGGCAAAGCGGTGATCATCGGCGACCCCCGCCGGGACAAGTCCGAGGCGCTGCTGCGCGCCTACGGCCGCTTCATCCAGTCGCTGGGCGGCCGCTACATCACCGCCTGCGACGTCGGCACCTACAGCGAGGACATGGACATCGTCGCCCGCGAGTGCGGCTACGTGACCGGCCGGACCGTCGCCAACGGCGGCTCCGGCGACTCCTCGATCCTCACCGCGGCCGGGGTGTTCCAGGGCATGCGCGCTGCCGCCGAGCACGTCTGGGGTGACGCCAGCCTGGCCGGGCGCCTGGTCGGGGTGGAAGGCGTCGGCAAGGTCGGCCACCGCCTGGTGGGCCACCTGGTCGAAGCGGGCGCGCGGGTGGTGATCTGCGACGTGAACGCCGACGCGGTCAAGCAGGTAGCCGCCCAGAACCCCGGGGTCGAGGTGGCCGATGGCCGGCCGGGCCTGCTCGCGCGGCCTCTCGACATCCTCGCGCCGTGCGCCATGGGCGGGACGCTGGACGACGACGCGGTCGCCACCCTCTCGGCGCGGATCGTCTGCGGCGGCGCCAACAACCAGCTTGCCCACGCCGGGATCGAGAAGATGCTCGCCGACCGCGGCATCCTCTACGCGCCGGACTACGTGGTGAACGCCGGCGGCGTGGTCCAGGTGGCCGATGAGCTGGCCGGGTTCGACTTCGGGCGGGCGAAGGCCCGGGCGGCCCAGATCTTCGCCACCACCAGGAAGATCTTCGCGCTGGCGGATGAAGAAGGCGTGCCGCCCGCGGTGGCGGCGGACCGGCTGGCCGAGCGGCGGATGGCAGAAGTAGGCCGGCTGCGCGGCATCTGGCTCGGTTCCTGACCAGCACCAAACCCCGCGCCGGACCCCACACCGGCCGCCAGGGAAGCGCTCGCGGCGCAAAGCAGGTACGGTTATAGGCGTATGCAGGCTCGAACGCACGTCGTGCCCCCGGGCGGTGGGGCCACGGCGGGCTAGCACGCTGTGCAGAGGCCGGCAACTATTCAGTGCAGGGAGCAGGAGCCCGACCCGGGCTCCGCATGTTCGAGGGGGTCGAGCCAATGGGGCGCGGCCGAGCCAAGGCTAAGCAGGTGAAGGTGGCCCGCCAGCTGAAATACAACAGCGGCGGCACGGACCTTGACCGGCTGCGGACCGAACTGGGCGTGGGCAGGGGCGATCAGGATGATCACGAGCCCGCCCACGCGGACCTCGTGGACCGCTACCGCGATCTCGCCGACATCGACGGTGTGGAGCCTGACGACGACGAGGACGAGGACGAGGACTAGCGCGCCCGCCCGCGTCACCGTCAGCTGGGATGTGTCCCCGCCAGGCTGACCCCGTCCGCGCGAGCCGTGACCTCGCCCAGGACCCATCCAGTCACGCCGCGCGCCGCCAGCAGGCCGAGCGCCCGCCCGGCGTCACCGGCGGCGAGTACGGCCGCCATCCCCACCCCCATGTTGAACGTCCGCTCCATCTCGGCGGCCCCGATCCCGCCGCGGGCGGCCAGCAGGCCGAACACCGGCGGCGGCCGCCAGCTGCCGCGTTCCAGCACCGCGCCGGTACCGGGCGGCAGCACCCGCGCCAGGTTCGCCGCCAGCCCGCCGCCGGTGATGTGGGCGAACGCGTGCACGTCGCACTCCTCCGCCAGGGCCAGGCAGTCCCGGGCGTAGATCGTGGTCGGGGTGAGCAGCGCCTCCCCCACCGGTATGCCCAGCTCGGCGGGCTCGGCCTCCAGCGCCAGCCCGGCCGTCTCGATCACCCGCCGGGCCAGTGAGTAGCCGTTCGCGTGCAGGCCGGACGAGGCCAGCGCGATCACCACGTCGCCGGGCCTGACCCGGTCCGGGCCCAGCACCTGGTCCGCCTCCACCACGCCAGTCGCGGCGCCCGCCAGGTCGAAGTCGCCAGGACCCAGATGCCCCGGGTGCTCGGCCGTCTCCCCGCCGATCAGCGCGCAGCCCGCCCGCACGCAGCCCTCGGCGACCCCGGCCACGACCGCGGCCGCCCGCTCCGGCACCAGCTGGCCGAACACCACGTAGTCGGTCATGAACAGCGGCTCCGCGCCGCAGGTGACCAGATCGTCCACGACCATCGCGACCAGGTCGATGCCGACCGTGTCGTAACGGCCGAGCCGCTCGGCGATCACCACCTTGGTCCCCACGCCGTCGGTCGAGGTGGCCAGCAGCGGCCGCCGGTAGGAGGTCAGCTTGCTGGCGTCGAACAGGCCGGCGAACCCCCCGATCCCGCCGATGACCTCCGGCCCGGCCGTGCGGGCGACGGCCGCCCGCATCAGCGCGACCGCGCGCTCACCCGCATCGATGCTCACGCCCGCGGCGGCGTAGGACAGGCCGTCCTCGGGCGCGCTCACGGACGTGTCCTGGCCGCACCCACGTCTTCCAGCAGGTGCTTGCCCCGGTCCGCCTCGGCCACCGGGATCGGGTAGTCACCGTCGAAGCAGGCACGGCACAGCTCGCCCGCGGCGATCGTGGTCGCCTCGGTCAGCCCGGCCAGCGAGATGAAGCCCAGCGAGTCGGCACCGATCGAGGCCCGGATCTCCTGCACCGACCGGCTGCCGGCGATCAGCTCGGCGCGGGTGGCGAAGTCGATCCCGTAGAAGCAGGGCCAGCTCACCGGCGGGCTGGAGATGCGCACGTGCACCTGCGCCGCCCCGGCCTCGCGGAGCATGGTCACGATCGCCCGCTGGGTGTTGCCGCGCACGATCGAATCGTCCACCACCACCACCCGCTGGCCGGCGATCACACCGCGGAGCGGGTTCAGCTTCAGCCGGATGCCGCGCTGGCGGATGGTCTGGCTGGGCTGGATGAACGTCCGGCCGACATAGGAGTTCTTGACCAGGCCCTGCCCGTAGGGGATGCCGCTGGCCTGGGCGTAGCCGATCGCGGCCGGGGTGCCCGACTCGGGCACCGGGATGACCAGGTCCGCCTCCGCCGGGTGCTCGGCCGCCAGGCGGCGGCCGACCTCCACCCGGCTCGCCTGCACGCTCCGGCCAGCGATCGTGGTGTCGGGCCGCGCCAGGTACACGTACTCGAACAGGCATCCCCGGGGCCGGGCAGGGGCGAATGTGGCCGATGTCACCCCGCGCTCATCGATGCTGATCAGCTCACCCGGCTCGACCTCACGCACGAACGTGGCGCCGATGATGTCCAGCGCCGCGGTCTCACTCGCCACCGCCCAGCCGCGTTCCAGCCGGCCCAGCACGAGCGGCCGGAAACCCTGCGGGTCCCGGGCCGCGTACAGGGTCTTCTCGTCCATGAACACCAGCGAGAAGGCGCCACGGGCCAGCGGCAGCGAGGCCAGCGCACTGTCGGCCACGCTGGCGGCACGCGGGTCCGCGAACAGTCCGGTCAGCACGTCGGTGTCGGACGTGCCCACCGGGCCCCGCCACGCCTCCGCCGCCCCCTCCACCATGGCGGCGAGCTCCAGGGTGTTGATGAGGTTGCCGTTGTGGCCGAGCGCCAGGCTGCCCGACGCGGTCGAGCGGAACGTCGGCTGGGCGTTCTCCCACACCGAGGCGCCAGTGGTGGAATACCGGCAGTGGCCGACCGCCAGGTGCCCGCGCAGCGTGGACAGCACCGACTCGTTGAACACCTGCGCGACCAGCCCCATGTCCTTGTACACGACAATCCGGGTGCCGTCGCTCACCGCGATGCCAGCAGACTCCTGGCCGCGGTGCTGAAGCGCGTAGAGACCGAAATAGGCGAGCTTGGCAACGTCCTCGCCGGGCGACCAGACACCGAACACGCCGCACGCGTCCCGAGGGGGCCGGTCGTGGCGATCGATGTCATCGGTCAAACGGCCATCGGGCTTGACCACGCCGCCAGTCTAGGGCAGCTTCCGCAGGCAGCGTCACGCCACGGCCAGCGGCAGCCAGCCGGACAAATCCGCCCGGGGGCCGCTGGCCCGGATCAGGCCCGCCGCCATCGCCTGCGCCCACGCCGTCCGGCCGGCCGCCAGCGCGATCCAGGTCAGCGGGTCGGTCTCGACCACGTTCGGCGGGGTGCCGCGGGTGTGCCGGGGCCCCTGCACGCACTGGACCGCCGCATACGGGGGCACCCGGACCTCCACCGCCCGGCCGGGTGCCGCGCTGGCGAGCACCCCGAGCAGGAATGTCACCGCACCCCGCTGTGCCTCCGGGAGCGGCCCGATCCCGGAGTCCACCGCCGCCAGGACGGCACGCACACACTCCCGGCCCAGTGCGGCCGCCTCGTCCGGTCCCGGCCAGCCGGGTTCCGCCAGCGCCGCGCGCTGGGCGTCCACGGCGGCCCGCAGCCGCTGCGTGGCGATCACCCGTGGCGGCACCGTCGCTCCTCAGCCGAACAGGGCCGGCAGCGCCCGCCGGTGAGCGGCGGCAAGCTCGTCCAGCGGCACCGAGAACAGCCCGGCCACATCCAGGCTGTCCCCGCCAACAGTGCCCAGGACCTGCGCCGGGACCCCGTGCGAGGCGCACAGGTCCGTGAACGCGTGCTCCACCCCCGGCCGCACCGCCACCACCGCCCGCGCCGCCGACTCGCTGAACAGCGACACGAACGGATCGCCCGGCGCAGTCACCCGGCAGCCCTGCCCGCCAGCCAGGCAGGACTCCGCGAGCGCGACGGCGAGCCCGCCGTCGGAGATGTCGTGTGCCGCCTCCAGCAGGCCGGCCTGCGCGGCGCCCGCAAGCAGCACCGCAAGGGATCGTTCGGCCGCCAAGTTCACTGTGGGCGGGCGGCCACCCAGGTGACCGTGCGCCACCTGCGCCCAGGCGGACCCCCCGAACTCGTCGCCGGTCGTGCCGAGCAGCACCACCCGCGCGCCCGGGCCGGCGAACCGCTGCGACAGCCGCCGCCGCACGTCGTCCAGGACGCCGAGCACGCCGACCACCGGGGTCGGGTAGATGGCCACCTGCCCGGTCTGGTTGTAGAAGCTCACGTTGCCGCCGGTCACCGGGGTGCCCAGCAGCGCGCAGCCGTCGGCCAGGCCGCGCACCGACTCGGTGAACTGCCACATCACCGACGGGTCCTCCGGTGAGCCGAAGTTGAGGCAGTTGGTGACGGCGACCGGCCGGGCGCCGGTGGCTGCCACGTTCCGGTACGCCTCGGCCAGCGCGAGCTGGGTGCCCGCGTACGGGTCGAGCCGGCAGTACCGGCCGTTGCCGTCGGTCGCCAGCGCCACCCCCAGGCCGGTTTCCTCATCCACCCGGATCACGCCGGCGTCTTCCGGCATCGCCAGCACCGTGTCGCCGCGCACATGCCGGTCGTACTGCTCGGTCACCCAGGTCTTGTCGGCCAGGCCCGGCGAGGCCAGCAGGGCCAGCAGCGCCGCCCGCAGCTCCGGGCCGGCCGCCGGGCGCGGCAGGCGGGCCGGGTCGTCAGCGGCCAGCGCGTCCTGGCTGGCCGGGCGGGCGGCAGGCCGGTCGTACACCGGTCCCTGGTCGGCGGCGGTCTGCGGCGCGATGTCCACCACCAGCTCGCCGTGCCAGGTCACCTCCAGCCTGCCGGTCGCGGTGACCTCGCCGATCACCGTGGCCGGCACCTCCCAGCGGGCGCAGATGGCCAGGAAGCGCTCGGTGTCGCCGGGCTCGACGATGGCCATCATCCGTTCCTGCGACTCGCTCATCAAGATCTCGGCCGGGGTGAGCGTCGGATCGCGGAGCGGGACGGCGTCCAGGGCAACCTGCATGCCGGTGCCGCCGTGCGCGGCCAGCTCGGCGGTCGCGCAGGAGATGCCGGCCGCGCCCAGGTCCTGGATGCTCACCACCAGGCCAGCCGCGTTGAGCTCCAGGCAGCACTCGATCAGCAGCTTCTCCATGAACGGGTCGCCGACCTGGACACTGGGGCGTTTCGCGGCCTGCCCGGCCGCCCCGCCCCCGAACGAGGCGCTCGCGAGCACCGATGCCCCACCGATACCGTCCGGCCCGGTCCGGGACCCGAACAGGATGACATGGTTGCCCTCGCCCTGGGCGGCGGCAAGCCGCAGGTCGCCGTGCCGCATCACGCCCAGGCACAGCGCGTTGACCAGCGGGTTCCCCGCGTAGCAGGCGTCGAAGGCCAGCTCGCCGCCGATGTTCGGCAACCCCAGGCAGTTGCCGTAGAAGGCGACGCCGCCGACCACGCCGGGCAGCACCCGGGCGGTGTCCGGGGCGTCGGCGGGGCCGAACCGCAGCGCGTCCATCACCGCCACCGGCCGGGCGCCCATCGCCAGGATGTCGCGGACGATGCCACCCACGCCGGTAGCCGCGCCCTGGAACGGCTCCACGTAGGACGGGTGGTTGTGCGACTCGATCTTGAAGGTGACCGCGTACCCCTGCCCGATGTCCACCACGCCGGCGTTCTGCCCGATGCCGGCCAGCAGCGCCTCGCTCGGCGGGGCCTTCTCGGAGAACTGGCGCAGGTGCCGCCGGGAGGACTTGTAGGAGCAGTGCTCGCTCCACATCACCGAGTAGATGGCCAGCTCCGAGTCGGTGGGCCGGCGGCCGAGCATCCGCCTGACCAGCTCGTACTCCTCACCGGTCAGGCCGAGCTCGGCGTAGGGCTGGGGCCGGTCGCCGGTGAGGGCCGCCCGCGCCACCGTGTCGGCGGTGCCGGTGCCGCTCACCCGGCCATCACCTGGCGGACCGCCGCGGTGAAGAAGCCCAGGCCGTCGGCGCCCGGGCCGGTCAGCGGGTCGATCGCGTGCTCGGGGTGGGGCATAAGTCCGACCACGTTCCCTGCCGCGTTCCGGACCCCGGCGATGTCGCGCGCCGAGCCGTTCGGGTTGCCGCCGGCATACCTGGCGACCACATGCCCCTGCTCCGCCAGGCCGGCCAGGGTCGCCTCGTCGGCCACGTAGGCACCCTCCCCGCTCTTGAGCACCACGGTGATCTCCTGGCCCGGCTGGTAGTCGCGCGTCCACACGGTGCCGGTGTCCTCGATCCGCACCCGCAGGCAGCGGTCGATGAACCGCAGCCCGCTGTTGCGCACCAGCGCCCCGGGCAGCAGATGGGCCTCGCACAGGATCTGGAAGCCGTTGCAGATCCCCAGCACCGGCAGGCCCGCCCGGGCGGCGGGCACCAGGTCCGCCATGATCGGCGCGAACCGGGCGATCGCGCCGCAGCGCAGGTAGTCACCGTAGGAGAAGCCACCGGGCAGGATCACCGCGTCCACCCCGCGCAGGCCCCGGTCGCCGTGCCAGAGGCGGACCGCCTCCCCGCCGGCCCGGGTGACCGCGCGGGCCGCGTCGCGGTCGTCGAGCGAACCGGGGAACGTGACGATCCCCACGCGGGCTGTCATGGGCGTCCTCGCAGGCCAAAGCCCGGCGACGGGCAGTCGGGGTTACCCAAGCAGATTACCGGCTCCAGCGGCGGCGGTGGGCGCCTCTACCCGGCGTGCCGGAGCTGCTCGTCCGGCAGGTGGGCCAGCAGCGCGTCGTTCCGCCAGGCGATCCGCTTGCGCAGCGACACCACCGTGCCGGTCTGCGGGCCAGAGCTCAGCGTCACGTCGTCCACGCAGGCCTTCATGATGGCCAGGCCACGGCCCGATTCCGGCAGCGCGGCGATCGCGTCATCGGACGGCGGCACACTGGCCGCGTGATGGGAGCGCCCGAACGGCGCCGGCCGGGCCACCCGGCGGCGGATCCGGGCCGCCGCCGGCACCGACGACCAGACCGCCCGCAGCCCCGGCAGCCGGACAGGATCGAACCCACGGCCGCTGTTGAGCACCTCGACCCGGCAGCCGGCCCGGCCGACACTGGCCACGACCTCGTACCGGCGGCCCGGCCCGCCATGGCGGACCACATTGGTACACGCCTCGGTGACGGCGAGCAGCAGCTCTGCTACCCCATCGTCGTCGGCGCCCAGGCTCCGCAGCGTATCGCCCAGCACATGGCGCATGACCGGCACACTGAGCGCCTCACGCGGGAACACCAGGCAGAACTTGACATCCACGGTCGGCTCCTCGGCGCATCTCATCCGAGTACGCATCCGCTCCTCAGTTCCCTGCCTCCACCGTTTCACGCTGGCCACTTAAGTGCTTTCCCCGTCAGGGCCGTAATAATCGTCAGCCTGGTATCTGTATGGTCACCGCCGGCCGCGAACGGTGAGTTGAATCAGCCTTCGCGCAACGTGAATTCCTCGATCACCGGGTTGGCGAGCAATTCACCTGCTAGTTCACCCATGCGCGCGAGGACCGTCTCGTCTGGCGTTCCGGACAGTTCCACCTCGAAGCGCTTCCCCTGGCGAACGCCGACAACGTCACCGAATCCGAGCCGCTGACAGGCCCGCGAGATGGCTTCCCCCTGCGGGTCGTGAATCTCCGGCTTGAGCATGACCTCAACGATGACTCGGGCCACTGTCCCGCCTTTCCGCTCTCCTGCGTGGCAACGCAGCGTACGCGACGCGATGCCACTCGTGCGTGGCGGCCGACGGGGCCACCAAGGGTTCACCGAGGCGACCCCCGTCTGTCACGATGGCGGTAGAGCCAACCCGGCTGGTCGCGGCGATCCTGGGACCGGCCCCTAGCGCAAGGAGTGGCACGTGACCGTCGACGCCGACGGTGCGGTCACCGCACCGGGACCGGGCAGCCTGGACGGGCAGCCCGGTCCGCGAGCAGAACTCATCCAGCTGCTCACCCCCGAGGGTGAGCGGGTCGAGCATCCTGACTACCCGCTGGACCTGACCACCGACCAGATCAAATCCCTCTACCGCGACCTGGTGCTGGTCCGGCGGATCGACACCGAGGCGATCGCCCTGCAGCGCCAGGGTGAACTGGGCATCTGGGCCTCGCTGCTGGGCCAGGAGGCGGCACAGGTCGGCTCGGCCCGGGCACTGGGCCCCCGTGACATGGCCTTCCCCACCTACCGCGAGCACGGCGTGGCGTGGTGCCGCGGGCTGGACCCGGTCAAGCTGCTGGAACTGTTCCGCGGCGTCAGCCACGGCGGCTGGGACCCCGCCGAGCACCACTTCCACCTCTACACCATCGTCATCGGCGCGCAGACCCTGCACGCCACCGGCTACGCGATGGGCATCCAGCGGGACGGCCAGGTCGGCGAGAGCGGGGAGGCCGTCATCGCCTACTTCGGCGACGGCGCGACCAGCCAGGGCGACGTGAACGAGGCCTTCATCTGGGCCTCGGTGTTCAACGCGCCGGTCGTGTTCTTCTGCCAGAACAACCAGTGGGCGATCTCCGAACCGCTGGAGCGGCAGAGCCGCATCCCGCTCTACCAGCGGGCACGCGGGTTCGGGTTCCCGGGCATCCAGGTGGACGGCAACGACGTGTTCGGGTGCCTGGCCGTCACCAGGAAGGCCCTGCAGGCAGCCCGGGAAGGCCAGGGCCCCACCCTGATCGAGGCCTACACCTACCGGATGGGCGCGCACACGACGACCGACGACCCCACCCGGTACCGGCTGGCCAGCGAGCTGGAGGCCTGGAAGCTGAAAGACCCGGTGGAGCGGGTGAAGGCTTTCCTGGTCCGCACGGGCTCCGCCGACGCGGCCTTCTTCGACGGCATCGACGAGGAGGCGGCGCAGATCGGCAGGCACATCCGGAAGGCATGCCTGGAGATGCCCGACCCGGCGCCGCTGGCGATCTTCGAGAACGTCTACACCGAGCCGACCGCGCTGCTGCGTGCCGAACGCGAGCAGTACGCCGCTTACCTGGACTCGTTCGTCAGCGAGGAGGCACGATGACCGCGCTGACTCTCTCCAAGGCGCTGAACGAAGGCTTGCGCAAGGCCCTGGAAGACGACCCGAAGGTGATTGTCATGGGGGAGGACGTGGGCAAGCTCGGCGGCGTCTTCCGGGTCACTGACGGGCTGCAGAAGGACTTCGGCGAATCCCGCGTGGTGGACACCCCGCTCGCCGAGTCCGGCATCGTCGGCACCGCGATCGGCCTGGCCCTGCGCGGCTACCGGCCGGTCTGCGAGATCCAGTTCGACGGCTTCGTGTTCCCCGCGTTCGACCAGATCGTCAGCCAGCTGGCGAAGATGCGGCTGCGGTCGCTGGGCCGCGTCAGCGTGCCGGTAGTGATCCGGATTCCGTTCGGCGGCGGGATCGGCGCGGTGGAACACCACAGCGAGTCGCCCGAGGCGCTGTTCGTGCACACCGCCGGGCTGCGCGTCGTCGCCTGCTCCGGGCCCGCGGACGCCTACACGATGATCCAGCAGTCGATCCGCTGCGACGACCCGGTGATCTTCTTCGAGCCCAAGCGGCGCTACTGGGACAAGGAGGAGGTGGACACCGGCAGCGGGCTCGATGCCGCGCTGCCGCTGGAAGCGGCGCGCACAGTGGCCGCAGGCGACGACGTGACCTTGCTTGCCTACGGCCCGATGGTCAGGACCTGCGCGGAGGCGGCCGTCGCCGCCCGTGAGGACGGCCGGTCGCTGGACGTGATCGACCTGCGCTCGCTGTCCCCACTGGACCTGGGCACGATCGTCGCCTCGGCACGCCGGACCGGTCGGTGCGTGATCGTGCACGAGGCGCCGGTCACCGGCGGGATCGGCGCCGAGATCGCCGCCAGGGTCACCGAGGAATGCTTCTATCAGCTGGAGGCCCCCGTGCTGCGGGTCGGCGGCTTCTCCACCCCGTACCCGCCATCCCGGCTGGAGGAGCACTACCTGCCGGACCTGGACCGGGTGCTCGACGCCGTCGACCGCACGTTCGCGTACTGAGAGGGCTGGGGCCATGTCTGAGGTGAAGCAGTTCCGGCTGCCGGACGTCGGCGAGGGACTGACCGAGGCCGACATCGTCGCCTGGCATGTCAAGCCGGGTGACCAGGTGAGCATCAATCAGGTGATCGTGGAGATCGAGACGGCCAAGGCCGTGGTCGAACTGCCGTGCCCGTACGAGGGGGTTGTCACGGGGCTGCTCGTCGACGAGGGCTCAACCGTGGATGTGGGGACGCCGATCATCGCCGTGGACGTCGGCGCTGCTGGCGGTACTGCCGAGAGCGGGGGCGGGCCGGGCACCACCGGTGTCCCGGCGGGCTCAACGCCAGCCGGGACACCGGCAGCGCCCGGCCTTGGATCACCGGTCCAGGCGGCGTTCGAGCCGGGGATGGTCGGGAGCCCGGCGCCCAAGATCGAGCGGCAGGCGGTGCTGGTCGGGTACGGGGTGAAGCTGGGCGCGACCAGGCGGCGGACGCGGAAGGCGGGGGCGGGGGGGTCTCGTTCGGCTGCGCCGTCACTCGAACCGGCGGGGGCGCCGTCCCCGGGGCCGGGCGGGAATGGCCGGCCGGCGGCTAAGCCGCCGGTGCGGAAGCTGGCCAAGGAGCTGGGCGTGGATCTCGCCGGGCTGGCCGGGAGCGGGCCGGGTGGGAGCATCACGCGGGAGGATGTGCGGGGCGCGGCGGGCGGGGAGCAGGCGGCGGCGCTCGGGATAGCGGCCGCGGCATCGCCGGCCGGGCCGCGCGAGGAGCGGATAGCCGTCAAGGGGGTGCGCAAGCATATGGCGGCGGCGGTGACGGCTAGTGCGTTCACGGCGCCGCATGTGACGGAGTTCCTGCAGGAGGACGTCACCGGCTCGATGGAGGCGGTAGGGCGGCTGCGGGAGCTGCCGGAGTTCGCCGGGCTGCGGCCCTCCCCGCTGCTGCTGGTCGCCAAGGCGCTGCTGCTGGCGGTGGCACGGCACCCGATGATCAACTCGTCCTGGGACGAGGATGCCCAGGAGATCGTGGTCAAGCACTACGTGAACCTGGGCATCGCCGCTGCCACCGAGCGTGGGCTGCTCGTGCCCAACATCAAAGACGCCCACACCCTGTCGCTGCCCGCGCTGGCCGCCGGGCTGGCCGCGCTGGCCACGACCGCGCGGGACGGGAAGACCCAGCCGGCCGACATGGCCGGCGGGACGATCACGATCAGCAACGTGGGGGTGTTCGGGGTCGACGCCGGGACCCCCATCCTCTCCCCCGGCGAGGCGGCGATCCTCGCTTTCGGCCAGGTCAAGGCGGCTCCGTGGGTGCACGACGGGGAACTGGCTGTGCGCCAGGTGACCACGCTGTCGCTCTCCTTCGATCACCGCATCGTGGACGGCGACCTCGGATCGGCGGTCCTGCGCGACGTCGGCGCGATGCTGGCCGACCCGGTGCGGATGCTGGCATGGTCGTGACCGGAACGGTAGAACGGACAAGCCGGAACCACGGGCAAGACGACGGGAAGGGACGGCGATGTTCCGTCATGTGGTGCTGTTCACCTGGACCGAGGACGCGACCGACGCGCAGAAACACACACTCGCGGGCGAGCTGCGCAAGCTGCCCGACGTGATCGACGCCATCCGGCTCTACCACGTCGGCGCCGACGCCGGGATCAACCCCGGCAACTGCGACTTCGCGGTCGTGGCCGACTTCGACAGCGTGGAGGACTACCTGATCTACCGCGACCATCCGGCACACCGGACCGTGGTCGAGCACTACGTCAACCCGATCGTGGCCCGCCGGTCCGCCGTCCAGTACGCGATCTGACCCCGCCCGGCGGCACAAACCACCGGCACGGACCGGTGGCGGCCACCGGGCTGGCGGCTAGAAGGTCCCGGGCAGCGCCAGGATCAGCCCGCTGTGGGCGGGGAGTGTCAGCGTGCACTTCCCGGCCTTGCAGGCCAGGTGGCCAGGCGCGCCCGGCGTGAAGGTGCCCGCGCTGGTGACCGACGCGCCCTGGATCCGCACCCCGGAGGTGGCGCTCAGCGAGTTGCCGTTGGTGTCCCGCAGGCGCAGCGTGGACGCGGCGCCTGACACGCCCGCCACCTGCAGCACCACGGACGTGGGCGAGGCGGTCAGGTTCTCGGCCATCACCTTGATCCGGCCGGTGGTGGTGCGGACCGCGTGCGCGGTGATGCTCCCCGAAGCGGTCGTGGTCACCTGTGCCGGCAAGGTCACCCCGGTGCCCATCAGGTGCGCGAACAGCATGCCGTAGTAGACCGGCTCGGCCAGGTACTGGTTGCTGCTCACCTCGCACAGCGGCGTGTAGCCGCCGCAGTGGTGGTTGAGCGAGCCGTTGACGTACATGCCGCGGGCGCCGTGCTCCGCGCCCCGCATCAGCCAGTCCGCCGCCCACAGCGCGGAGGCGTAGGTGTTGCTCACGCCCGGGATGCCGCTGCACGAGGCCGAGTTCGTCTCCGCGATCAGCCACGGCACGCCAGCGGTCGCCGCCGCCGAGCTGGTCGCCGCCAGCACCGAGTCCTCCGCGCTCATCGTCGCCGCGGACAGCAGCGTCGCCGCCCCACCCGGGGTAGCGCTGCCGCAGTTGGTCATCGGGTACAGGTGCTCGGCCAGGAAGGCCAGATCGGGGACCTGGCCAGCGTGCGCGGCGGTGGCGTAGGGCGGCAGCCACGAGGTGTGGTAGGTGTCCGGCCCGGCGATCGGCGCCCCGGGTGCCCCGGCGTGGACGGCCGCCAGGCACTTCGGCAGATCCGTGGTCAGGTAGTCCTGCTCGGTGTAGGTGGACGACCGCAGCCGGCTGCGGTAGCGGTCGGGCTCGTTTCCGCACGAGATGCCGGCCAGGCTGGCCCCCAGCCCGGCCGCCACGTGGCTGGCGTCCGCGGTGACCTCGGTGGCGTTGAAGGCGCCGAGATTCACCGTGTATATGACCTTCCAGCCGGTTTTGGCCGCCAGCTTGGCCAGGCCGGCCAGGGCGCTGGCGCTGATACCGGTGTAGGAGGACAGGTCCACGGAGTTGCCGCCGAACCGCATGACCCCCGGCCCGAAGTTGGCCAGCAGCGCGGGATAGTTCCCGGCCGGGGCGAAGTGGCCGCTGTTGATGTCGCTGCTGGAGTAGGAGAAACCCACATACCGGCTCGCCACGCGCCCCAGTCCGGGAGCCGTCGGGTCGATGGTGATGGTGGTGGCCGAGGTGGCCCGCGGTGGCTGGACCAGTGGTTGCCGGGCCGCTGCCGGGCGGGGCAGGGACGCCGGGGCGGCCGCCGCCTGCCCGGCCGCGGCGAGCGCGCCCGCCGCGACCGCCGCCACGCACGCGGCCGCCGCGTACAGCCACCGGCTGGGGATCGCGATCACTGGCCACCTCCGGGAGAACTGACGCCCTCGGCCGGCGGGCCGCCCGGTTTGCCATGGGCACGCCAGGCGCCGGCCATTTCCTAGTAATACCGGTGGTAGCACTCATAGCAGAGAGAGACAGCGCAGTCAGTGCCGCGTTTCCCGGCAAGTGCCGCCGGGCTCAGCTGGCCGGCCGCCATGGCGGGGCCGGCCTGCCCGCCGCTACCTCGGGCGTGGTCAGAACGCCTCTGCCGGCAGTTCCATCAGGTCGAGCGTGGTCTCCTCGGCCAGCTGGCGTTCCACTGCCAGCCGCGGCAGCACGGTCTGGGCGAAGAACCGGGCGGTGGCCAGCTTGCCCTGGTAGAAGGCACGGTCCCGGTCGGCGAGGCGGGCATGCTCGCCGCCCTCGCCATCCAGGGCCGCCAGCGCCGCCTCGGCCTGCCGGGTCAGCAGCCAGCCGATCACCAGGTCGCCCAGGGCCATCAGCAGCCGGGTCGTGTTGAGCCCGGCCCGGTAGATCTCGGCCGGGCGCTCCATGGCGGCAGCCGCGTAGCCGGCCATGGTGGAGACCATCGCCTCGACGTCGGCGGCGGCCCGGGCGAGCGCGGTGCGTTCCGGCTTGAGCCGCCCGTTGCCCGACTCACCGACGGCGAAGTCGGTGATCTGGCCGAGCAGTGCCCGCAGCGCCTGGCCCTCGTTCCGCAGGATCTTGCGGAAGAACAGGTCGAGCCCCTGGATCCCGGTGGTGCCCTCGTAGAGGCTGTCGATCTTGGCGTCCCTGATGTACTGCTCGATGGGGTAGTCCTGCAGGAACCCCGAGCCGCCCAGCGTCTGCAGGGACAGCGTCAGCAGTTCGTAGGCGCGCTCGGAACCAACCCCCTTGACCACCGGCAGCAGCAGGTCGTTCAGGCCGGCTGCCTGCTCGTCGGTCCCGCCGCCGGCGGCGGCGACCTGCACCGCGTCCTGGATCGACGCGGTGTACAGGACCAGCGCCCGCATCCCCTCGGCGTAGGCCTTCTGCATCATGAGCATCCGGCGCACGTCGGGGTGGTGCATGATCGTGACCCGCGGCGCTGACTTGTCCGCCATCCGGGTCAGGTCGGCGCCCTGGACCCGGTCCTTGGCGAACTCCAGCGCGTTCAGGTAGCCGGTGGACAGGGTGGCGATGGCCTTGGTGCCGACCATCATCCGGGCATGCTCGATGATCATGAACATCTGCCGGATGCCGTCGTGGACGTCCCCGACCAGGGTGCCCACCGCGGGGCGGTCCGCCCCGAAGGTGAGCTCACAGGTGGTGGAGGCCTTGAGGCCCATCTTGTGCTCGACATTGGTGACCATGACCCCGTTCCGCTCGCCCGGGTTGCCGTCGGCGTCAACCAGGTACTTGGGGACGAGGAACATGGACAGGCCCTTGGTGCCGGGGCCGTGCCCCTCCGGCCGGGCCAGCACGAGATGGAAGATGTTCTCGGCCATGTCGTGCTCGGCGCTGGTGATGAACCGCTTGACGCCCTCGATGTGCCAGGTGCCGTCGCTCTGGCGGACCGCCCGGGTGCGGCCGGCACCCACGTCCGAGCCCGCGTCCGGTTCGGTGAGCACCATGGTGGCGGTCCACCTGCGCTCGATCGCCTGCTCCGCGAAGCGCTTCTGCTCCGGCGTGCCCACCTGCCACAGGACCGTAGCGAAGGCGGGACCACCGGAGTACATCCAGATGGCCGGGTTGGCGCCCAGGATCAGTTCCGCCACCGCCCAGGCCAGGGACCTGGGGGCGCCGGTGCCGCCCAGTTCGGGCGGGAGGTCGAGCCGGAACCACTCGGCGTCGGTGAACGCCTGGAACGACTTCTTGAACGCCTCCGGCATGCGGACGGCGCCGGTTGCCGGGTCAAACTCCGGCGGGTGCCGGTCCGCCTCGGCGAACGACTCGGCCAGGGGACCGGTCGCCAGCCGGTTCACCTCCTCCAGGATCCCGCGCGCGGTGTCCTCGTCGAGATCCGGATAGGGCTGCGAGCCGAGCAGATCCTGGCGCCGCAGCACCTCGAAGAGGTTGAACTCGATATCACGGAGGTTGCTCTTGAAGTGACCCATCGCGACTCCCGCTCTGCTGGGGCTCTCCTCGGCACGCGCTGAACGTTCGCGTCCTACTCATCAGTAACTACCCGTATGCTACCCACTGGTAACGAACTTCGCACCAGGGGTTCCTCCCGGCCGGATGGCGTTTTACAGTGACCGGGGACGGCATGACCGTGCGTCCCGGCGCCACCGGCGCCGGGCGGCGAGGTAGCTGACATCAGGCGGCTGGCGAGGTGGGCGATGGCACTGGCCCTGACCGAGGAACATCTGGCCCTGGCGGAATCGGTCCGGGGCTGGGCCGGGCGGGCGGCACCCGCCGAGGTGATCAGGGCGGCGGTGGCCGCCGGGGACGGCGGGGCCGCGCTCTACGCCGGCACCCTCCGGGCCGCCCTGGCCGGGCAGGGGCTGCTCGGCCTGCACCTGCCCGAACCGCTCGGCGGACAGGGCTTCGGCCTGCCCGAACTCGCGGTGGCCACGGAGGAACTTGGGCGGGCGCTGCTGCCCGGCAGCTTCCTTCCCACCTCACTCGCCAGTGCCATCCTGGCCGCCGCTGGCGCCGACGCCCTCGACGGGCTGGTCAAGGACATGGCTGGCGGCACGCTGACCGCTGCGGTGGGGCTCGCTCCCGGCCTGACCGCGGCCGGACCGCCGGCCGGCGACGGCGCCCTGGTCATCGACGGCAGCTGCGGGCCGGTCGCCGGGGCCGGCCATGCCGACCTGCTGATCCTGCCGGTCAGCCGGGACGGCGGGCAGGTGTGGGTGGCCGTGGACGCCGCTGACCTGGATGTCACGCCGGTGGACAGCCTGGATCTCACCAGGCAGGCGGGCAGGGTACGGGCGGACCAGGTCAGCGTTCCGGCCGACCGGGTGCTCACGGGCCTGCGGCCGGGCCTTGCGATGTCCCTGGCGGCCACCTTGCTGGCGGCCGAGGCCTGCGGCATCGCCGACTGGGCGGTGAGCACGGCGGCCGCCTACGCGAAGATCCGCCACCAGTTCGGCCGGCCGATCGGGCAGTTCCAGGCGGTCAAGCACCGCTGCGCCCGGATGCTCACGGTCGCCGAGCAAGCGGCGGCAGCGGTCTGGGACGCCGCCCGCGCACTGCAAGAGGCCGCCGGTGACGCGGCCGGCGGTGACCCAGCCGGCGGTGGCACGGCCGGCGATAGCGGCAGCGAGCTCGCGGCCGCGGTAGCCGCGGTGGTGGCGCCCGACGCCGCCGTCACCTGCGCGCACGAGTGCATCCAGGTGCTCGGCGGCATCGGCTACACCTGGGAGCACGACGCACACCTTTACTACCGCCGCGCGCTCAGCCTGCGCGCGCTGCTCGGCCCGCCCGGCGGCTGGGCGCAGCAGGTGGCCGGGCTCGCCCTCGGCGGGGTGCGCCGGCCGCTGCGCATCGACCTGCCGGCGGAGGCGGAACCGGTCCGCGCCCAGGTGCGGGAGGAGCTGGCGGTGATCGCCGCCGCCGAGCCAGCCGGGCGGAACGGGCTGCTCGCGGCGGGCGGCTGGGTGACCCCCCATCTGCCGGCGCCCTGGGGACGGGCGGCGGGGCCGCTGGAGCAGCTGGTCATCGCCGAGGAGATGCGGGCCGCCAGGCTGCGCGCGCCCGGCCTTGCCATCGGGGCCTGGGTGATCCCCGCCCTCGTCCAGTACGGGACACCCGCGCAGCAGGAGCGCTTCCTGCCCGCGACCCTGCGTGGCGAGACGATCTGGTGCCAGCTGTTCAGTGAGCCGGGAGCCGGATCCGACCTGGCCGGGCTCTCCACCCGGGCCGAGCGGGTGAAGGGGGATGGGGAGGTGGGTGAGGGCTGGCGGCTGACCGGGCAGAAGATCTGGACCTCACTGGCGAAGCAGGCGGCCTGGGCGATCTGTGTCGCCCGCACCGACCCGGACGCGCCCCGGCACGACGGCATCACCTATTTCCTGGTCGACATGACCTCACCCGGGGTGCAGGTGCGCCCGCTGCGGGAAATGACCGGCGACGCGATGTTCAACGAGGTCTTCCTCGATGACGTGTTCGTGCCGGACGACCTGGTGGTCGGCGGGGTCAACCAGGGCTGGCGGGTGGCCCGCACCACGCTCGCCAACGAGCGGGTGTCGCTGTCGCAGTCGTGGACGTTCGGCTGTGGCGTCCCCGAGCTCGTCGAGACCGTGCAGGACCTGGGCGAGGCGGCCGGCCAGGCGGTGCTGGAGCGGGCCGGGCGGCTGGTGGCGCAGGGCCACGCCATCGACCTGCTCGGCATGCGGGTCACGCTCAAGCAGCTGTCGGGCACCGAGCCCGGCGCCACCGGGAGCGTCCGCAAGCTGCTCGGCATGCGCTACGCCCAGCAGGTCGCGCAGGAGTGCTGGAGCCTGACCGGGGCGGACGGGGCGGTGGATGGCACCCGCTGGTCCCGGGCGATGCTGTTCACGCAGGCGCTGACCATCGGCGGCGGCACCACCGACATCCAGCTGAACATCATCGGCGAGCGCATCCTCGGCCTCCCGCGCGACCCCTCGCCCGGCGAATAGCGACACCGGCCGCCGCGCGGCAAATACCGGGCCGGCCCGGCCCTGCGTGCCATCATTCGGCGTGGGGGAGGGCTACTGATGGCTGACCACGATGGCGCCTCAGGGGGCTCACCGGAGTCCCCGCCGCGCCGGGCGAGGCCCGGGCCCGCCGGGCCGGGCCGGCGCCGGGCGACCCCTTCCCCGGCCCAAAGCCAGCTCATGGAGCGCATCGCGGCGGGCCGGCGGGCCAGGCAGCGGCGTAGCGTCCTGCTCAGCTGCGCGCTGATGTCGGCCCTGGTGCTGCTCTTCGCCGGCGGCGCCTGGGGGCTCACCAGCTATGCCAACTACACGGTGGGCCGCGTCAACGCGGGCACGGCTGGCGGCAGCACCGGTCCGCTGAACGTGCTGCTCGCGGGGGTCGACCTGCGCACCGGCCTGACCCCGGCACAGGAACGGCAGCTGCACGTCGGGCGGGCGGTCAGCTTCAACTCCGACACGATGATGCTGATCCACGTCTCCGCCGACCGGTCGAGCGTGACCGTGGTCAGCCTTCCGCGCGACTCGTGGGTGAACATCCCCGGGCACGGCATGAACAAGATCAACGCGGCGTTCGGCCTCGGCGGTCCCAGGCTGATGGTGGCGACCGTGGAGCAGGCCACCGGGCTCACCATCAACAACTTCGTCGAGGTCAACTTCCTCGGCTTCGTCAAGGTCATCGACACCCTCGGCGGAGTCAGCATCTGCCTGCCGCAAGCGGTGGACGACCCCTACAGCGGCCTGCACCTGAGCACCGGCCACCACCACGTCAACGGCATCACGGCACTGGAATACGCGCGGGACCGCCACTCCTTCGCCACCTCCGACCTGGCCCGCATCGACAACCAGCAGCGGCTGCTTGCCTCACTGCTGAGCGAGGCGATCAGCTCCGGGACGCTGGCCAACCCGCTGCGGCTGAGCAGGTTCCTGACCGAGGTGCTGGGCGCGATCAAGGTCGACCAGAACCTGAACCTGGCCGCCCTCGCCGACCAGCTGCGCGGCATCACCCTGCGCGATGTCCATTTCCTGACCGTTCCCCTCGCCAACACCAACTACCTGACGCCGACCGGCGAGTCCGCCGTGCTGTGGAACCACACCACAGCGGATCAGCTGTTCGCCACCTTCCAGGCGGATCACCAGCCCGCCGGCCCGGCGCCGGGGCACTCGCAGAGGCCGCGGCTGCGGCCGGGCCAGGTCGCGGTGGACGTGTACAACGGAACCCTCATCGGCGGCCTGTCCGCCAGCACCGGCGCGGCGCTCGCCAAGCTCGGCTTCCGGGTCCGGTCCGGGCTCAACTGGCCCACCCACAACCTCACCAAGACCCTGATCCAGTACCCGCCCGGCCAGACGGCCGCGGCCCGGCTGCTGCACACCGCCCTGCCCGGCGCCAGCCTCAGCCAGCAGACCGGGCTGGCCAGGATCAGGATCGTGCTCGGGAGCAACGGTCATACGGTCGCGGCCAGGCCGGCCAGCACCCCGGCCGGGGGCGGCCCCGCCGGGTCCCGGTCCGCGGCGCAGGACGCCTGCCGGCGGGCAGCCGGGTAACGGCCGCAGCGGCCCCGCTCAGCCCGCACGCCAGCCCGTACCGCCAGGCCCATTGCCGCACCCATTTACCACTGGGCAATCAATACCTCGCTTTCCGGTCACGGTGCCGTAACAGGGGGTTTTTCTGATCATTCCGGCATGTGATGATGTGGGGGCGCGAAGCTCTCCCCCGCTGGGCGCTGCGCTTCAGTCATGGTGCCTGTTCCAGGGGGTTTCGCATGTACCGACGCCGGACAGCCTCGTGGGCGATGGCTGCCGCACTGACCGTGGCCACGCTGACCGGGGCACTGCTGCCCGTGGTCACCGGGTCGGCCCCGGCCAGCCCGGTGGCCACGGCTCGCGCGGACGACGTCACCGCGTCCCTGGACAACCTGCGCACCGGCTGGGACCCGAACGAGCCGGGGCTCTCGCCCGGCGTCGTCGGCGGCGGCACGTTCAAGCAGCTGTTCAAGACCACGGTGAACGGGCAGGTGTACGCGCAGCCGGTGGTCGTCGGCTCCACCGTCATCGTGGCCACCGAGAACGACTGGGTGTACGGGCTCGACGCGGCGACCGGCGCGGTCCAGTGGAAGACCTCGCTGGGCACCCCCTATAACATCACGACCTGCAGCGACCTGACCCCCCACATCGGGGTGACCGGGACCCCCGTCTACGACCCGGACACCGGGAACGTCTACCTGCTCGGCCAGACCGTCAGCTCCGGCAGCCCGCACTGGTACATGTTCGGGATCAACGCCTCGACCGGCGTCATCAACATGAAGCGACTGATCTCCGGCACCCCCACCAACGACTCCCACTTCACGTTCCACCCCGCCTACCAGATGCCGCGGACCGGGGTGCTGCTGATGAACGGGTCGGTGTACGCGGGCTTCGCCTCCCACTGCGACCACAACTCCTATGTCGGGTTCATGGTGGGGGTGAACGTCTCGACCGGGGCACGGACCCTGTGGGCCGACGAGTCCGGGGTCACTGAGGACAAGGGCGGCATCTGGCAGGGCGGCGGCGGGGTCATGTCCGACGGCCCGGGCCGGATCTTCGTCACCTCCGGCAACGGGGTCTCGCCGGCCGCGGGCAAGGGGACCTCCCCGCCCGGGCAGCTCGCCGAGTCGGTGATCCGGCTGGCGGTCAACTCCGACGGGTCGCTGGCAGCCAAGGACTTCTTCAGCCCGGCGAACGCTCCCTCGCTGGACGCGGCGGACACCGACTTCGGCGCTGGCGGACCGGTCGGGCTGCCGTTCGGCACCTCCACCTACCCCGACGTGCTGGCCCAGGCCGGCAAGGACGGGCGGATCTTCCTGCTGAACCGGGACAGCCTGGGTGGCCGTAAACAGGGCCCCGGGGGCACCGACAACGTGCTGAGCGTGAAGGGACCGTACGGCGGCCAGTGGGGGCACCCGGCGGTGTTCGCGAACACCACCCCGCTGACCGCGGCCAACGCCGGCTCCGCCAGCGACTACCTGTACTACGTGGGCAAGAGCAGCGTGCTGCGGGTGTTCAAGTTCGGGGTCAACGGCTCCGACGCGCCCACGCTCGCCAACGTGGCCAACAGCTCGCTCACCTATGGATACTCCTCCGGCTCACCGGTGGTGACCTCGAACGGCACCGACGCCACGTCAGCGGTGCTGTGGGTGGTCTACGCGTCCGGCTCCAGCGGCGCGTCCGGGGAGCTCGACGCCTACGACGTCTCCTCCACCGCGCTGTCCGGCTGCACGTCGTCGTCACCCTGCAAGCTGCCCAAGCTATGGCACGCCCCGATCGGGACCGCCGCCAAGTTCGTCATCCCCGCCACCAGCAACGGCCGGGTCTACGTCGGCACCCGGGACGGCCACGTGTACGGGTTCGGCGTCGCCGGGGCAGCGGCCCTGGCCAACACCGCACCGGTCAGCTTCACGCCGACCGGTGTCAACTCCACCACCAGCAAGCCGGTCACCGTCACCGCGGCCAAGACCACCACCGTGACCGGCGTGACGGCGAGCACCGGCGCCTCGAACGCGGCGGCCGCCACGACCCAGTACACCGTGGGCCAGGTGACCGAGACCAAGAAGGGCAGCAACCTGCAGGTACCGGTGACGTTCCCGGTCACGCTCGCCAAGGGCGACAAGCTGCACGCGCCGGTCACGTTCACGCCGCTGGCTCCCGGCGGATCGAACGGCACCCTGTCCTTCGCCACCACCTCCGCCAGCGTCCCATCGGTGGACGTGCCGCTGACCGGAGAGGGCACGCAGACCGGGCTCACCGCGCAGCCGACCGCGCTGGCCTTCCCGCTGGCACCCGACCAGGGCGTCACCGACGTGCCAATCGGCATCGCCGTGCCGCAGACCATCCAGATCAGCAACTTCGGCACCACCGCCGAGACGGTCGCGTCCGCGCCGCCGCCGTCCGGCCCGTTCACGGCCACCGGGCTGCCTGCCCCCGGCACGACGATCAAGCCGGGCCAGTCGGTCGCCGTGCAGGTGACCTACGCGCCGAGCCTGGCCGGCCCGGCCACCGGCTCACTCACCATCACCGACACCGACAGCACGAGTGTCACCGTGCAGCTCACCGGGACCGGCACGGCGGCGGTGAGCCAGCTGACCGCGGCCAAGACGACGGTGAACCTCGGCTCGGTGCCGGTCGGCCAGAGCGCGACAGCCGATGTCCACATCACCAACACCGGCAACCAGCCCAGCACGGTGACCTCGACCTCGACACCCGGCGCGCCGTTCCACGCCGTCTTCAAGGTCGCCAAGGACCTGCCGTTCAACCCCAGCTACGACCTGACGCTGCCGGTGACGTTCACCCCCACCAAGACCGGGAGCTTCACCGCCCACTACACGCTCACCTGGACCGACCGGCTCGGCACCCACACCATCGCGGTGACGCTCACCGGCAAGGGCACGTGATCCGCGACCGGCCGGCACCGCAGCGTAAGAACCCGCTGGTCAGCCTCATATCCCAACAAGCCGGGCATTGATCGGCGAGCTGTCGATAGCTGATCTTCTGGTCACGGTGGGATAACACTCCCTAACTTCCCCTTAAGCCGCGTGTCATGATACCGGCGGCGCCCGCCTCCCCCGCTGGGCACTGTGCCGTGCGCAAATGCGCCTTGCCGCATGCCAGAAGGCCTGTCCGTATGCCCAAAAGGGGGATTCTTCATGGACCGACGCCCGTGGACAGCAGGGCCTGGCCGACCGGGCCGCAGCGGGGCACCCGCCCGTGGCAGGTTCGCCGCGGGCGGCCTGCCGTCCGCGGCGGTGGCCGCTGCGCTGACGTTCGCCCTGCTACCGGTGGTCACCGGGTCGGTTCCGGCCAGCCCGGCCGGGACCGCACGCGCGGATGAGGTCACGGCGTCCCAGGACAACCTGCGGACCGGCTGGGACCCGAACGAGCCCGGCCTGTCACCGTCCGTGGTGACCGGCGGGTCCTTCGGGCAGCTGTTCTCCCATGCGGTGACCGGCCAGGTGTACGCGCAGCCGATCATCGCCAACGGCGTGCTGATCGTCGCCACCGAGCGGAACGTTGTCTACGGCCTGGACCCGGCCACCGGCGCCAAGAAGTGGTCCGTCTCGCTGGGCGCGCCCTGGAAGGCGGCCACGATCGGCTGCGGTGACCTGACCCCGAACGTCGGGATCACCAGCACCCCCGTGTACGACCCGGGCAGCGGCAACGTCTACGTTGTCGCCGAAACCGTGCCGGCCGGGCACACCGCGTCCCATCCGGTCTTCCACCTGTACGCGATCAACGCCCAGACCGGCGCCGTCAGCTGGAAGTCGGCGATCGGCGGCGCCCCGACCAACAGCCCCAAGCAGCCCTTCCACGCGAACACCCAGCTGCAGCGGCCCGCACTGCTGCTTGCGGGCGGCGCGGTGTACGCGGGCTTCGGGTCGCACTGCGACCACAAGCCCTACGTCGGCTATGTCGCCCGGGTGGATGTCAGCTCCCATAAGACCACGCTGTGGACCGACGAGGCCGGCGTGATCAACAACCGGGCCGGCATCTGGCAGGCCGGCGGTGGCCTGATGGCCGATGGCCCGAACCGGATCTTCTTCGCTTCCGGCAACGGGGTCTCCCCTGCTCCGGGCAAGGGCTCGTCGCCGCCCGGGCAGCTGGCCGAGTCGGTGGTGCGCCTCGGCGTGAACTCGAACGGCTCGCTGACGGCACACGACTTCTTCAGCCCGAAGAACGCACCCGCCCTGGACGCGGCCGACCACGACCTCGCGTCCGGCGCCCCGGTCGGGCTGCCGTTCGGCACCACCAGCCTGCCGAACCTGCTCATCCAGGCCGGCAAGACCGGCAACGTGTTCCTGCTCAACCGGGACAGCCTGGGGGGCCGTGAGCAGGGCGCGAACAAGGGCGACGACACCGTCGCCCAGGCCGGCCCGTTCGGTGGCCAGTTCGGCCATGTGGCCACCTTCGGCGACACCACGACACTCACCACGGCCAACAACGCAGCGTCCAACGACTACATCTACTACCTCGGCAAGGACGACAACCTGCGGGCGCTGCGGTTCCACCTCAGCAGCGGCAGCCCGGTCCTGTCTGACGTGGCGAACAGCACCTTCACGTTCGCCTTCTCTTCCGGCTCGCCGGTGGTCACCTCCAACGGGACCGACCCGGCGTCCGCGATCGTCTGGGTGGACTCCAGCTCCGGCAGCACCGGCACCAAGGCCAGGCTCGACGCCTTCGACGCCATGCCCCAGACCGTCAGCGGCTCGCTCCGGATGAAGATGATCTGGTCCGCACCGATCGGCACGGCCAGCAAGTTCACCATCCCGGCCACCGACAGCGGCCGGGTCTACATCGGCACCAGGGACGGTCACGTGCTCGCCTTCGGCAGCACCGCGCCGGCCGCTCCGCTGACCGGCGGCGTGCCGGTCACCTTCGCCCCGCTCCCGGTGACGACCACCTCCACGCCGAAGACGGTGACTGTCACCGCGACCAAGCCGGTGACCGTCACTGGCACCAGCGTGGGCCCGTCGTCCTTCTCGGCGGGGGCAGCCACCGTGACCACCCCGAGTGACAGCACCCCGGTCCCGGTGACCTTCCCGGTCACGCTGGCCACGGGCGACGCCCTGCACGTCCCGGTCACCTACACGCCGTCGGCCGCCGGGGGTGCCGCGGGCGCACTGACGTTCGCCACCGGCTCGCACCGGTTCCCCGCCATCCGGGTCAGCCTGTCCGGCGACGGCACCAGCACGGGCCTG
>DATKRG010000198.1:0-1110 GCA_035532275.1 Streptosporangiaceae bacterium | reverse complement strand
GAGGGCGTTTCCTAACCGGAGGGCGGGCGTGGTAGGCTGGCTCCTACGCGAGACTCGTCCTCCCGCGTAGGAGGTCAGCCCATGGTTCCGGCTCCGTGTACGCGCACGGCCCCAGTCCCACCCCCAGCATACCAACGTGCCCTGGCCAAGCACAGTTCGGCGCTGCATTTGGATGCGCTCAGCGTGGTGGGGCGGCTGCGGTTGCTCGCGCTGTGCCGCCTGGCCGTGCGCGTAGGGCAGGGCCGTCAGCCGGCCGCCCTGCCCCGCGGACGCGGCGGAGCACCGCGTCTGTATAGTGACGCCACCCTGTTGCTGATCGCCCTGCTGCGCCTCCTCTGGCGGCTCTCCTTGCAGGACATGCACGACTGGCTGGTCAGTTGGCCCGCGCTGGCCCTGGCCTGCGGCCTGCCCCTTGACGCCCAGGGGCGACCCCGCGTGCCCAGTCCCGCCACCATGAGCAAGCGCGCCGCCCGCCTGGGCGCCCCCGCCTACGAGGTGCTCTTCGTCCAGACCGTCCGCCAAGCGATCCGGACCCGCCTGATCGGGGCGCGCGATCTGATCCTGGACAGCGCCCCGATCAAAGCCTGGCGTCTGGCCGACCCCGATGCCCAGGTAGGCCACGCTCCCGCCCATCACCCGACGCCCTGGCTGCGCGGCTTCCGCCTGCATACCCTGATTTGTCGGGGCTCCGGCTTGCCCATCGCCTTCCGCCTGGCCCCCGCCAACCGTCATGACGCCCCCTTCGCCCAACCCCTCCTCGCCCTGGCCGTCCACCTCTACGATCTCCGGATCCGCGTGGTCCGCCTGGATGCCGCCTACTGGAGTCCGACCCTGATCGCCTGGATCCACATCACCCTGCACGCCGCCGCCGTCATCCCCTGGAATCCCAAACGGACCAAGAACCGCGCCTGCTTGCCCCCCACCTGGACCCGCGCCGAACTGGGCAAGCGCACCAGCATCGAACGCTTCTTCGGTCGAGTTCTCCTCTTCTTTCGTCTCCAGCGCCCGCCCCTCGTCGGCTGGACCGCCCTCACCCAGCAGGTCGCTCTGACCTACACCGCCAGCATTCTCGTCGGCTTGGCCGCGCAAGACGCGGGCCGCCCCGACCTC
>DATKRG010000197.1:0-4791 GCA_035532275.1 Streptosporangiaceae bacterium | reverse complement strand
TGCGTGTCCAGTGATTTCCGGACCCGCACCCTGCGGCGGGCACTCGATCAGACGGTAGATGCGGCACTGCGCGAGGACAGGAGGACGCCATGACGGCGAAACGGCAGGTCAGCTACCAGTGGCGGCTGCGCAACGTGATGGCCGAGCACGGCATGTTCACCACCACCGGGCTGGTCCCGCAGCTCGCCGACCGGGGCATCACGCTGTCGGCCTCCCAGGTGCACCGCCTGGTCACCGGGACCCCGGAACGGCTGTCGCTGCCGGTGCTGGCCGCGTTGTGCGACATCCTGGAGGTGACCCCCGCCGAGCTGATCGTGACCAGGGCGCAGAACGCCGCGCCGCGCAAGGCCGCCGCCGCCGCCGGCGGCCCGGCGCCTGCCGGCACCGGCGGCGTCCGGCCCCGGCGAGCCCGGCTGCGGCCGGGGCCGTGACCTCTGCTGGCTGCACGCCCGAGCAGTACCAGCGCTGGCATGTCCGTGACTGCGCCCGCTGCGGCCGCCGGGCCGGCCTGGCCGCGAACTGGCCGGACGGGCCCATCTGCCGCACCTGCCACAGGCGGGCGGCCCGCACCTACGGGAACTGCCCGGCCTGCGGCACCCGCCGGCTTCTGCCCGGCCGCCGCGGCGACGGGGAACCGGTCTGCCGGGACTGCGCCGGCATCACCCGGGACTTCTTCTGCGACCGCTGCGGCTTCGAGGGATTCCTGCTGGGCGGGCGGCTATGCGAACGGTGCACCCTGGCCGGCAAGGCGGCGGCCGCCCTCGACGACGGCACCGGGCACGTCAGCGCGCCGCTGGCACCGCTGCTAGAGGCACTGACCGCCATGCAGACACCCGGCACCGGCCTGACCTGGATAGCCGCCGCGCACGTCCGCGAGCTGCTATCAGGCCTGGCGACCAGCAAGGTCGCCCTCACCCATCAGGCGCTGGCCGCCCAACCGCACTGGCGTGCCGTCGCCCACCTGCGTGACCTGCTCATGTCCTGCGGCGTGCTGCCCCCCGCCGACAAGCAGCTGCTGCACTTCGAAACCTGGCTGCACCGCCGCCTCGCCGGCGCGCCCGCCGGCCCCGCCACCCGGCTGCTGCGCCAGTACGCCACCTGGCATCAGCTGCCCCGGCTGCGCGCCAGGGCCGCGGCCAGGCCACTGACCCCGGCGGCCTGCAGCAACGCCATCAGCCAGGTCAAAGCCGCCACGCGATTCCTGGCCTGGCTCGGGGAACACGACCCCGGTCCCACCCGCCTCAGCCAGGCCGGCCTCGACACCTGGCACGCCACCTGCGGCCAGGGTGACAGGGCATCAGCCCGGCCCTTCCTGACCTGGGCGATCAAAACCGGCCACCTGCCCAGGCTCACCCTGCCCCCGGTCAAGGCACCTCCCGGTGGCACGCCCATCACCCAGCAGCGCCGCCTCGGCCTGCTGCGCCGGGCACTGACCGACAGCCAGGCCCCGGTCCGCACCAGGGCCGCCGCCTGCCTGACCCTGCTGTTCGCCCAGCCCCCCGGCCGCATCGTCAGGCTCACCATCGACGACATCATCCGCGGCGACCACGGCCAGATCCTGCTGCGGCTCGGCGACCCGCCCGCCCCCCTCCCCGAGCCATTCGCCACCCTGCTGCTCCAGCTGACCGCCAGCCGGCAGAACATGAACACCGCCACCAACCCCGCCAGCCGGTGGCTGTTCCCCGGCCGCCGCGCCGGCCAGCCGCTCCACCCCGCAACCATGGCCGCGCTGCTCGGCGAGTTCGGCATCCCAACCCGCGCCGCGCTCACCGCCGCCCTGCGCCAGCTCGTCCTCCAGGCCCCCGCCCCCGTCGTCGCCCGGGCCCTCGGCTACCACCACAACACCGCCCACCGGCACGCCACCCAAGCCGGAGGACGCTGGGCCAGCTACGCCCCCGGTGACCACGCACAGTGACCGTCAACCCAGCGTCCGTCGGAGAATACGTGATCATCGAGTACGCGAGCATGCCAGCATTGGCTCGTTGTTCTTGCTGGTCAGGCCTCCTTTGGCGGCCTGTGCGGGCGTATGACCTAACTGTGCGGGGCGTGCCGGGCCAGGCCGAAGATGTCGTATAGCTGCTGCTGGTTGCCGGTGAGTTCGGTGGTCTGGCGGCGGGCCTTGGGCCGCCCGCCGGTGGAGGGGTAGATGAGGACCGTTTCGCCGATGGCGGCGAGCTGGCTGAGGAGTTCGCGGACGGACAGGTCCAGGCCTGCCCGGCGGGCCTTCAGGCGCATGAGGTGGGCGATCTGGAGGGCGAGCACGCAGGTGAAGGTGTGGACGCGGATGTTGTGCTCGGTCCAGTGGTGCATCGGGGAGAACGACACGACGTGCGGGTCTTTCATCTGCCGGAAGGAGAACTCGGCCTCAGACTGGGACCGGTAGCCGGCGATCACCTCGGCTATGGGCCAGTCGTCGTGATCGGTGATCAGGACGTGCTTGCCGAAGATTTCTTCTTCCAGGGCGGCGCGGGCTGCGGTGTCGGTTCCCCAGGTAAGGCGCAGGTCTTTGGGCTGGTCACCGGTTAGCTGCCAGGTGAGGACCCGGCGCACCCAGGGCTTGCGGGTGATCTTCTCGATCTCGGCTTCCACCTTGCCGCGGGGGCGGCGGGTCTTGCCGCGGGCCAGGGTGGCGGCCAGCTCGTCCAGCTTGCGCCCGGCCTTGGCCAGCGTGGTCCCGGTGAACCCGCGGGCCTGGCTTTCGTGCAGCTCGGGTGAGTAGGTGAGGATCGCCCGGCGCTGGGCCCCGTAGACCTCACGCCTGGTGTCATGGGCGGTTAGCCCGCCGAAGCGCTCCTCGTCCACGATGGCTCGTGCGCTGGCGGGCAGGCTGGTCAGGTCCGGGCAGTCTGAGGCGGGCACCGATCCGATGTAGCGCAGGCCGGTTCCGGCGAGGTAGGCGAAGTTGTCCCCGGAGTTCTGCCCGGCGTCGAAGACCACCGTCATGTCCGCGGGCTGCTGCCCGGCGGCGGCGCAGACCGCGGCGTGCTGGTCACGCAGCTGGCCGATCATCGTGGGGAACTGGGTGACATCAGGCCGGTCGCCGGGGTAGGCGTGCCAGGTCAGCGGGATCCCGCCGTCGCGGGTGACCACCAGGCCCAGTCCCACCAGCCGCAGGTCGGAGCGTTTCTGCTTGGCTTTGCCGCGCTGGGCGATGGGCGCCTTGCCGTTGGCGGTGGCGATGAAGGTGGCGAAGTTGGTCATGTCCAGGGCCACCGAGGAGCAGTTCAGCCCGAACTCAGCCACGATCCGCAGCGCGATCCGCCGGGAGATCTCCTCCAGCTGCTCCAGGGTGACGGCGTGCATCGCGTCCCAGAACCGGCGGTGATCCAGCGCCGAAGCGGGGATCTTGGTGAACCGGTCCGCCGCGGTGGCCTTCCACCAGTCCGCGAAGGCGAGCTTCGAGCACGGGGCCACCACCCGGTTCAGCGCCGCCAGCGCCAGGTAGGTGCCCGCAGACAGCGGCAGCCCGGCCGGCCGGGTCCCGGTCACCTCATCGACGATCCCGGCCACATCCAGCTTGCGCAGCATCCCCCACACGGCGGCCACGTCCCCGAACGCCAGGTGCCGGGTCCGCTGCGGTGCCATCGCCGCCTCCCTGGCCTCCACCGCGGCGGCGATCTCAGCGGCTGTGCCCAGGTACCGCTCGGAGACCATCTTCGGCCTGCCGTCCACGCGGGCCATCTCCCGCAGGTACCAGTACGTCTTGCCGCCGATCTTCTTCGGGTACAGGCTCGCCACAAGATTAGGTCATACACCCTGATCAAGATCGATTCAAGCAGCGGGACAGCGCGTCATCAGGGGAAACGGCTCAGGCCGTGCCGTGATCAGGCGTCAGAAAACCATGATCGTCGGAAACTCGGGCTAGCAGTTCCCAGTCCTGGCCGTCGCGTTCCAGGGTCCAGGCCTCCAGCCACGGAAGCCCGCTAACGCCGCGCCGCAGGAACATCGTCACCGCAATATCGCCATCGGCGTCGGCGGCGACGGGCAGGAACCGGCCGCCGCGGGACGCGCCCATGCTGGCGACCGCCCCCAATCCTTTGCTCAGCACACCGAGATCAGGCGGATACGAGCCGGCGCGTGTCTCCAACTGCCGACACCCTCGGTGACCGCCGAGGGCAGCCCTCCTCGTACCTGCCAAATATTTTCGGCGCTAGTTTTGCGGCTGCCTAGTTGACGTGGCGCACAGGTTGACCCGTTCTGTGAGCCTGGCACCGGGGCCGCCCGGATGCGGGAGCGCGGTGCTTCACTGCGGCTAGCAGCGCTTGTAGCGAGCGACCCGGAACTGGCCGACGAGCACGCAGGGAAGGGCGATGGCGAAGGCCGCGGCAGCGAGGCAGAAGACCAGGGGCATCCAGAAGCGAGTGTGCCCGTAGAAGGGCCCGAGAATCAAGATCAGCAGCAAGACCCAAGTCAGCATGATCACGACGCAGGGCATCGTTGGCCGATGGCTGCGCCCGGATTGCCCACCCCGGCCGCGGCCCAGCCTGGCATCTCGCAGACCCAGCTCATGCTGCTCTGCGGCTGCCCGCGCAGATCGCCCAGATCCACGAGATGATGATCTCGTCGTACGGGAAACGGGTGTCGCCCATCGGCCGTTGGCCCAGGCGCGCGTCGGGGCTGGTGGCCAGCATTTTGCAGTGCTCTGCCGGCGCCATGATGAGGTACTGGTCGGGGTGATGCTGCTGGAACTCGAACAGCTTGACGGTCTCGTATGCGCCGACGTCCATCCATCCGTTGATGTTGATGGATGGCGTCACACCGGTGTGGCTGGCGTCGATGAGGTCGACGTCC
>DATKRG010000196.1:0-93228 GCA_035532275.1 Streptosporangiaceae bacterium | reverse complement strand
CGATGCGCTCACGGCGTTCCTCCCCGTTCGCTATGGCCTGACCGGATACTGCCACCAGGCTCGGACATTTCCGTGGCTGCTACCGTGCCGTGCATGCGGGTGGCGCATGAACGGCGTCAGCCCTGGCGGCCACGAGGGCGGAGGGGTAGCCGATGGCGCTGGAGATCAAGCGGCTGCAGCTGGCCAGCCTGCGCGGGGTCGATGGCCTGGAATGGCCGGTGCACGGGTTCGTGGTCACCCATCCTGGTGGGGCGGTGCTGGTGGACACCGGGGTCGGCGGGCCGCAGGAGTGGCTTGACGACTGGCGGGTGGTCAACCGCTCCGTCGCGGACGCGCTCGCCGGGCTGGGCATGACGCCCGGCGACATCGGGCTGGTGATCAACACCCACCTGCACTTCGACCACTGCGGCCAGAACGCTGTCTTCCCGCACGCCCCCTGCTACGTCCAGCGTGCCGAGCTGGACAGGGCACGGCGTGAGTCACCGGAGCTGTATGACTGGTTCGGGTTCGCCAACGCCCGGTTCGAGCTGCTCGACGGGGACAGCGAGATACTGCCCGGCCTCGCGGTGATCGCCACACCCGGGCACACCGCCGGTCATCAGTGCGTGGTCGTGCGATCCGGCACCGGCGGGCCCGACCTGCTGATCGGGGACGCCGCCTACACGCCGCGCCAGTACGCCAGCCCGGCCGGTGAGAACCTGCCGGACGGCCAGGCCAGCGACCTGCCCGCCTGGCGGGACTCGCTGGGCCGGATCCGGTCGATGAGCCCGGCGCGAGTGCATTTTTGCCATCACACCGACGTGGTCCACTCCTGAACCGCTAACCGGGCCGTCTGATCACCTCTCACCTGCAGGCGCTGGCGTGGCACCGGCGCGGGCGCGGCGGCGGGATCTGGCGCTGGCACGGCCCCGGATACCGGGTAGCCCCAGGCAGCGCACATGTCCCGCAGTTCGGCCGGGACGTCGGCCGTCCGTGGCCAGGGCACACCAGGCAGAACGCGGCCGGAGCGGATCTTCTCTGACGCATCGCCGAGGCCGGTGGCGAAGCGGTGATCGGCGAACTGCCCGTACTCCAGCATCCCGGGCTCGAACGCCAGGCCGAGGTAGTCGCACAGCTGACGGGCCGCCGCCTCCGGCTCCGCGGTCAGGTCCTCGTACCGGATGGTCGAGCCGGGGAGCGCCTGCCGGGCCTGTTCGACCTGAGTCATGTAGCGCAGGCCTTTCGCGATGGCCTCGGCCAGGCTGCCAGACTCCCCGGGATGCCAGGAAGGGTGCCACGAGGCGTGCAGCGAGGCGACGGCGGCCGCCGGGTGGCGCAGCAGGAAGATGAACCGGGCATCCGGCCAGCACTGGGCAATGCGGCGCCAGATCAGCACGTTGCTCGGTGTCTTGGCGACGAGCGTGGGCTTGCCGCTGCGCCAGAGCGCGTCGGCGAGCAGCCGGTCCCAGAGCATGTGATCCAGATCTTCGCCGGTGAGCCGCAGCGCCGTCAGGGACGTCTGGATCCACTGGCTCTCGGCCCGCACCGACAGGTGCCCCAGCGGGACCTCGGGGGGGGCGTAGAGCTGGGAGTGACTGCCCAGGACGGCCCGCAGCAGGGTGGAACCTGACCGGGCTGCGGACAGGATGAACACCGGCGCGTTCAGCAGCCGGTCTCCCTGCGCCGGTGGGAGCCGCCATTGCCGGTGGCCACGCACGTAGGCCAGTTCGAGGCCGAAGGTGTGACGCAGCGTTGTGTTTACATAGCGTTTCCACACGATCACACAACGTATAACCTGTGGATGGCCTGCACATGGCTATTCCGCGACGCCACGCCGGCCGGGGCCGGGTCCGCGGCGGCAGAGCCACTGCCACCGGTCGTCTACGCTGCCGCTGTGCTGGAAGTCCAGGACTGGGATGTCGCGGTCATCGGCGCCGGGCCGGCCGGCCTGGCCGCCGCTGCCGCCGCGGCGGCAGCCGGGGCCCGCACGATCGTGCTGGAGCGGGCCACGCATCCCCGGTACAAGACCTGCGGTGGTGGCTTGATCGGGGCCTCGCTGGCCGCCGCCAGCGGTCAGATCGCGGTGCCCGTGCGCGACCACATCCACGCCGCGAGCGTCACCCTGGACGGCAGGCGTGAATTCACCCGGGAGGAGGCCGAGCCGCTGCTGGCCATGGTCGTCCGCGAGGAGTTCGACGCCGCCCTGCGCGCGGCCGCCCTCACCGCGGGCGCGGCCATCAGGGAGCGGTCGCCGGTGCGGGGCATCTCCCAGTCCGGCGACCACGCCTGTGCGCGGCTGGCGGACGGGTCATCGGTCCGCGCCAGCGTGATCGTCGGCGCGGACGGCTCCTCGGGTGTCAGCGGACGTTACACGGGGGTCGACTGCCCCCAGGTGGATCTCGGCCTCGAGTGGGAGATCGCCGTCCCGGCGCCGGTCCAGGCCCAGTGGCGGGGGCGGATACTGCTCGACTGGGGCCCGATCCCGGGCTCGTACGGCTGGGTGTTTCCCAAGGGCGACCGGCTCACGGTGGGGGTCATTGCCGCCCGGGGCCAGGGTGAGCGGACCAAACGGTACTTGCGCGACTTCACCACCCGGCTCGGGCTCGGCTCCTATCAGGCCGTCCAGGACTCGGGCCACCTCACCCGCTGCCGCAGCGACGGCTCCCCGCTCCGCCGGGGCCGGGTGCTGGTGGCCGGCGACGCGGCGGGCCTGCTCGAGCCCTGGACCCGTGAGGGCATCAGCTTCGCCCTGCGCTCGGGGACCTTCGCCGGGACGGTGGCGGCAGACGCCGCCGCCAGTCCAGGCCCGGAGCAGGTGACCCGGGCGCTGGACGAGTACGCGGCAGGCCTCCACCGCGACCTCATCCCGGAGATGGAGGCCGGCCGGCGGCTCCTCGCCGCGTTCAGCCGGCATCCGGGTGCGTTCCACTCCGGCCTGGCCACGGCAAAGGGCTGGCGCATCTTCGCCCGGTTCTGCCGGAGTGAGACCTCCTGGCAGGCCCTGACCAGGCACCGCCAGGCCAGGATGGCGCTCTCCCTGCTATCCCGCGCCTAGGGCACGTCCTGGGGAGCACCGGGGGGCAGGGCCGTGCGGCGCGTGGCCGGCCCGTCAGGGCCGGCCACGCCCACCGCGTCAGCTCATGCCCTAGTACCAGCTGTACCGGCGCTCGTTCTGCCATGCCCAGTACGGGGTGCCGTAACGTTCCTTGATGTAGCGCATGCCCCAGCGGATCTGGGTACGGGCACTCGACCGCCAGTTGGGCCCGGCGCTGGCCATCTTCTGGCCAGGGAACGCCTGCGGGATCCCGTAAGCACCCGAGTACGGGTTGGTCGCGTACCGGTTCCAGCCGCTCTCCAGGGTCCACAGCCGGTCCAGGTACTTGAACTGCCACGCCTTCCAGCGGAAGTGGTGGATCAGCATGTGCCGGGCGATCTGGTGTGGCGTGCGGGACAGCGGTGTGGTGGCCGCGGCCAGGCTGGCCGGGATCGCCAGCCCTGTGCCGGTACCGAGGACCCCTGCCCGGTGGACTCCGGCGCCCGCCGCCGCGACCGCGCGGGCGGGGCCGTTGGTGTGGCCGGCCGTGCGGGTCAGCCAGACGGACACGGTGACCGCAAGCACGATGGCGGCGCATGCGGTTGCCAGGGTGAGCTTCAGTGCAATCCCACTGAGAGTCCTTGTCAGGAACAACGCAGACCTTAGGTCGGGCGCGTCACGGCGCGCTTTCTTTCGCCCACGGCACATGCCTGCAACCGGTGAGGGGTGACAGGCAGAGGCGTGCGGATGCGACGCAGGGTCAGGGCGTCGGCGCCGCTCGCAGCGAACCATCGCGCACGCAGGGCGCTTGACTGTTCTCATGTGCGGGTTTGCCCGGTCCGCCCGCCAGTTGATGACGGGAGAGGCGGTACGACTCAGCGGTTTGCGCTGGAATCAGGCGCGCCGGACGACCTGGGCGGGATGTCCCGGCCGCTGCAGCGTCCTGCCTCATCTCCAGCTCCCCGTCGAGTTAGCGCCGATTCGCGTCAGAAATTGCCGGACTGCGAATCCCGAACATTCTCCGATTGCTATCAGTAGCCATTCAAGCCTTGTCATAAACACGCGTCCAGCTCCCACTACTGTCCGCCGATAAGGCGGCAAGTGGATTCAGCCGGTTTAAGCATGATTTGGATACCAGAGAAACCCGCCGGCGAAAATCCATTGCATGACGGTCATGTGCACCGGGGCGTGATATGCCAGGCGCCCCGTAGCGCAGCCGGGGCGGCTCCGGCCACACTAGGCAACAAAGGGTGACTATCTGCATCTGCTGGGTAGGTTCCGTGCCAGGAGACCTCCCTTGGGATCCGGGGGGCGCAACGGGGGGCAGGAAGTGCGCGAGCGATGCGCGGGCAAGCGCTGGGCGCCCTAACCGTCCCCAGTGTCGTAACTGTCCTGCGCGTCCATCCCGTGCTCGATCGCGTAGCGGACGAGTTCCACCCGGTTGTGCAGGTGCAGCTTGTTCAGCGTGTTCTGGACGTGGTTCTGCACCGTCCGGTGGGAGAGCACGAGCCGGTCGGCGATCTGCTTGTAGGACAGCCCGGTGCCGACCATGCGCAGGATCTCGGCCTCACGGTCGGTGAGCCGGGGGGTGTCCGGCGCCGGGCTGGCGGCCAGCCGGCGGTACTCGCCGAGCACCAGCGCGGCCAGGCCGGGGGAGAATACCGCCTCACCGGCCGCGGTCCCGCGTACGGCGTCCAGGAACTCGGTGCGGCTGGCCGACTTGACGATGTACCCAGCCGCGCCCGCCTTGACCGCGTCGAGTACGTCGCGCTGCTCGCCGCTGGCCGACAGGATCAGGACCCGGGCGGTAGGCCAGGCGGCCAGCACGCCCGTGGTCACCTTGACCCCCGACATGTCGGGCAGGTGCAGGTCGAGCACGACTACGTCGGGCCGGACCGCGGCGGCGACCCGGATCGCCTGCGCTCCCTCACCGACGGCGGCGGCGACCTCGAATCCCGCCTCGGTGAGGTCACGGACCACGGCATCGCGCCACATGGGATGGTCATCGACGACCATGACCCGCACCCGTGGCTCGCCCACAGCGGAACCATAGAGCACCGGCCGGGTGGCTGCCAGGTGCCCGGCGGGGACGCTTACCTGGCCACCGGATGGGGGAGAGTGAGCTGGACCTGCGTCCCGGCCCCGGGCTCGGATGTGATGGCGGCCGAGCCGCCGAGGTCCCGCATCCGGCCCTGGATCGCCTGGCTGACCCCCAGCCTGCCGTCGGCGGCCGCCCGCGCCAGCCGGCCGGGTGCGATCCCCGCGCCGTCGTCGCGGATGGTCACGGTGACCGTCGGCCCCTCGTCTTCCACGAGCACCCAGGCGCGGGCGGTCTGGCCGGCGTGCTGGCGCACATTGTCCAGGGCCGCGTGGACGGCGGCGGCCACCTCCCGCGCTGTCTCGCCGGCCAGCAGGACAGGGTCGGCGGGGGTGACCACCGACACCGAGGCCGACGTCTGCGCCGTGAGCAGTGTCCGCAGGTCCTGCTCCCCGGCCGCCAAGCCGCCGGCGGCGCTGGCGGCGATCAGCGTCCGCAGCGCGGCCTCCTGCTCGCCGGCCAGCCTGCCGATCTCGGCCGCCTCACCGCCGACCTCGGCGCCCCGTCGCTGCACCAGCGCGAGCACCTGCAGCACCGAGTCGTGGATTCCGCGGGCCAGCCGCTCGCGCTCCCGGCTGGCCGCCTCGATCTCGGTCGCGCGCTGCACCGCCTGCTCGGCCCGTGACGCGAGGGTGGAGACGTAGCCGACCACCACCCCGGCGAGCAGCAGCAGCACGGTCCCGTTCAGCACCCGGCTGCGGTAGACGCTGTCCAGCGACTGGTGGCGGAGTGTGAGATCGCAGGCGCCGAGCACGAGCGCGGCCACGGTCCCGGCCCGGATGCCGCCGGCCACGGCCCAGGCCAGCACCGGGCCGGCCACCCAGGTCGCGGTCACCGGCATGGCTGCCGCGGTAACGCTGCCGGGGTACTGGAGCAGGGCAGTGGAGCCCAGCGCGGCGGCGGTCGCCAGCAGGTCGGCTGCCAGCAGCACCCGGGTGCGGCGGGCGGGCACCGCATAGGCGGCGGTGGTGACAGCCGTCCAGGCGGTCATGCCGGCCAGCACCACCCAGGCCAAGGCCAGGTGCGCGTAGTCGGCCCGGTCCACCGCGACCAGCACCGCGGCGTAGACGAGCGAGGCGAGCCGGAAGACCGCGATCGACCGCCACAGCGAGGCCTGGATGTTCACGGGCCGCCAGCCGGATCCCGCTCGCGCGCCGTGCCGCACGGGGTACACGCGCCCATGGTCACGGAGTTGGTGCACACCTGGCAACACCCGCCCCGTGATCACGGCAGACGGGCATGCGGCATCGGGCGGCTGCGTAGGTACCCGGTACCGGTTGAGTATCCCGGCGCCAGGGATTGAGTAGCCGCGCTGATACCGGACAGCCCCGGACGCGGCAGGGTGAGCGGCATGAGCGCACCGAACCAGGCCGGCCCGGCCCGGCCCGAGACCGCGGAACTGAACTGGATCGCGGCACAGCTGGCGTCGCTGGAGGATCTGCGGCGCCAGCTCCTGGCCCGCCGGCTGGTCCTGCTGGCCGAACTGGCGCGGCCGCTGCCGCCGGAGGCCCCGGCGACCGGTGCCGTCCCGGCTCCGGCACCGCCTGCGGTCCAGGCGCCACCCTGGGCCCCGCTGCAGCCCGCGGCCGCGGCCCCGGCCGGTGCTGGTGCCCGCCCGCGCCGGGCTGAGATGTCCCGGCGCGCCGTCGCGTTCCTGCTGCTGGCAGCGGGTGGCCTGCTGGTCGTCATCGCGGCAGCCGTTTTCACGGCCGCGAACTGGAGCAGCATCGGCCCGGCCGGGCGCCTCGGGATCCTGCTGGCGGTGTCCGCGCTCGTGCTGGCCGCGCCGTGGCCGCTGGCCCGCCGTGGCCTGACCGCTACCGGTGAGGCGGTTGCCGCCGTCGGGCTGGCGCTGACCATCGCGGACGCTGCCCTGCTGGCGCGGCTCTCAGGCGTCCGGGAGTCCGGGCCGCTAGCCGCTGCGGCCGCCTGCGCGGCGCTCGCCGTGGCGTGGGCCGCCTACGGGCACCTGGCTCCGGCCCGGGGCCCGCGGCTGGCGGCGATCGGCATCGCGCAGCTGGTCCTCCCGCTGGCTGGCGCGGCGGTGACGGTGGCGACCCCGGCCGTGGTGGCCCTCGCGCTGGCGGTCACCGCCGCGGGTGATCTGGCCCTGGCCGCCCGGGCCGGCAAGCCCGCATACCGCGCCGAACGGCTGACAGCGCGCGCGGCAGCCGTCGCCGCCTGGTCGGGTGCGGTGCTGGTGGCGGCGATTGACGCCGCCGCCGCCCAGGCGGTGGCCCACCCCGGCGTGGAGACCTGGCTGCTGGCCGTGGTCTTCCTGGTGGCCGGCGCCATCGGTGTCCTCGGCATGCCGGCGACCAGGACCGGGCAGGCGCTGGCCGGCCTGGCGGCCGGCGCGTCGGGGGCGCTGTTCGCGATCGGGCTGGCCTTGCCCGGGGCCGCCGCACTGCCAGGGCCGTGGCAGATCGCCGTCTTCGCCGCCGCCGGTGCGGTCATCGCCGCTGCCGCGTTCTGGCACCGGGAAGCCGCCACTGGCGAAGGACCATCGGCCAATGGCGCGCCGGCGGCCCGGGAGGCGCCGGCGGCTGATGCCGCACCAGCGGCTCACGTGCGGCTGGCGGCATCGTGGGGTGCGCTGGCCCGGGCGTTCAGCGGCCGGGCCGGGCAGCTGGCCGGGGGCGGGATCGCGGTGCTCGCTGTCACCGCGCTGGCGGTGACACCCGCTGCCGTCACGAGCCTGCTCTATCCGCTGACCTGGCTGGGTCACGTCTGGTCGGGGATGCCCTCGCAGCCCCGGCCCGGGTTCGCGCCCGCCGCGACATGGCCCGGTTCCCTGGCTACCCCGGCCGTGCTCGCGCTGGCGAGCCTGGTCTGCTGGCTGGCTCCGGCCATGCGGCTGGTTTCAGCCGGGCGGCGGGCGCCGGTACGCGCGGCGGCGCTGGCCCTGGCCGGGCTGGCCGGCGCCGCGGTCCCGCTGGCCGGCGGGCTGCCCGGGTGGGGCGCGCTGGTGACCCTGACCGCGGCCGCGGCCGGCCTGCTCGCCGCTGGCTCGGTGTTTGCCAGCCGGCTGCTGGCCAGCGGGGAGGTGGCCGGCGGGGAGGTGGCCGGCCGGCGCGCGGCCGGCGAGGGGGCGGCTGCCCAGGACGCGGCTGCCCCGGGGACGGCTAGCCCGGGGGCGGCTAGCCCGGGGGCGGCCGGCACCGTCTGCGCGGCGGGGCTGGTGGTGGCCGTGAGCGCGGCCCTGTGGTCACTGACCGGTCCCGCTGCCACGATCGCCGAGCTTGCTGTGCTGCTGGCCTGCCTGGCGGGGGCTGCCGCCGCGGCCCGGGCCAGGCCGCCGGCTGTGCTGACGACCGGTGGTGCACTGGCCGCGCTGACCGGGCTCGCCGGTGCGGCCGCGCTGGCGAGCGGCCTGCCCGCGGCGGACGCCGCGTTCGCGGTGCTGGGTGCGGGCATCGTCGCCACCGGCCTGGCCACCGTGCTGCACAAGCTCCGGCCCACGCAGGCGCTCGTGCTCGAAGCCGGCACCGGCCCGGTGCTGGTGCTCGCCGCCGCGATGGCCGCGCAGCGGGCGGATGCCTTCTCGGTCCTGGCCGCCACCGTCGCCATCCTGGCCAGCGCCACCGCCTGGCTGCGGGCCGGGCGGCGGCGGGCGGTCACGCTGGTCTGCGCCGCTATTGCGGGGCTGGCCGCGGTCGTCCCGCAGCTGCTGGTCCTGACCCTGGCCGCGCTCGCACCGTACCGGCAGTTCGCCTGGCCGTGGCGGGGGCTGCCCGCGGCACCCTCGCTGGCGGCCGGGTGGTCCGGCCTGCCGCTCGCCCTCGCCGTGCTGGCCGCCTGCATGGCCGCCGCGGTCGTCGCGGCGGGTGCCTGGCGTGGCCGCGCGGCCTGCCTGGGCATGCTCGCGGTTGCGCTGCCGCTGCTCGCCGCGCCGGCCGGGGTGCTCGGCGTGACCGGTGGGCCGGGCGGAACGAGCCTGGCCAGCGGACCCCGCTACGCGGTCACGGTCGCCGTCCTGCTCGCGCTCACGCTGGCGCTCACCGGGTGGGCAGTCGCCGCCAGCCGCAGCGCCATCCCGGCATGGGCGGCCCTGGCCGCCGCCTCATTGGCACTGGGCTGGGCACTGGCCACCAGCCAGGCAACGCTGGTGGTGCTCGGCGCCCTGGCCGCGGCCTGGCTGGCCGCCGCCTGGCGGGCACGGCTGGCCGGGGTGCGGGCCGGAGCGGCGGCCGCCAGCGTGGCGGCGGGCTGTGCGTTCGCCGAGTGCGCGGCCCTGGCGGCTGGCCTGCCCGCCTGGCAGGCTGCCCTGCCAGCGCTCGCGGTGGCGGCGGCCGCCCAGGCCGCTGCGGCCCGGCTGGCCGGCAGCAGGCCGGCGCTCGCGCTGGCGGCGGAGACGGCCGGCTGGGTGGCCGCGGTGGCGGTGGCCGTGCCCGGCATGGCGGGGCCGGGGCATGCGGCCACCATCTTGACCGCGACCGGGGCACTGTGTCTCGGCGTCGCCGTTCGCCCCGGCCGGCGGTTCCTGCTGTGGCTGGGGCTGGCCCAGGGTGAGGCGGCGCTGTGCATCTGGCTGGCGATGGCGGGCGTGCACGCGCCGGAGCCTTACACGGTGCCAGCGGCGGTGGCGGTGATCGCGGCCGGGTGGCTGCGGATGCGGCGCTCCCCGCAGGCGGGTTCCTGGCTGTGCTACGGGCCGGGCCTGGCGCTGGCCCTGCTGCCGAGCCTGGTGGCCGCATGGCAGGGGGACGGCTGGCTGCGGCCGCTGGTGCTGGGCCTGGTGGCGGCCGGGATCACGCTGGCTGGCGCACGGGGCAAGCTGGCCGCACCGCTGCTGCTCGGCGCCGGCGTGGCCGTGCTCGACGCCGGGCACGAACTGGCACCAGCGGTCACCCAGCTGGCCGCGATGGTGCCGCGCTGGGTGCCCATCGCCGTGATCGGCGTGCTGCTGCTCGCCGTGGGTGCCACCTACGAGGCGCGCCTGCGTGACCTGCGCAAGCTCCGGACGGCCCTATCCCGGCTGCGCTGAGCCCCGGCTGCGCTGAGCCAGTCCCAGCGAACGCCGGCCTGGCGTGCCCGCTGGCCCCGGCCCAGCCTGCCTACTGGTGGAACTTGATGTTGCTGCCGGACACGTGGATGACCACGCCCTGGCTGGAGACGGTCACCCCCTGGATCGACAGTCCCATCGGCAGCGCGGGGATATGCACCGTGAAGCTCTTGAGCGACCCGATCAGCTGCGCGGGGATGCCGTTCGTGGAGACGATCCGCACCTTGAACGTGTCGGGCCCGGTCCGCTCGATGGCCGCGATCGCCGACGCGTCCACGATCTGCAGGTTGATGTCGATCTTCACCCGGTTGGAGCCGGCCGCAGTGATCTTGAGACCGGGCGCACCGGAGGCACCCGCCACCGACGCGAGGTTGGAGAAGCCGATCAGGCCGGTGCCAGTGACATGGGTGATGGTGCCGCTCTGGAAACCGGGGTTGAGCAGGACCCCGGTCGCGTCGGCCACCAGGCTCAGCGTGACGGGGCCCTCCTGGACGTGGCTGGCCGTGACATGGACGTCGTTCAGCCGCCTGGCTGCTACCTGGGTGAGGAAGGGGAATCCCTCGATGCTCACGTTCGGCTTGATGGGGAACCCCTGGCTCTTCATCTGCTGGGCGGCCTGGTTGTCGGCGTAGGCGACCGCGACCCGGTCGAGGACGACGAGCAGCACGAGCAGCGCCAGCACGCTGGCGAGGAGGATCATGGGCCAGCGGCGCCGCCGCGGCCGCGGGCCCGGCTGATATCCAGGGCCAGGGCCAGGGGTGGGCAGGCTGAGGGTTGGGCCGTTACTCATGGCACCGCCATCCGCGCTCGTGTCCGGCACCTCAATGGGCCGATGTTATGGCATGTTGGCACGCTTCGTGACGCCCGCAACGCGGGTCACGGAAGGTGGCCGAGGTTGACCGATTCCAGCTGGCCGGAGTCGGTGTTGGTGACCAGCAGCGTCCTGCCGTTCGGCTCGACAGCGAACTGCCGCGGCGCCAGCCCGGACTTGATGACTCCCATCAGAGCCGGCTTGCCCGCCAGCGCATCGGCAACGTTGATGACGGCCAGATCCGGGTGCGAGCCGGCCACGTTGTCCCGGTTGGAGTCGGCCACCACGATCCGCGTGCCGTGGTTGACGAGCACCAGCCCGAGCGGGATCTGCCCCACCGCCACCTTGGCGATGAGGGCGTGCTTGGGGTCACTGATCAGCTTGCCGGCCGCGAACCCCTCCAGTGCGTTCCCGCCGCCCGCGGTGACCCAGACGTACTTGCCGTCGGGGGAGGCGAGCACCCGGGCCGGGCCGCAGCCGGCGTTGATGGTCTTGGTCACCGACTTGGCGGGGTTGACCTCGGCCTTGTGCGTGTCGATGACGGCCAGGGTGCCCATGCCGGACTGCAGTGCCGTGCCGGCCAGGCCGCTGACGACGTACAGGTACTGGCCGCTCGGCGACGTCGCGATGCCCACCGGGTCCGACGACATCTGGATGAAGCCCACGAAGTTACTGCCGCTGAAGCCGGAGGTCAGCGCTTTCTTCAGGTTGAACACCGCGACCTGGCCGCTGTTCTGGAGGGTGACGAAGGCGAAGCTGTCGTCCGGCGAGGTGACGACCTCGATCGCGCCCTTCCCGCCCGGGCTGGCCAGCGACCCGACGGGTGTGGTCTGCCCGGACTCCAGGTCCTGGGTCCGGAACACCGTCAGCCCGCTGTCCCCGGCGACCAGCAGGTACTTCTGGTCGTGGGTGAAGACCTCACCCTCGTCGTTGGGCACGAAGACCGTGTTGACGGTGGTGGGCACGAACTGCTTCGTGTTCATGACGAGCAGCGGGGAGCCCTTGCGCAGCGACACGAAGCCGAACCCGTTGGGGCTCACCACCACATCGAACGGCTTCCCGCCCACCTGCACGAAAGCGGTGTGGACCTGCCGCTGCGGTGCCGCCTGTGCGGTCGCCGTCGTGCACGTGGCTGGCGGGAACGTCCGGGTGAGGGTCGTGGTGCCGGTGTGGCCGCCGCCCCCTCCGCCGCCGCCGCCTCCGCCACCCTTGCCGAGCAGCAGGTAGGCCCCGCCGCCGGCGCCGAGCAGGACGACGCAGCCGGCGACAACGGCGGCGAGCGTGCGCCGTGAGCGCCGGGGAGGCGCCTTGGCCGGCGCGTACAGGTGGGCGAAGTCTCCCATCGGGTCGGTCAGCCCGGGCTTGGTGGGCCCAGAGGGCTGGACACGGGTGGGCCCGGACCGCTGGACACCGATGCCCTGGGTTTCCGGTTCGCCGTGACCCAGGTCCACGGCGGGTGGCAGGTTCTGCGGCTGCCGGGCGCCCGGCACGGCGGCCGTGCCCATGCCACCGGGGCTCATACCACCGGGGCTCACGCCCCGCGTGCCCATCCCGCCGGCGCCGCCGCTCCCCGGGCCCATGCCCCCCGCGCCACCCCCAGAGCCCATCCCTGCCGTGCCCGCCCCGCTGGCGGCGGCGAGGTCGGACGAGAGCACCGCCCGGGTCGCGGCCCGGCCGGGCGCGTTCAGGCCCGGGTCGGTCCCGCCGGGGCCGATGCCGCAGGCCCGGCGCAGGGCGGCGGCGAACTCCAGGCAGCTGGAGTACCGTTCGTCCGGCGCCTTGGCCAGCGCCCGTGCCATCACCGGGTCGACGGCCGCGGGCAGGTCCGGCCGGATGCTGGTGATGGACGGGGGTGCGCTGGACAGCTGCGCGTACATGATGGCGAGGGTCTCGTCCCGCCGGAACGGCGGTGTCCCGCTCATCATCTCGAAAGCGGAGCAGGCGAGCGCGTACTCGTCGGTTCGCCCGTCCACCGGCCGGCCCTCGATCTGCTCCGGCGCGACGTAGTTCAGCGTGCCAAGGAACTGGCCCTGCGAGGTGAGCCCGCTCTGGGACAGCGAATGCTTGCTCAGCCCGAAGTCGGACAGGTAGACGTGGTCGGCATGGTCGCCGCCGGAGGCGGGCTCACGGAGCATGTTGGCCGGCTTGACATCGCGGTGCACCAGCCCGTGGGCGTGTGCGGCGTCCAGCGCCGATGCCACCTGGGAGACGATGTCGCAGACCCGGCTGGGCGGCAGCACGCCCTGCTGGTTGACCAGCGACTGCACGTCCCGGCCGTCAACGAACCGCATCGCGATGAACAAGACGCCGCCGGCCTCGCCCGCCTCGTAGATCGGGATGATGTTGTGGTGGTCCACCGCCGCCGCCGCCCGCGACTCCCGGATGAACCGCTGCCGGAACTCCTCGTCACGGGCGAGTTCGGGAGCCAGGATCTTCAGCGCGACCCGGCGCTCCAGCCGGTCGTCATAGGCGCGGTACACGACGGCCATGCCGCCGCGGCCGATCTGCTCGTCCAGCCGGTAGCCGGCGACTTGGGACCCCACGCCGAATCCGCCGGGTACCGGGGTCTGCTCACTCACCTGGCGCCTCCCGCTAGCAGCTCCTGGTACTTGGTGCCGTCATCAGACCCTGATGCGTCAGCCCTACAAGATCCTGACCGAAGCGTAGGCCAGTACCGGGGTGATGAGGAGTGGTACCGGGGTGCGGGAGCCTTCCCAGTATGGGTGCTTCGTCCCGCCGGCTGTCAACGCAGGGAGACCAATTCGTTACGACGGGGGGTCCTGGCTGCATGAGCAAAGGAAAAATCAACTGCCGGTAGTGGTTCGGTAAAGTTCTTCCGCGCCCGGAATCGCTCTAGAGTTGGCAGATGGCGACCGAGCAACCAGTCTCATCCAGTACCGCCCCCCCGCTCGCCGTCCAGACCCAAGGGTCTGACCGGACCCTGCAGGCGGGCCCCTCATACACCGTCGGCCGGGACCCCCAGTCCGACATCCTCATCAATGACGACCGGGTGTCGTGGCACCATGCTGTCCTGCGCCATGAGCATGGATCCTGGGTCCTGGAGGACACCGGCAGCACCAACGGCACCTATCTCAGTTCAGAGCGGGTGAACCGGGTGGTGCTCACAGGGGACCGCACCATCAGGTTCGGCCACCCGGTGGACGGGCCGAGCATGATCTGTTCCACCGGTGTGCCCTCACCACGGCCGGCCACCGCCGTTGCCGCCAGCCCCGGGCCGAGCCCGACCATGGTGGGCGGCATGCCGGGCGGCGGGGCAGGCGGCGGCATGTCGACGGCTTCGCACCGCGAGCCCAGCGTCATCCGGCAGCTGCCGGCCAAGACACTGCGGATCGGCCGCGCCCCGGACAACGACATCGTCATCTCCGATCTGAGCGTGTCCCGTAACCACGCTGAGCTCCGCCGGTCCGGCGCCACCTACCAGATCGTGGACCTGGGCAGCCACAACGGGACCTACGTCAACGGCCAGCGCGTCTCCGCCGCGCCGCTGACCGAGGGCGACATCGTCGGCATCGGGCCGTCCACGTTCCGGCTGTCCGGCAACGAACTTCAGGAGTTCGTCGACACCGGGGACGTCTCGCTGGTCGCCCGTGACCTGACGGTCACCCTGGGCAACGGCAAAGTCCTGCTCGACCACGTCAGCTTCCCGCTCGGCGAGCGGTGCCTGCTGGGGATCATCGGCCCGTCCGGGGCAGGCAAGTCCACCCTGCTCGGCGCCCTCACCGGCATGCGCCCCGCCAACGGCGGCAGCGTCATGTATGACGACCGGGACCTCTACACCCACTACGCCGAACTGCGGCACCGGATCGGCCTGGTCCCGCAGGAGAACATTCTCCATACACAGCTCACAGCACGCCGGGCCCTTCGTTATGCGGCTGAGTTGAGGTTTCCCCGGGACACCAGCACGGCCGAGCGGAACCGGCGGGTGGACGAGGTGCTGGCGGAGCTGTCCCTCACCAACCACGCCGAGACCCGCACGGACCGGCTGTCGGGCGGCCAGCAGAAGCGGGTGAACGTCGCCCTGGAGCTGATGACCAAGCCGTCCCTGCTGTTCCTGGACGAGCCGACGTCCGGCCTGGACCCCGGGCTGGACAAGTCGGTCATGGAGATGATGAAAGGGCTGGCCCAGGACGGGCGCACCGTCATCGTCGTCACCCACAGCGTCGCCAACCTGGACATCTGCGACCGGCTGCTGGTCCTGGTGCCGGGCGGCAAGGTGGCCTATTTCGGCCCGCCGCAGGACGGCCTGAAGCACTTCAAGAAGCCCGGCTGGGCCGAGGTGTTCCAGGCGTTCGACGCCGACCCGGACCGGGACTGGGCGGGGGAGTACCGGCGCTCGCCCTGGCACCAGCAGTTCGTCATGGCGGCGGTGGACGGGAGCCGGCCGGCTGCCGCGAACCGGCAGATGCCGCCCGCCCCACCGTCCAAGAACAAGTTCGCCCAGTTCAGCACGCTGTGCCGGCGCTACCTGGCGGTGATCGCGTCGGACCGCGTATACCTGGGGCTGCTCGCGGGTGCGCCGATCGTGCTCGGCGGCGTCATCCTTGCCATTCCGGCCGCGGACGGCCTGGGACCGGCGGGCGGGCCTGCACCGCCCGCCAAACATAAACCGGTCACCAAACACGCGGCCGGCCACGCCAAGAAACATGCGCACAGCCACGCGTCGGCGCATGCGACGGCTCACCCGACGGCCCACGCCAGTGCTCATGCGTCCGCCCACGCGTCCGCGCATGCGACGGCCCACGCGACGGGTCACGCGACCAGCACGGCCGCGGCGCACGCCGCCCACGCGGTGGCCGCTACCCCGCCCCCGAGCAACAACGCCGCCACGTCGCTGCTGCTCATCCTGGTCATCTGCGCCTGTTTCGCCGGTGCGTTCAACGCGGTCAGGGAACTGGTGAAGGAACGCCCCATCTACGGCCGCGAGCGGGCGGCTGGACTGTCCACCGCCTCCTACCTCTCGTCCAAGCTGGCCGTCCTCGGTCTCATCAGCGGGGTGCAGGCCGGGATCATGGTGCTGATCGGCCTGCTCGGCAGGAAGCTGCCGACGAGTGGGTCGCTCATCCACGCGATACCGCTGGCGGAACTGATCATCGCGCTGGCGGTGCTCGCCGTGGTGTCCATGGCACTGGGCCTGCTCATCTCGGCGTCGGTCAACACGTCCGAGAAGACGATGCCTATCCTGATGGTGGTGGTCGTCGTCGAGGTCATCCTCACCGGCGGGGTGTTCGCGATCGCCGGGAAGGCGGGCCTGGAACAGGTCTCGTGGCTGTCGCCCTCCCGCTGGGGCTATGCGCTGACCGCATCGACGTCGAACCTCAACAAGATCTTCCCCCCGGCACCAGGGACCGCGGTGGACCATCTGTGGTCGCACACCTCGCACACCTGGCTGACGGACATGGCCGCCCTGGTCGCCCTGGGGGTGGTCTTCTCGATCGTCGCCTGGTGGCGATTGCTGCGGCAAGGCCCGGGCCGCCGGGCCTGAGGCGACGCTGGCGGATCTCTGCCGCCACGAGACGGCAGAGATCCGCCAGCCCGTCAGCCTGGGTGGGCCGCAGACACAGGGCTGTCGACGTGGCCGATGGCGTCGCTGGTGGCCAGGCCCAGCTCGCGCATGGCCTTGCGGTAGGCGACCGCCACCGCGTCGAATTTCAGGTGCAGTTCGGCGGCGAGGTCGAACGGCACCCGCTCGGGCCGCTGCGACTCCACCACCACCTGGTCCTGGCCGAAGATGGTGTCCTCGAACTCCTGCAGCACATGGTCGGGCTGGTCGAGGTTGTAGTTGCGGCCGATGAGGACGTACCCGGCGCAGCTGCCGGCGCTGACCGGCTGGGAGGCGAAGAAGTACACCATGCCCCGCTCGCCGCCCCAGCCCAGCCGCAGCGCGATGGTGTACGGCAGATGCAGCTCGTAGCGGCTGCGGCGCTGCGGCGGGCCGGCCTGATCGTTGCCGAAGACCGGGAAGTCGCTGGTGTTGGGTGCCTCTGGCCGCACGATCGTGTAGTGCAGCACGTTGCCCTCGGTGCGGACCTCGTGCCGCGGCACCACCGGCCGGTCCGGGTCGCCGAGCAGCCCCGGGTGCACCCACGGGAAGTGCCCGAAGTCGGTGAAGTTCTCCACCTGGCGGGCAGCGTCACAGCGCCAGCGGTAGGGACCGGCCATCACCACCGCCCAGCCGCCGTCCTCCAGTTCCGGCACCTGCGGCAGCGGCCAGCGCGGTTCGGAGAGCGCGACCCAGATCAGGCCATATCTTTCCTGGCAGCCGAACGCGGAGATCCGGGCCTTGGCCGGCACCCGGGATGGGTCTTCCAGCTGGGGGATGGCTGCGCACCGGCCGTCGGCCCGGTAACGCCAGCCGTGGTAGGGGCAGACCAGCTCGTCCCCGGCGATCCAGCCGAGCGACAATGCCGTGCCGCGGTGCACGCACAGGTCCGCGTTGGCGCGTGGCCGGCCATCCGTCCCGCGCCACAGCACCAGCGGCTCGCCGAGCAGGTCGGCGTGCACCGGCCGGTCGGCCAGCTCGTGGCTGAACGTCACCGGGTGCCAGCATTCCCGCAGCGCCGCGACATCGGCGAAGGCCCCCGGCGCGGTCATCGTCCGGTACTCCGCATGCAGGCCTCCCGGGCAGCCGTCTGTCATGGTTGCGCCAACCACGACACTCTCTTATGTCATGGTTGCGCCAACCATGACAAATGTGAGGAGCGCGGAGGGGCCAGTGCGCTGAGGTGCGGGGGCACGCGCGGAGGGGTGGGGGTGCGGAGGAGCCGGCGGGCGAAGCGGTCAGCTGCCGAAGCTCACGTTCCGGCCCGCGATCCGCACCAGGACTCCCTGGCCGGTGATGCTCACACCGCGGATGGACATGCCCATCGGCAGGGCCGGCAGCGGCAGGGTGACATCGCGCAGTGAGCCGAGCGTGGAGGCCGGCAGCCCGCCGGCGGAGGTCACCATGATCCGGATCTTGCCCGGGCCGGCCCGGGTGACCCGCGCCGTCGCCGTCCCGCTGACCACGCCGAGGTCGGCGGTGATCTTCACCTGGCCGGGCCCGCCGGCGGAGACGGTCAGGCCCGGCACGCCGGCCGCCCCGGCCAGCCCCGCGAAGCCGATCAGCGCGGTGCCGGACAGCTGGGACACGGTGCCGCCGTTGTAGCCGGAGTTGAGCCGGATCCCGGACAGGGTGGCGTCGATCCGCTTGACGTCCACCGGCCCCAGCTTCTCGCCGGCCGTGCTGATCAGCACCTTGTCCAGGTGCCGGCTCACGACCTGGGTCAGGAACGGGAAACCGGTGATGGTCACGTGCGGCTTGCTGGTGAAGCCCCGGTCCTGGATCTGGGTGGCGACCCGGTTCTCGGCGTAGACCACCGCGACCCGGTCGACGATCAGTGCGATGAGGAGCAGGGCCACCACCACGATGAGGGTGATCACGCCCCAGCGGGGGCGGCGCCGGCGGTAGCGGCTACGGGAGGTGGCTGACATCCACGGCCTCCAGCTGGCGGGAGGTGGAGTTGGTGACCAGCAGGGTGCGCCCATCCGGCCTCAGCGCGAACTGGCGGGGCAGCAGGCCGGTCCTGATCAGCCCGACCAGGGCCGGTTTGCCAGCCAGGGCGGCGGAGGTGTTGACCACGGCCAGGCTGGGCGCTATCCCCTTGCGCCCGGCCAGGTTGGAGTTGGCGACCACGATCCGGGCACCGCCGTCCACCGGGGCCAGCCCGATCGGCGACTGCCCCACCTGGACCCGGGCGATCAGCGCATGCGCCGGATCGCTGCGCAGCTTGCTGGCGGAGAACCCGAGCAGGGTGTTGCTCTCGCGCACCGTCACCCAGACGTCGGCGCCGTGGCCAGCGGTGACCACCCGGACCGGATGGCAGCCGGCCGGAGCCTGGGCCACGATGGACGACGCGGGCTTGACGGCCGCCTTCTGGACGTTGATCACGGTCAGCAGCCCCTGCTGGCTGGTGTTGCTGCGCTGCTGGGAGACCACATACAGCCAGCGCCCGTCCCGCCCGATGTTCATGCCGACCGGGTGCACCCCGAGCGGGACAGTGCCGATCAGGTCCGACGGGCCGAATCCGCGCGACAGTGCCGCCTGCAGGTTGAACACCGCCAGCGTGTTGCTGAACTGCAAGGTGACGAACGCGACCCGGCTGTCGTGCGAGACCGCCACGCCGACCGCCCCCTTGCCGTTCGGCGCGCTGAGGGTGCCGGTCACCGGGTTCGGCCCGCCCTGCTCGGCGGCGGCCACGTTGATCACGACCGCCCCGCTGCCGGAGGCGGCGAGCAGGTAGCGCCCATCCGGGGTGAGCGCCTCACCCTGGGCGGTCCCGGCCACCGGGATCGTCCGCACCAGCGACGGGGCCAGCCCGGCGCCGTTGGACAGGACGGCTATCGAGTTGCCCTGTGACACGAAGGTCCACTTGCCGTCCCCGGTCACGACCACGCCGAACGGCTGGCCGCTGAGCGGGGTCGCACTGGTCCGGACCGACCGCAGTGGCCGTGCTGCCGCGGTCGTGTTGGTGCAGCCCGGTACCGACAGCGCGGCGGTGCCGCCGCCACCGCCCCCGCCACGGGTGAGCGCGTAGGCCGCGCCGGCCGCGGCCAGCACGACGATGACCGCGGCGATGAGGGCCGCGGGCGAGCGCCACCAGGGCCGGCGTGGCGGCCGGGCGGCGGCCCTGGCGGGCGGCGGGCCAGGTGGCGGGGGAGGCCCCTGCCGCGCCTGCCCCACCTCCTGCGTTGGCGGCCCTCCCGCCGCGGCGGCCGCCGCGGCAGGCCGGGCCACCTCCGTCGGCTGCCGCGGGGGAGTCTGCCCCGGCGGGGGAGTCTGCCCCGGCGGTGGAGTCTGGCCGGGCGGCGGGGCCTGGCCGGCCGGCGGGGCCTGGCGGCCGGCCGGCCGCGTCGCCTCCGGCGGCGGGGTGGTGCCTGGCTGCGCCGGAGCCGGTGGTTCCCCGGCCAGCGGCGGTGTCGGGGCCTGCCGGGGGCCCCAGCCCGGGGGCGGGGTGGGGGTGGGGGTGGGCCTGGCCGGCTGGGTGTCCGGGCCGGCCAGGCCGCACGCCTCCCGCAGGGCCGCCGCGAACTGCCCGCAGCTCCCGTACCGCTCGGCCGGGGCCTTGGCCAGCGCCTTGGCGATCACCTCGTCGACCGCCGGCGGCAGGTCCGGGCGGCGCTCGGTCAGGACCGGCGGCGGCTCGGAGATCTGCGCCCACATGACGGCCAGCCGCTCCTCGCGGGGGAACGGCGGCGTCCCGGTCAGCATCTCCACGGTGGTGCAGGCCAGCGCGTACTCGTCGGCCCTGCCGTCCACCGGGTGGCCTTCGATCTGCTCCGGCGACACGTAGTCCAGAGTGCCCAGGAACTGGCCGGTGGCGGTGATCCCGGTCGAGGACAGGGCCTGCTTGGTGAGCCCGAAGTCGGACAGGTACACGTGGTCGGTGCCGGCCCCCCGGCCGCTGATGTCGAGCAGCATGTTCGCGGGCTTGACGTCGCGGTGAACCAGGCCGTGCGCGTGCGCGGCGTCCAGCGCCGACGCCACCTGGCTGACGATGCCGGCGACCCGCGCCATCTGCAGCGGGCCCTGCTGGTCCAGCAGCGTGCGCACGTCGCGGCTCTCCACGTAGCGCATCGCGATGAACAAGATCCCGTCCGCCTGGCCGGCCTCGAAGACCGGGATGATGTGCGGGTGGTCGACGGCCGCCGCCGCCCGGGACTCGCGGATGAACCGCTGCCGGAAGCTCTCGTCGCTGGCCAGCCCCGGCGCGAGGATCTTGAGCGCGACCCGGCGGTCAAGCCGGGAGTCGTAGGCGCGGTAGACGACCGCCATCCCGCCGCGGCCGATCATGGCGTCCAGCCGGTAGCCAGCGACCTGTGAACCGACCGGGAAGTCCTCGGTTCCCCACGAGGTCTCGTCACTCACCGCGCCTCCAGCGCTTCTCCGCCCGTCCGGTGCTGGCGCCGCCTGCCGCCCGCACCGCTATCGCTGGGGAAATAACGAATCCCCCGGGCCCACCGGCGTCATACCCCCTACCGCGCCGTGTCCCGGTTATCAGCAGATTCGACTCCGATAGTTTACCGTGAGATGAATCGACCAAGACTTACTAGATGAGTAAGCATGTCCAGCAGGCACCGGATGCGCCAGAACTCGTCGTAAAAGCCGGCGGATCCGTGCGCAGCCTTCATCCGGGACCGTCTTACACCCTGGGCCGCGACCCGGACTGCGATATAGCTTTCAGCGATTCCCGCGTGTCCTGGCATCACGCGGATTTGCACGCTGGCGCCGATTCCTGGATTCTCGAGGACACCGGCAGCACCAACGGTATATACCTCGGCTCGCGCCGCCAGCAGCGGATCGAGATCGACGCCGACTGCGAGCTCAGGCTCGGCGATCCCGACACCGGCCCGCTCGTCGCCTGCGAGCTGGCCGAGGTGCACCCGCCTGACGGCGCCAGCCCGCACTGGCCACCGGCCACCGGCCAGCCGCCCCCGTCCGGCGCCGGCATGCGGCGCCCGCCGACGGCGGTGCTGCGGGCCCCGGCCCAGGTCATGCGGATCGGGCGGGCTCCGGACAACGATCTGGTCGTGCCCGATCTGGGCGTGTCCCGCTACCACGCCGAACTGCGCAACCGTGGCGGGGGGACCTTCGAGATCGTCGATCTCGGCAGCCACAACGGGACGTTCGTCAACGGGCAGAGGGTGTCGTCCAGCCCCATGACCGAGCAGGACCTGGTGGGCATCGGCCGCGCCACCTTCCGGCTGGTCGGCGATGAGCTGCAGGAGTTCGTCGACGAAGGCGACATCAGTCTCACCGTGCAGGACCTGACGGTGCGCATCTCCGGCGGCAAGGTGCTGCTCGACCATGTCAGTTTCCCTATTGGGGAACGCTGCCTGGTGGGGATTATCGGGCCCAGTGGCGCGGGCAAGACGACTTTGCTCGGTGCGCTTACCGGAATCCGGCCAGCGGACGAAGGAGCGGTCCTGTACGACGACCGCGACCTCTATACCTTCTATCCGGAGCTGCGCCACCGCATCGGGCTTGTCCCGCAGGAAAACATCTTGCATACACAGCTGTCCGCGCAGCGCGCATTGCGATATGCCGCGGAACTGCGTTTTCCCGGTGACACGTCAGCGGAGGAGCGGAACCGGCGGGTGGACGAGGTCCTGGCCGAGCTGAGCCTGACCAAGCACGCGCAGACCCGGGCCGGCTCGCTGTCGGGCGGCCAGCAGAAGCGGGTCAACGTCGCACTGGAACTGCTGACCAAGCCGTCCCTGCTGTTCCTCGACGAGCCCACCTCCGGGCTGGACCCGGGGCTGGACAAGTCGGTGATGGAGATGATGTCCGGGCTCGCCAAGGATGGCCGCACGGTCATCGTGGTCACCCACAGTGTGGCCAACCTGGACGTGTGCGACCGGCTGCTGGTGCTGGTGCCCGGCGGCCGGCTCGCCTTCTACGGCCCGCCCGACGAGGGGCTGCGCTACTTCGGCAAGGCCGGCTGGGCCGAGGTGTTCCAGGCGTTCGACGCCGAGCCGGACCGGGACTGGGCGGGGGAGTTCGCCCGCTCGCCCATGTACGCGCAGTACGTGGCCACCGGGGTGGCCACCGGGGTGGCCGGGGAGACGCCCGAGCCACCGGAGGCCCCGCCGGCGCCGCGCAGCTGGTTGGCGCAGCTGAGCACGCTGGTCCGGCGCTACCTGGCGGTGATCGCCTCCGACCGCAACTACCTGGGCGTGCTGGCGATCATGCCGATCGTGGTGGGGCTGCTGATCCGGGCGGTGCCCGCCTCGGAAGGGCTGGGCGGCAAGCCGGGCACCAATGGCGACGCCCAGTCGCTGCTGCTCATCCTCATCATCGGGGCGTGTTTCGTGGGGTCGGCCAACTCGGTCCGGGAGCTGGTCAAGGAGCGGGCCATCTACCGGAGGGAACGGGCCGCCGGCCTGTCGGTCGGCGCCTATCTCAGCTCCAAGCTGGCCGTGCTCGGGCTGATCAGCGGACTGCAGGCGCTGGTGCTGGTGGTGATCGGCCTGTTCGGCCGCCCGCTGCCATCCCACGGTGCCTTCTTCACGTCCGCCCCGTTCCTCGAACTGGCACTGGCGATCGTGGTGCTCGCCATCGCCTCGATGGCACTCGGGCTGCTGGTGTCGGCGGCGGTCAGCACGTCGGAGAAGACCATGCCGCTGCTGGTCCTGCTGGCCATGGCACAGGTCATCCTGTCCGGCGGAGTTTTGCCGCTGAGCGGGAAGGCGGGGCTGAACCAGCTGTCATGGCTGGCGCCGTCCCGCTGGGGGTTCTCGGCGACCGCGTCGACATCCAGCCTGACCAAGATCAGCCCACCGTCGCCGGGCACCAAACCCGATCCGGTGTGGGCGCACAAGCCGCAAATCTGGCTGCTCGACATGGGCCTGCAGATCCTGCTCGCGGTGGTGTTCACCACCATCGCGTGGTACCGCCTGGTACGGCTGAGCCCGGGCCGCAGGCGCGCCTGACCGCTGCCCGGCCCGGCCCACGGCCAGACCCGCTGTCAGACCCGCGACCACTGCTCCCCGGGCCTGCCGGTGCAGGTGGACAGCACGAGCCGGGTGCCGCTGGCCAGGTTGCCGCCCGGGTCGTCCAGGCACTTGCCGGTGTGCGGGTTGACCCACTCGCGGCTGGCCGGCTGGTAGGCCCAGCGCTGGCGCCAGCTCGCGGCGCAGGTCACCAGGCTGATCTTCGTGCCGTCGCTCACCGTGCGCCCGGCGAGGGCCAGGCAGGTGCCGGTGCTGATCCGGGACGGCCCGCCGTAGCGGCGCAGCGAATGGTCGGGGAACGCGGCCCACTGCTGCGCCAGGCTGGTGCCGCAGGTACCCATGACCACCGGTGTCCCGTTCGCGAGGCTACCCCGGCTGTCGGTGACGCAGTGGGTCTTGTGGGTGCGGATGGTGCCCGCGGGAGCCGGGACGCGCCAGGAGAAGGCGGTGCTGCCGGTGGCCGAGACCGGGTCGCTGGCCGTGACCACGACGTGGTAGTTCCCTGGCCAGGTCGGCTTGCCCGAGATCAGGCCGCTCGCTGGTGCGATCGACAGGCCGGCCGGGAGCCCGGCCGCGGTGTCGGTGAGCGAGAAGCCGCCGCTGGAGCCGGCCGTGACCTGGACGCTGGCGGCCGCCCCGAGAGCGGTGGCCTGGCCGGGCACGGGACCGACGGTCACCGTGTCCGGGATGCTCGCCGACGCCCGGCACCCGCCGGTGTTGTTGTCCCACAGCGGCTGCTGCGCGAACACGCCGCCGCCCATGTCCTGCGCGAACAGGCCGGTCCAGGCGCACTTGTCGGCGATCTCCAGCCCCGACGAGTCGGTCCAGCCGTCCAGGAACGGGTCGGTGGCGGACTCGGCGAACTCGTGGCCGGCCACGATCGACCAGCCGTCCAGGCTGCTGCGCACCAGCCCGGCGCCGCACGCCATGGGCTGGCCGGGCAGGTAGGGGAGGTTGGTGAACGGGACGCTGGCACCGCCGGTGAAGACCCAGCTGTGCCAGGCGCAGTAGGAGGTCCCGAAACCGCCGCCCGGATTAGTCCCGGCCGGGCTGAGCACCATGATCTGGGTGTTCGGGCCGACCGCGACCCCTTTCCCGGACAGGAACGCGGCATAGGCGGCGGCCTCGTTGGCGAGCTGGGCGTTGGTGGCCGCCTGCGGCGGGGTGCCGCAGTCCACGGCCCAGTCACCCCAGGTCGCCTGCGGGAACCGCGGCACGTCGCCGAACTGGTCGGGGTACTGGGCGTTGATGGGGGACCAGCCGTCGTCGGCCCCGCCGAGCGCGTGGAAGTAGCTGTACAGGTACTGCTCGTCGGCAGTGCCGTTGCCGCCCGTCTCCGGGCAGGAGCTGCGCCACCAGGAACCCCAGAACAGCAGGAACACCTGCGGTGCGGACTCGACCTGGCCGCCGTGGTAGGCGAGGTTGCCGCCGGTGCCGGCGCTGGCCGGGTGCCTGCCCCGGGGGGCCATGATCACCGGCCGGCCGTGGGCGGCGGCGCTCACCGGCCGCAGGCGCACTGCCGGCGGGAGCACCGGGGCCGGCGGCACCGGCCGGGTAGCCGGAGCTAACCGCCCGCCGGCCAGGGCCGCGGCGGCAACGCCCACGACCAGGGCGCCGCGGATGATCGGGTCGCGCATGGCGCATTCCCCCCCTCAGAGCATGCCGGGGGGAATGCTACGCCAGCCGGCCGCCGTCATGTGCGCGAGCTCTGTACCGCGTCACAAGCCGGTGCTACGCTCTCGGCCCGAGAGCTCGGCACACTGAGGTGCTGGGGTCCGCCCAGCCGGTGGCCGGCTCAGCGCGGGAGGATGATCCATGAGGCCACACCGACTCTGGACGATCACGGGGATCCTGTTAGTCGCCGTCGCCACCTTAGCGGCGGCCCGCCCACCTGCGGGGGCCAGGGCCGCAGCCGCCAGCCAGCACCTGGCACTGAACTGTGAATACAGCAGCCTGTGTGCCGAGGTGGCGAACTCGTCGGATGTGTTCGGCGCGGACTATGTCGGCCACGACGAACCGTCGCTCGTCTTCTACTCCAACAAGCCCGGCGCCGGCAACCACATGCAGTACTCGCTCACCCTGCCGCGCGACCCGTCAGCCCAGCATCCCGCCGGCAAGTCGTACCAGTTCGAGCTGAACGGCGCGTTCTGGTTCGGCATGGCGATGTGCGACACCCAGTCGTACCCGGAGCAGGTGTCCACCTGCACACCGGACAGCGACTCCAACATCGTGGACCCGTCGGCCTCGCCCAGCCATCCCGGCACGGCGTTCATGGAGATGCAGTTCTACCCGCCTGGGTGGATCCCCTGGCCGACCTGGGCGGTCGCGGTCGGGGCCAGCGGCTGTGACCCGACCAGGTGGTGCGCGGCGCTGAACATCGACAGCCTGTCCGAGGACCCGGTCAACGGCACGGCGCAGAACGCGACCTGCGCCAGCCGGGTCGGCCTCGAATACGTCAACTTCGCCTTCATCACCCGCAGCGGTGTCTCGCAGGCGCCGGCCAACCCGGTCGACTCGACGCTCACCACGTTCACGCCCGACCCGGCCAAGGACCTGTTCATGAGCTCCGGGGACCGGCTGAACGTGGGGTTCCGCGACACGCCTGGCGGCCTGCGGGTGGTCATCAATGACCAGAGCACCGGGCAGACCGGGTCCATGACCGCCAGTGCGTCCAACGGGTTCGCCCAGGTCAAGTACGACCCGACCGGGACCAGCTGCACGGCGATCCCGTACAACTTCCACCCGATGTACTCCACCTCGTCCGAGCAGACCCGGGTGATCTGGGCGGCGCACACCTACAACGTCGCCTTCTCCGATGAGATCGGGCACTTCGATCTCTGCAACGGCCCGACGCCGATCCCGTCCACCCCGTTCGGCGTGGACAGCTCCGGCAGCCCGGTCACCTGCCCGGCCGGCAACTCCGAAGGCCTGGGATCCAGCCAGTCGCCGACCGACGGGGACGACAACTTCTGCTTCCCCGGCACCCAGGCGCTGCGGATCAACGTCAACGGCTGTACGGATACCAACACCGGCTTCGACGGGGCTTCCTACCAGCCCATCTGGCCGGATGGAAACTCCAGGGCGCACCCCCAGCCGATCCTGTTCGGCAGCCCGCTGACCGGACCGGGGGAGGGCGCCAACTACCAGCGGGTGGCGTTCGAGGCGGACCTGCCCCGGATCGAGGGCACCTGCAACCGGTCCACCGGGGCCGGCTGCACCCTGATCCCCACCACTGACAGCGGCAATCCCGCCGCCTTCTACCCCTACTACAGCACGTTCCGTGGCTTCGGCCAGGCCGCTGCCCGGGGCGGCGGCGGCGGGCCCGGCTGCCAGTGGGGCCTGGGCGGCACGTTCCCGAACGCGACCTCGAACTTCGGCGGCAACGCCCAGTACGGGTCGCTGCTCACCACGACCTACCTCGCCTTCGGCGGGGGAGGCGCCACCATCAACCGGATCAACAACTTCCGCCAGATCGTCGCGAACCCCTGCCCCCGGTAGGGGACTGACGTAGCGGCCGGGCGGGGCGGGCCAGCAGTGGCCCGTCCCGCCCGGCCCGGCGGGAAGCGGCCGCCAGGGCCCGGTCCCCTCCGGCCTCCTGCCCGCTTGCGGGCCGCCCCGCAGCACGTGTCAGTGGTGCGTCAGGATCGCGGGCTACCGCGTTAAGAACCCATCAAGGCCGTTGGGTCTGAGCCTGGCCGCGTTGTCCACTGGCGGTGATGCACCAGATCCGTAAGCGGCCCGTGCCAGCGCATATCGCGCTGCCGGCCGGCTGTACCGCGTTGCTGGCGGTCGGCGCCGCCGCCGCGGGCTCGGGCGGCCGGCTCGGCGCCATCGGTGTGCTGGCACTGGCAGCGGTGGTGGTGACCGCCGTCGCCGCGGTGGCCGAGCCGCTGGCCGGGCCCGTGATCGGGGTCATCGGCTGGTTCACCGCCGCCGGGTTCTCCCAGCGTCCCTACGCGCAGCTGCGCCTCACCGGCCCGGACGGGATCCGTGCGGCGCTCGTGCTCGGCACCTGCGCGGTGCTGGGCGTCATCACCGGCGGCCTGGTGCGCATCCTGGCCCCATCGTTCAGACTGTGGATTGTGGACATGCGGGGCGAGGGCCAGCCCGAGGTGAGCTTCCCGGCCGGCATCCGCGGCCGGCGGCAGCTGGCCGGGGTGCTGCTGGCGGCTGCCGGGCTGCCGCTCATCACCCTGACCCTGGTGGCCCCCCGGGCCAATCTGAGCCTCGCCGACGACCTGCTCATCTATCTGGTCGCCGTGGTGGTCATCGCGGTGGTGGGCGGGTTCTGGCCGGCGGTGCTGGCCGCTGTCACCGCCAGCCTGCTGCTGAACTGGTACTTCACCAAACCGCTGCACACCTTCACGATCGCCGAGCCGCGGAACCTGCTCGCGCTGCTGCTGTTCGTCACCGTGGCGGTGACCGTGAGCAGCGTCGTGCACCTCGCGGCGCGCCGGGCTGGGCAGGCCGCGCGCAGCAACCAGGACGCGGCCGCCCTGCTGGCGCTGGCCCAGACCGTGCTCAGCGGGCCGGACACGCCCGTGTCGGTGCTCGGCCACCTCACCAGCACCTGGGGCGGGCGGGCCGAGCTGATCGAGCAGGCCGGCGGCCAGTGGGTGCTGGTGGCGGTGAGCGGGCAGGAACCGGTGCCCGGTGGCTCGGGCCGGCCTGGCCGGCCCACCCGGATCCTGGTCCGGCCGGGCCTCGCGCTGATGGTGTCCGGGCAGTCACCGCCGATCACACCACGGCTGCTGGACGGCTTCGCGGCGCAGGCCGGGGCCGCGCTCGACCGGGACCGCCTGCGCACGCAGGCCGCCCAGGCGGAGGCGCTGGCCGAGGGCAACCGGATGCGCACCGCACTGCTCGCCGCGGTCAGCCACGATCTGCGGACCCCGCTCGCCTCGATCAAGGCCAGCGTCAGCACGCTGCGGCAGACCGACGTGCGGTGGGCGCCCGCCGACGAGGCATCCCTGCTGGCCACGATCGAGGACGGGGCCGACCGGCTCGACGCGCTCATCGGCAACCTGCTCGACATGAGCCGGCTGACCACCGGCTCCCTGCGCCCCTTCCTGCGGGCCACCTCCATCGACGAGGTGGCGCCGGTGGCTCAGCACGGGCTGGGCAGCGCGGTGAGTGTGCAGCTGCTGGTGCCGGACGGGCTGCCGCTCGTGCGCACCGACCCGGGGCTGCTGGAACGGGTGCTGGGCAACCTGTTCAGCAACGCGCTGAGCCACTCACCGCCCGGCCAGCCGCCGGTGCTGCGCGCCCGCCAGTGCGGCGCCAGTGTCGTGCTGGAGGTGCAGGACCACGGCCCGGGAGTCCCTGACCAGCTCAAGGAACGTATCTTCGAGCCTTTCGAGCGGCTCGACGAGCGGGGCACCGGCAACGGGGTCGGGCTCGGCCTCGCGGTGGCCAAGGGCTTCCTGGACGCCATGGGCGGCACGGTGGCGGCGCTGGACACCCCGGGCGGGGGACTCACCATGCAGGTCACGCTGCCGGTCGCGGCCACCCCGGCCACGTCCCCGGCCGGGGCCGACCAGTGACCAGGGTGCTGGTCGTCGACGACGAGGCACCCATCCTGCGGGCACTGCGGATCAACCTGACCGCCCGCGAGTACGAGGTGAGCACAGCCGCCGACGGCACCTCGGGGCTGGCGGCGATGGCGCGTGACCGCCCCGACGTGCTCATCCTCGATCTCGGCCTGCCAGACATGGACGGCATCGAGGTGATCAGGGGAGTCCGCGGCTGGACCAGCACGCCGATCATCGTGCTCTCGGCGTGGGGCCAGGAAAGCCAGAAGGTGGCCGCCCTGGACGCCGGTGCGGACGACTACGTCACCAAGCCGTTCGGCATGGACGAGCTGCTGGCGCGGCTGCGGGCGGCGGTCCGCCGCGCGTCGCCGGCCCCGGACGAGCCGGTGGTGGTCACCCCGGACTTCACCGTGGACCTGGCCGCCAAGCGGGTCACCCGCGACGGCCGTGACATCCGGCTGACGCCGACCGAATGGCAGCTGCTCGAGGTGCTGGTCCGGCACGCCGGCCGGCTGGTCACCCAGCGGCAGCTGCTGGCCGAGGTGTGGGGGCCGCAGTACCAGACCGAGGCGAACTACCTGCGGGTGTACGCCGCCCAGCTGCGCCGCAAGCTTGAGCCCGATCCGTCGCAGCCCCGCTACCTGCTCACCGAGCCCGGCATGGGGTACCGCTTTCACCCCGGCTCGGCCGAATCGGGGCCCGGCCGCAGCTGATAGCTCGGGTTGTACATGGTCCGCTCGTCGTTGATCCGGGCGATCCGGCCCCGCACGACGATCCGGCGCCCGGGCCGCACCCCGAGGATGTCGCGGCGGCCCAGCCAGATCAGGGTGACGCTGCCGGTGCCGTCCCACAGCTCCGCCTCCATGGTCAGGCTGGTGCCGCGCGGGCGCAGGGTGACCGCGCGCAGGGTGCCCGCCACATCGACGAGTTCGTGGTCGGCGCATTCGGCGATGGGGGTGGCGCTGACCTCGGTCATCTCGGCCCGCAGGTCTTCCGCGTGGAGCAGCTCCCGGTCGGTGGTGAGCCGGTGCAGCGGGTGGATGCCCGCCCGGCCGCCGCCCGCGGGGGCGGGCACGGCCGCGTGTTCCGCGGTCCTGGCCGCGGCACCCCGCCGGCCCGCACGGGCGGAGCTGACCGGGGCCGGGCCGGGCAGGCCGGCCGGGTCGGGCACGGCGGTGTCAGGCACCGCGTCCCCGTCCGCGGCCTCAGCTGCCTGGGGCAGCGTCACGGCGGACCTGAGCTGGTAGGGCACGCTGGCGACGACCACCCCGGGCTGGAGCAGCAGCCTGGTCTTGAGCCGCAGCGCGCTCTGGTTGTGCAGCAGCTGCTGCCACCAGTGCCCGAGCACGTACTCGGGCACGTAGAGGGTGACGATGTCGTGCGGGCTTTCCCGCCGCAGCCGCTTGACGTAGTCCACGACCGGCCGGGTGATCTCCCGGTACGGGGAGGCGACCACCGTCAGCGGCACCGGGATGTCGCTGACGTCCCACTGCTCGCGCAGCTGGCGGGTCTCCGCCTCGTCCACGTCGACCGTGACGGCCTCCAGGTGGCTGGGCCGGGTGGCCCGCGCGTAGGCCAGCGCCCGCAGCGTCGGCAGGTGCAGCTTGGAGACCAGGACGATGGCCCGGTTATGGGCCGGCAGCGTGATCGACAGGTTCCTGGGCGGCGCCAGCTCCAGGGTGACCTGGTCATAGTGGCGGCGGATGCCGCGCATGCCCAGCCAGATGACCGGCATCGCCACCACGACGATCCAGGCGCCACTGATGAACTTGGTGACCAGCACGATCACCAGGACCACGGCGGTGAAGCAGGCACCGACGCTGTTGATCACCCGGGTGCGGATCATGTGCCGGCGGATCTTGGCGTCGGTCTCGGTGCGCAGATGCCGGTTCCAGTGCCGGATCATCCCGGTCTGGCTGCACACGAACGAGACGAACACGCCGATGATGTAGAGCTGGATCAGCCGGGTCGGCGAGGCCTGGAAGACCACGATCAGCAGGATCGCGAAACCGGACAGCAGGATGATCCCGTTGCTGAACGCCAGCCGGTCACCACGGGTGTGCAGCTGGCGCGGCAGGTAGCCGTCCTTGGACAGGATCGAGGCCAGCACCGGGAAGCCGTTGAAGGCGGTGTTCGCTGCCAGCACCAGGATCAGGGCGGTGACGGACTGCAGCAGGTAGAACAGCGGCGAGGAGTCGCCGAAGACGGCCCGCCCGACCTGGGCGATCACCGTGCGCTGGGCCTGCCCGGGGGCCAGCCCGATCATGTCCCCGGGGGCGCCCATATGCACGTGGCTGATCAGGGCCAGGGCGGTCACGCCCGCGAACATGGAGACCGCGATCATTCCGAGCAGCGCCAGCGTCGAGGCCGCGTTCTTGCTCTTGGGCTTGCGGAAGGCGGGCACGCCGTTGCTGATCGCCTCCACCCCGGTCAGCGCGGTGCAGCCGGAGGAGAAGGCGCGCAGCAGCACGAAGGCCAGCAGGAGCCCGGCGAAGCTGTGCACGGACCGGTAGTGCAGCCCGGCGCTCTCGGCCCGCAGGCTGCCTCCGGTCGCCAGCCGGGTGGCACCCCAGGCGATCATCAGCCCGACCACGGCGATGAACAGGTAGGTGGGAACCGCGAACGCCGTCCCTGACTCCCGCACCCCGCGCAGGTTCATCACCGCGATGACCGCCACGGCCACCACCGCGATCAGCGTGACATGGGTGTTCAGCACCGGGAAGGCTGAGGCGAGGTTGGCCACCCCGGAGGAGACCGACACCGCCACCGTGAGGGTGTAGTCGACCATCAGGGCGCTCGCGACGGCGATCCCGACCCGGGGGCCGAGGTTGGTGGTGGCCACCTCGTAGTCGCCGCCGCCGGAGGGGTAGGCGTGCACGTTCTGCCGGTAGGAGGCGACCACGACCAGCATCAGCACGCCGACCGCCAGCGCGATCCAGGGGGTGTAGGCGATCAGCGCGATGCCGCCAGCAGACAGCACGAGCAGGATCTCCTCAGTCGCGTAAGCGACCGAGGACAGTGCGTCACTGGCGAAGACCGGCAGGGCGATCCGCTTGGGGAGCAGGGTGTGGGCCAGCCGGTCGTTGTGCATGGGCCTGCCAACTAGCAGGCGTTTAACGACCCCGAGCGGCGTGGGCACGAGCGCATAGTAGGCCCGCTGGGTGCGGGCCGTAAATCGGTGACGGGTGACGATTGCCGCTCTGAAGGGGACTTTCGTCCCTCCCACCGCCCGGCCGCGAGGTGGGATCAAGGAACCCATGTTCGTCGGCCATGAGGTCACGCTGGACGCCAGCTTCCCGGCCGCCCGGGCTGGACTGGTGAAGCTGACCCGCGGCGGCTGGCTCACCGACGCCTCCGGTGACGCCTATGCCGAGGGGCTGGCCGGCCTGGCCCGGGTAGGGCCGTTCGGCGACGCTATGGGGGCGTCCAAGCTGGTCAGGGTCCTGCTGCTGGAGCCGGTGGACCGGGGCGGCAGCCTGACGCTGACCCTGCGCTGGGAGGCCACGGGAGTCATGGGACGGCTGTTCCCGGTGCTCGACGCCAACATCGTGCTGATGCCGGCTGGGGACAGCGCCTGCCAGCTCGCGCTGGCAGGCGCCTACCGGCCGCCGCTCGCCGCGGTCGGCGCGGGCCTGGACCGGGTGCTGCTGCACCGGGCGGCGGACGCCACCGTACGGTCGCTGCTGCGGCGCATCGCGGAGACGATCGCGGCCGGGCAGGTCGCCGTGCCTGCGGCTGAGACCGTGCCCGCGGCTGAGACCGTGCCCGCACCGGAGATCGCGTCAGCTCCGGCCGGTGAGGAACAGAGTTAACACGCCGTATACACAACGCGTCTCCCGGTGTGACACGGCGCCTGTTATCTGGGCCCATGCTCACCACATGGTGAGACGCGCCTAGGGTTCCGTCGTCACGGGCCGTGGGAGGCGACTGGTGACCGCCTCCGACGGCAGACGGCGGACGTCGGGTCGGCCTGGGCCGGGAGGCGAGACCCCTGGCGCCGTGGCGTCGCGGCAGCCCGCGCCGTCATCCATGCATCCATGCGAACTCACTCAACCTGTTGCCCTGTCCGTGAGACGTTAGGACAGCCGGGCGCAGTGGAGGAGGGTTCATGGCTGCTGGGGTGCGCCGGATCGTGCTGCTCACGCTGGGCTGGGAAGATCTGCCCAAGTCGGTGTCGGTGGAGGGCGCGCCGGACTCCGAACGCCTGCGCGAGCCGGTGCCCGCAGTGCTGCTGGAATGCGACGGCGGCTGGCTGCTGCTCGACACCGGGTTCAACGCGGCGCTCGTCACCGACCCCGCGCTGCGCCGCCGGTTCCACGGCGATCCCGTCATCCAGCCGGTCCTGCCCGGTCCGGGAGAGCCACTCGAAGAGGCTTTGGCGGGGGCGGGAGTGGACCTGGCCGACATCGCGGCGGTGGCCGTCAGCCATCTGCATAACGACCACGCGGGCGGGCTCAAGCATTTCGCCGGCCGGGTGCCCGTGCACATCCAGCGGGCCGAGCTCGACTACGGGATGTCGGCCCCACCCGCCCCGGAGGACAACGGCATCTTCCGGGTCGACTTCGACGACCCGCGGTTCGATGCCGCCGACCTCACCGAGAACGTCGAGCGGGAGGTTGCCGTGGGCGGGCGGATCGGGGCTGGCCCCGAGGTGAGCATCGCGCAGATCCGCAAGCTCAAGCGGATCGCCGCCGACCGCGGCTACCGGCTCGTCCCCGGCCACGACCCGGTGGTCTGGCCCGCCCTCACCGCCGAGCTGGCGCGCGGCTAGCACGCGCGGCCGAAGATGATCGCCCAGTGCCCGGTCGGCGGGGTAGTTGTCCGTCCCGCCGAGCAAGTAGTCATACACCCGGGCCACGTTCGGGATGCTCGTATCGATCCCTGCGTTACCGTCAGTTCCGCCGTCGCCACTCACAAACCAGATCATAAGGACCGGCCCGCTCCCCGCGCCGCGTTCCGCTGTGCGCTACTGACATCTCACCGCCAGGCTCGCTCCGGGTCCTCTTGACACTGCTTCTGGGCGGCCCGAGGATCGAACTGCGCAACTACCCGCTACTTCGCATTAGGAGCAACATCGTGAAGCTACATCTGCTGGGCAAGGTCACCGAAGCCGGCAACTCGCCCACGCTGTTCGGCACCCCCGAGACCATGTTCGGCAAGGAGGTCTACGTGCTCCAGGGCTGGAAGATCATAGACGCGGAGACCTTAGCCGGGCTCAGACTCCCCGACGACGAGGCAGTCATCGCCGTGCCCAAGGCCCTGATGCAGTATCTGCCGGAGGAGGACCGTGGAGCCGCTGACTGACGAGCAATGGTCTGATCTCTTCAGGTCGTTCCAGCGCTCGGCCTGGCACCTGGAGATGCGGGACTGCTACGGCGTGGATGACGAGAAGCAACGGCTCGCGCGGTTCATGGCCACAGGCCGCCGCGACCATGAAGCCGAAGCGGCTGAACGCCGTCACTGGCTCGACCTGATGCGGTCGGTCACTGGCGCTGGCCGGCAGGTCAGGCGTGCGCGGATTGTCTGCGAGCCGGTCAGCGACTACATCCGTTTCTCGCACGCGGGTACGGGCCAGAACATCGAAGCCGGAGAAGACGTTCGCTGGCTGCCGCGCCGCCTGGCATCATCGATCGCGCTGCCCGGCAATGACTTCTGGCTGTTCGATCGTGAGCGCGTGGTCTTCAATCACTTCACCGGGGATGGCCGTTCAGCAGGCCACGAACTGGTCACCGACCCCGGTACCGTACGACTCTGTGAGTCGGCGTTCGAGGCTGCCTGGGCGGTGGCGATCCCACACAGCCAGTACCAGCTCGCCTAACCAGGCCCGTCGTGCCTAAGCAGGTTCAGCAGGCCAAAGAGGCGCTGGGTGCGCGGATGCGCGAGATCCGCAACGATGCCAGCCTGTCCGGGCGTGAACTGGCCGCCCGGGCCGGCTGGCATTTCACCAAGGTGTCCAAGCTTGAGAACGGCAAGCAGCATCCTTCAGACCAGGACATCCGGGAGTGGTGCCGCCTCTGTCACGCCGAGGGTGAGATTGCCGATCTGATCACCACCGCGCGCAACATCGAGAGCATGTACGTCGAGTGGCGCAGGCAAACGCGGGCGGGCCTGCGCAGGCCGCAGAAGGCCAGGACGCCGGCCTATGAACGAACGAGGCTCTTCCGGATCTACGAGCCGAGCCTGATCCCCGGCCTGTTCCAGACAGCCGAGTACGCCACCGCCATCATGGCCTCGGTCATCGACTTCCACGACATCCCGGACGACCTGGACCAGGCCGTGGCTACCCGGCTGGAGCGGCAGCGGTTGCTGTACGCGGGAGCCCGCCGCTTCGCCGTCGTCCTGGAGGAACAGGCCCTGCGGACCCGCATCGGCGGTCTCGACACAATGGCGGGCCAGCTTGACCGCCTGATGACGCTGATGAGCCTCCCGCGAGTCAGCCTGGGCATCATCCCAAGCAGGGCTGAGCGCCACACGACGGCCTCATCCGGCTTCTGGATCTTTGACGATGACATGGTGCAGGTTGAGATCGTCTCCGCGGAGATCACCATCACTCAGCCGCGCGAGATCACCGTCTACGCCAAGAAGTTCGACCTCCTCAGCAGCTCGGCGGTCACCGGCCCGGACGCCCGCCAGCTGATCATGCAGGCACTCGGCGAGCTGCCCGCCCATGTGACTTGACGCAACATCAAGCAACAGGATTGAGATGGCTGCTTTCTCAGTCTTACCGTCGCAACATGAAGCGACACAACTGCCCGGGGCGGCGCTGATGCAGCCGGCCCACCGCGATGACGCCACCCAGCATGCTCCAGCCAAGGGCGTGCCCGCATGGATGTCAGAGCTTCACCCTGCCGATCCGGGTCCGCGGTTCGATCCGTTGGTGGCGCATCCGGCCCGGGTGTATGCGTACTGGCTGGGTGGCAAGGACCATTACCTGGCTGACCGGCAGGCGGCTGAGGAGGTGATCCGGTGGCGTCCGCAGGTGGTGGCTGGGGCGCGGGCGAACCGGGCGTTCCTGTCCCGGGTAGTCCGCTACTTAGCCGCCGAGCGCGGGATCCGGCAGTTCCTGGACATCGGGACCGGCCTGCCAGCACCCGGCAGCACCCACCAGGTCGCGCAGGCCATCACCCCCGAAGCCCGGATCGTCTACGTGGACAACGACCCGCTGGTCCTGGTCCACGCCCGGGCGCTGCTGACCAGCACCCAGGCGGTGCCTGTGACTATCTCGACGCGGACCTGCGTGACACCGCGGCCATCTGCGCCCAGGCCGCCAAGACCCTCGACTTCACCCAGCCTGCCGCGATCCTGCTGCTGGCGATCTTGCATTTCATCCCCGACACCGACGACCCGCACCCACTCCCACGTCACGGGCCTGTTCGGCGGGCTGCCGCTGGTGCCACCGGGCGTGGTCCCGGTCAGCGAGTGGCGGCCCGCCATCGCTCCTGCGGCCGGCCAGGCCGCCGACATCTACGGCGGAGTCGCCCGCATCCCAGGGGCACGGATGTGAGCGCGCTCACCCGGGTCGCCCAGGCAATAGGGCATATCAACCCGTCGTACACCCACTGCGGGAGGTACCAATGGGCAAGTGGGTCAGGATCAACCGTCGCCATAGCCAGCCTTTCCGGCTTACGGGCCACGCGTCCGCTGTGAGCCTGCGGTCAGGCCCGGGGTGTGGTCGGTCAGCTTCGGGTTCCATCTTGCTGCGTCGACCGATAGCGCAGGGGTCGTCCGCGATCAAGAGAGCAGCAGTCCGGGCGCATGGGTGGGGTCCGGGGGATCGTGATCGCCTGGGGTTAGGCTCGGGCTCATGTCGCAGACACGGCTGATCGTGCGGACGCCGGATGACCGGCAGCTTGATGTCCTGGTCGACGGGCCCGGCGACGGGCTGCCGCTGCTTTACCACGCCGGGACACCCGGCGGCCTGGTGGCGCCCCCGCCAGTGACCGAGCAGGCAACGGCCCGCGGGCTGCGCACCGTCATGTACTCCCGGCCCGGTTACGGCGGCTCAACGCCCATGCCGGGCAGGCGGGTCGCCGACTGCGCCGCGGACGTCGCCGCGGTGCTCGATCATCTCGAGGTGGAGCGGTTCGTGACCGCGGGCTGGTCCGGTGGTGGGCCGCACGCGCTGGCCTGCGCCGCGCTGCTGCCGGACCGGTGCCTGGCAGCCGCCTCGGTGGCCGGGGTGGCGCCTTACGGGGCCGAGGGCCTGGACTGGCTGGCGGGCATGGCAGAGGAGAACCTGGCCGAGTTCGCGGCGGCGCAGGAAGGCGAAGCCGCACTCACCGGCTTCCTGGCCGTGGCCGAGAACGAACTCCGGGAGATCACCGGGCCCGAGGTCGCGGCCTCCCTCGGTGGTCTGGTCGACGAGGCTGACACGGCCGTGCTCACCGAGGAGTTCGCCGACTACCTGGCCGCCTCGTCCCGGGCGGCGCTGAGCAGCGGGGTGGCCGGCTGGCGCGACGACGACCTGGCCTTCGTCGCCGACTGGGGGTTCGAGCTGGCAGCGGGGAACAGCGTGCCGACCGCGGTCTGGCAGGGCGGCCAGGACCGGATGGTCCCGGCCGGTCACGGTTCCTGGCTCGGCTCGGAGCTGGCCGCCGCGCGGGTGCACCTGCTGCCCGCCGATGGGCACCTGACGCTCATCACCGGCCGGTTCGGCGACATCGCCGATGACCTGCTCGACCTGGCCGGGATGGCGCCAGGCTCGCCCCGGTAACCGGCTGCGGGAGCGCTCGCGGCCCGCGGTCACAGTCCGCAGGCAGCGGCTACCGCGCTGGCGGCCGCCTCGCGGTTGTAGGCCGCAGGGATACCCGGGCGCTCGAAGTCGTTCATGTAGATGTCGGCGGCCGCGGTCGCGGTGGTGGCCGCGTTCAGGGCCGGGATGTACTGCGACCACTGCTGGTTGAAGGTGAGGATGGCGGCCAGCTGCGTCTGCAGGTCGGCGGAGGGGTTGCTGGTGACGAACCCGCCGGGCAGCGGCGTCCACCCGATGAGGCCGCCGCCACCGGATCCGACCGACTCGGGGTTGCCGCCCGACTCCTGGTAGATGTTGCCGGCGATGCCTGACGCCGCGATGCCGGTGTACCCGTGAGCGGTGAGGTAGCTCACGATCGCGGCGTAGTTGGCGGGGAGCATCCCGGCGGTGCCCGAGCAGGTCAGGGTCGCGTGCCCGGCGGCGCTGGCGTGGTGCCTGGCGCGGTGGTGGCGGTGGGCGGTGGTGCTGGCGCGGGTGCTGGGATGGGTGGCCCTGGCGTGCCCGCTGTGGTGCGCGGCGGCGTGCGAGACCGACACCGGCAGCCCGGCAGAGGCGCTCATGGCCAGGCCGGGGACGGCGCGGTGATCGGCCAGCTGATGGCCGGCGGCAGCGGCCGGCGTGGCCGGCGTGAGGAAGTGATGGATCTGCGGCATGGCCGAGAGCGCGCCGATGACCGCAACCGCCGGGGCGGCCCGGCCGGCCCGCCTGGCGACCTTCTGTACCTGTGACGGAGCCGCGTGCCGGCCCCTCCTCCTGATCTTTCGCTTCCTGTTGTGCGCGGATGCTGAGCTCACGAACCTGCCTTACGCCGGATCCACGCCCAGCTACGCGGCGCGTCGTGCGCCTCTCGCCGGGGCCTGACTCCCGCTCCCAGGGGGCAGCATGTCAGGACGTTCGGCGCGTTGCAGAAGAATCAGGACAAATAGCTCACTTGAGCTATGAGTTGGGCAAATAGTGGATTGTGCCAGCTAACCGACGCTCTGGGGGCGGTGATGCCCTCGGCGAACGGGCTCAGTACCTGGGTGTGACTGGCATAACGTGGCGAAGTGACCTATGCGGGTGCTGAGTTCTGGGATCAGTTCTTCCGGCAGCGGCGGGAGTCTGGCAATGATCTCGACTGGGGCGTCTTGTGGACCGGGCCGTTCCTGGTCCCGCTCCGGGAGGCGGGCGTACGCACCATCCTTGAGCTGGGATGCGGAACCGGCAACGACGCGGCGCGGCTAGCTGGTGAGGGTTACTCGGTCACGGCGGTCGATCTGTCTGGCGAGGCGATTGAACAGGCGCAAGCCAGGTTCGGCTCGATGGTCAGGTTTGTGGTGGCCGACATGACTCAGCGGCTTCCCTTCACCGATGGATGCTTCGATGCGGTCATGTCCAACGTCGCCATGCACATGTTTCCTGATGGTGTTACCCGTGCGGTCTTCGCGGAGGTTGGGCGGCTTGTCCGCCCGGGCGGGCTGTTCTTGTTCCACGTCAACGCGCTGGAGGACCGGCCGCTGCGCGCTGGCTGGCAGCCCGCGCGCGAGCTTGAGCCGGATTATGTGGCCGAGGAGTCGGGCCAGACGATGCACTTCTTCTCCGAGGCCTACCTGCGCGAGCTCCTAGGGGGATGGCGGGAGCTGCATCTCGGCCCGGTCCAGATCCCGCATCGCGAGACGGGTGAGCCGTTCAAGCACGTTTGGCGCGGCATAGCCCACCGCTGCACCAGCGCGGATGGGGTTCGGTAGGGGTCAGCACGCTGGCGGCGGCGGCCCTCCGCTCTGCTCAGCGCACTAGCCTGGTGGCGTGCGGGACTCGCAGGCGGACCTGGCCGGCCACCCGGACCGGCAGCGCTGGAACGCCCGGTACGGGGAGGGGTTCGGGGCATCCTTCAGCCCTCATCCGCTCGCGGTGCGCGCACTGTCAGCGGCGCTCCCGGACGGGCCGGTGGCCGAGCTCGCGAGCGGGCTGTCCGGGGCGGCGCTGATGGCCGCCGCGGCCGGGCGCCGGGTCACGGCGGTCGACATCGCCGACACCGCGCTGGATCTGCTCGGCCAGGAGGCGCAGCGCCGGGGGGTACGGGAGCTGATCACCCTCGTGCACGCCGACCTGGCGCAGTGGCGGCCAGAGCCCGGCCGCTACGCGCTGGTGCTGTGCACCGGGTACTGGGACCGGGCGGTCTTCGCCGCCGCCGTGACCGGGGTGGCCCCGGGCGGCCTGATCGCCTGGGAGGCGTTCACGCAGGCGGCGCGGCATGCCCGGCCGGGGCTGTGTCCCCAGTGGTGCCTGGCCCCGGGCGAGCCGGCCTGCCTGCTCCCGGCCGGCTTCGAGATCCTTGACACCTCAGATCTTCCCGGATGCGGGCAGGGGGCGAAGCGCGCCATGCTCGCCAGGCGGCAGTTACCGTGCCGGCCACGGTCAGGCCTGGGCGCGGCGCCGGGTCCCGGGCCCGGACAGGCGGCAGGGCGAGGACCGGATGGCCCTCGCCCTGCCGCTGCGCCAGATCCTCTCCCATGTGCCTGATCTGGCCCGGCGGGCAGATGCTGCCCGCCTGCTCCCGCGGGTGTTACGCGCTGGCACGGGAGCGCTGGCCCGCCTGCGCCGGGTGGCTGCGCGTCGCGAGCGCGGCCCCGGCGTGACGGCGTCCTGGCACGACGGCACGGGTCGCCGTCATGTGCCGCCGGGTCGTGCTCATCCCGGCTGCTGGAACGGTGATGACGCTCTCGCCCTTGGCCAGGGCGGCCTTGGCCTGGTAGTAGGCCCGGGCCTCGGAGAAGTCCGGCTGCCCCTCCGGGCGCTTGAACGTCATCCACATGGGGATCCCGTACCAGGCCCCGAAGAACATCGCGGCGAGAGCAAGACTTGCCCAGACCATCGGGGTCATGTACGTGCCTCCTTCGTCTCTGCCGGCAGCTGTCCTGCCGGTCATCGTTCTCCATCTACGATGACCGGGCGGACTCTCAGGGCACTTGGCAGAACTTCAGAAGTGGCTATGAACAACGCCGGCGGACCGCATCGGGCCGCACACGGCCCGCCGGCCGGCGGTCAGCCCGAGCGCAGGCGGGCGGCGCGCACCGTGTGCCAGAGCGCCAGCGCGAACACGGCCGCCGCCCCGGCGGCCGCGATGGCCAGGCTCAGCGGCTGGCCTGCGCCGATGCCGTGCTGCACCATCTCGATGTCGGCGACAACGCCGAAGAAGTACACGGCGGCGGCGCCGGCCATGACCGTGCCCAGCGCCTCGGCCGTGCCCGGCGGCAGCGCGGTCATGGTGGCCCGGTCACGCCAGCGGCGGCGCAGGAACAGGTAGGCGGCCAGCGCGATCAGCCCGAGCAGCCCGGCAGCGGTCGCCTGCAGCAGGAAATCGAAGGCGTGGTCGGCCAGCATCGCGGTGACGCAGGAGCGGGTACCCGGATAACCGGCCAGCCAGCGCGCGCAGCCGGCCTGGGTGTAGGTGCCATGGGGCCAGGGCGCGGTCATGAACAGGTTGCCCTTGATGGCCTGCAGCAGCCGGCCGACCAGGCCTGCCCCGCCGATCGCCACGAACCCGGCCCCGCCGACGAGGGCGGCGGTGAGGGTGAGCCGCCGCAGCAGTGCCGATGACGGCCGGGTCAGGACGGCTGCCCGGCCGGTCACCGCGTGCACCGGGCCGATGCGTTCCAGCGCCTGTGCCTGCGCCGTCTCCTCCGGCAGCCCGGCGGCGATGCCCTCGGCCACCGCGTCCCGCAGATGTGCCTCCACCTCGGCCAGGGTGTGCCGCACCTGCCGGGGGCTGCCGCTGAGCGAGACCAGCAGCCGGTCCAGGTAGTCCTCGACCAGGTCGCCGGGTACGTCCGCGGTGCCGCTGCTCATGCCCGGCCTCCGGCCGCCAGGGCCGCCACCAGCCGGGCGGGCCGCAGCCCCGGGTGCAGGCGGGCGGATCCGTTCACCCTGGCCCTTGATGCCCCGATGACCCTGGTCATGGATCCGCTGAACTCCCGCCACTGCTGCGCCTGCTCGGCGAGGGCCGCCTCGCCCCGCAGTGTCAGATGGTAGATACGGCGCCGCCGGCCCGCGACCACGTCCCAGGCGCTGGCCAGCAGCCCGGCGTTCTCCAGCCGGTGCAGGGCCGGGTACACCGTTCCCTCTGGCAGCTCGAACGCCCCGTCGCTGCGCACCTTCAGCCTGGTGATGACCTCGTAGCCGTGGCCGGGGCCGCCGCTGAGCACCGAGAGCAGCAGCAGGTCGAGGTGCCCCTTGAGTTTCTCCGCCTTCATACCTAGCGATCCTAGGTATGAAGGGGCCCGCGTGTCCACCCGGTCGCTCAGGCCGGGCGGGCAGCGTTCCCGCCGGGTGCGGACGGCTGGTCCTGCGCCGGATGACCCGTCTGCTCCGCCCGATCTGGCTGGGCTGCCTGGCCTGGCTGGGCTGCCTGGCCTGGCTTGTCCGGCTCGGCTGGCTCGGCCTGCTGCCCTGACTGGTCTGGCTGGGACCGCAAGGACCGGCCCGGCCTGGCGCTTAACGGCCCTTCCAGGCCGGGCAGGGTGATGACGAACCGGGTCCAGCCCGGCCGGCTGGTCACCCCGACGCTGCCTCCGTGCGCGGCGGTCACCGCGTCCACGATGGCCAGCCCAAGCCCGGTGCTGCCGGTGGCATGCGAGCGGGACGAGTCGCCGCGCACGAACCGCTCGAACAGGCCGGGCTGAAGGTCGGCGGGGATGCCCGGCCCGTTGTCGGTCACGCTCAGCATCACGCTGCTGGCACCGGGACCGGGCTCGGTGAGGGTCACCGTGACCGTTGTGCCGGCCGGGGTGTGGCTGCCCGCGTTGCTGAGCAGGTTGGCGAGCACCTGGCGCAGGCGGTGCTCGTCACCGCGGACCAGGACCGGCTCCCCGGGCAGCTCCAGCTGCCACTTGTGATCGGGGGCGGCCACCCGGGCGTCGCTGGTGGCGTCGATGGCCAGCCGGGTCAGGTCGACCGGCTCCTTGGCGAGCGGGCGGCCCGCGTCCAGCTGTGCGAGCAGCAGCAGTTCGTCCACGAGGACACTCATCCGCGCCGACTCCGACTCCACCCGGCGCAGCGCGTGCGCGATGTCATCGGGGACCGGGCCCGGGTGGCGGCGGGCCAGCTCGGCGTACCCCCGGATGGCCGCCAGCGGCGTGCGCAGCTCATGGCTGGCGTCGGCGGCGAACCGGCGCAGCCTCGCCTCGCTGGCAGCCCGCCGGGTCAGCGCCGACTCGACGTGCCCGAGCATGCGGTTGAACGCGGTCCCGACCTGGCCGACCTCTGTCCTGGGGTCCGCGTCCGGGACCCGTTCGGGCAGGTTGACGTCGCCGCTGGCAAGGGGGAGCTCGGTGACCCGGGTGGCGGTGGTGGCGACCCGGCGCAGCGGGCGCAGCGACAGCCGCACCCAGCCGGTGCCGATCAGGCCAGTGAGCAGCAGCGCCGCGGAGAACACGATGACCTCGGTGAGCTCGACCCGGCGCAGGGTCGCGTTAATGGGGGACAGCGGCAGCCCGGTGATGTAAGAGCTGCCGCCGCGGGCCGACGTGGCCTGCAGCCGGTACGGGCCAAGTGAGGTCAGCGTGTAGGAACGGGACTGATGATCGGCGGGCAGCGCCGCCAGCGCCCGCTTGTCCCCGGCCGACAGCGGGGCCGGCTGCTTGGGGGTGATGGCCACGCCACGGACCTTGCCGCCGGTGACCGTGGCGGAAAAGGTCCCGTTCGCCTGGCCAGGCAGGTCGCCGCAGTCCTGTTCGGGCGGGGCCGGCCTGGACGGGCGGCCGTTGTCGCTCTCCCCGCCGCCACGGCCCTCCTCACAATGGGCGAACTGGATGCTCGCCGCGCGGAGCTGCTGGTCGAGCTGCCCGATCAGCGAGCCCCGCAGGGCAACGTAGGTGACCAGGCCGACGGCGGCGCAGGCGAGCGCGAGCAGCGCGACCAGCCCCGCGATGAGACGGCCGCGCAGTGTGCGCCCGGCCAGCCAGTGGCGTGGCCCGGCCGCCTGGCCCCCGGTGCCGCTGCTGCTGCGTGCGTTCATCAGCTGGCCGGCTTGAGCACGTACCCGACGCCGCGCACGGTGTGGATCAGCGGCTCCCGGCCGGCGTCGATCTTCTTCCGCAGGTAACTGATGTACAGCTCGACCACATGGGCCTGGCCGCCGAAGTCGTAGTTCCAGACCCGGTCGAGTATCTGGGCCTTGGACAGGACCCGGCGCGGGTTGCGCATGAGGAAGCGCAGCAGCTCGAACTCGGTCGCGGTCAGCTCGATCGGCTCACCGCCCCGGTGGACCTCGCGGGCGTCCTCGTCCATGGTCAGGTCGCCGACCACGAGCTGGGTGTCGCTGCGGGAGCGTGAGATGCCCGCGCGGCGGAGCAGCCCGCGCAGCCGGGCCAGCACCTCCTCCAGGCTGAACGGCTTCGTCACGTAGTCGTCCCCGCCAGCGGTGATCCCCGCCACCCGGTCCTCGACCGCGTCCCGCGCGGTCAGGAAGAGCACGCACACGTGGGGGATGTCGGCCCGCATGCGGCGCAGCACCTCAAGGCCGTCGAAGTCGGGCAGCATGATGTCCAGCACCACAGCGTCAGGACGGAACTCCCGCGCCGCCCGGACCGCGCTCGCGCCATCGCCCGCGACCTGGATATCCCAGCCCTCGTAACGCAGCACGCTGGCCAGCAGCTCAGCCAGGCTCGGCTCGTCGTCGACCACCAGCACCCGGATCGGTGTGCCGTCGGCACGCTGCACCCGCGGCGGCTGGGCCCGGGCGGTGGCCGCCGGTCCGGCCTGGGGCTGCTGAGCCTGCATGTCGCTCACCATCGATCCAGCATCACGGGCATTCCTCTAGCTCGAGTATGCCCTTCCTCTGTGTCAGCTCTGAGGACCGGTGCTGGCTCTGAGGACCGGTGCTGGCTCTGAGGACCGGTGCTGGCTCTGAGGACCGGTGCTGGCTCTGAGGACCGGTGCTGGCTCTGAGGACCGGTGCCTGTCAGGACCTCTGCCTGGTGTCGGGGCCGCTGGTGTGCTTGACGGCCGGTGTGCCCGGCGGCGCGTCGGCCAGGGCCAGCGCCAGCGCCGGGCAGTCGGTGACCGCGCGGCGTGCCTGCCGCTCCAGCCTCCTGGGCACGGGCTGGTCGGGGAGCATCGGGTAGCCCCACTCATCGAGGGAGATGAGCTCGGGCAGCAGCTCGGCGCACAGCCCGTGCCCGACACAGTCGATGGGATTGACCCGCAGCTGCTTTCTCATGTCACCTCCAGTCTGCGTTATCGAGGGCCGATTCCGCCGGGAGGGGCAGGAACGGCCGCTCGCTGGTACCCGTGCAGTGGCCGCGGGAGTGCCGGTCCAGCTCGGCCGAGAACACCCGCAGCGCACTGCGGACGAACCGCACGGTCCCGTCCGGGTGATGGCAGGCACCGCGGTTGGACACCAGGCCTGACCAGCGTTCCAGGTTGGCGCGGGCCTGCCCGGCGGGCCGTGGCTCCGCCAGTTCCGCCAGCGCGCCCGCCATCGCGGGCAGGCCGTTGAAGCACGGCCCGCACTGCCCGGCGGACTCCAGCGCGAGGTAGCGGACGACCCGGGCGCTCTCGACGACACCGCACCGGTCGGCCGGCAGCGCGGCCAGCACACCCGCCCCGACGGCGGCCCCGAGCGGGCGCAGCGCCTCGTTGGTGAGCGGCAGCAGCGCGGCCTGCGCGGCCGGCAGCCACGCACCGTGGTATCCGCCGATCAGGACCGCCTGCGCGGGGCGGTCGTCCAGGCCGAGCAGGTCCGCGACACCGATGCCCAGCGCGACCTCCTGCACGTCCATCCGGCCATCGGTGTGGTGCAGCGTGGTCAGCATGCTGCCCGGCTCGGCCGCGGTGCCGGCCGAGCGGAACCAGGCCGGGCCGAAGCGGGCGATCAGGCCCAGATGGGCCAGGGTCTCGACGTTCTGCACCAGGGTGGGCCGGTCGGCCACGCCCCGCTGTGACGCCCGGGGCGGCTTGAAGCGCGGCAGGGCGGGCCCGCCTGAGGTGCGGCTCGCCAGTGCCGACTCCTCACCGGCCAGGAACCGGGGTGGCGCCTCGATCAGCTCCACCCTGGCGGCATCGAGGCCCGCCGCGGCCCGTTCCGCGATCGCGGCCCGCAGATGCTGGTGCAGGCGTGGGTTGCGGTGGACATACAGGCCCACGGTGCGTGACCCGACCGCCTCGGCGGCCATCTGCAGCCCATCGAGCACCAGGTGCGGCGAGATCCACAGCAGCGACTTGTCCTTGTTGCTCGCTGGCTCGCCCTCGGCGCCGTTGCCGATCACCACCGGGGTGGGCCCGTAGCCGGCCACCGCGGCGAGCTTGCGGTAGGTCGGGAACGCGGCTCCACCACGGCCGGTCAGGCCGGCCGCTTCCACCTCCGGGACGAAGAGCTCCCGTCCGCCGCGGTAGGGCACCGGGCCGTAGCGGCGCAGATGGGTCCGCAGGTCCACCGGGACGGCCCCGTGCGCGGGCAGCAGCCGGGGCAGGTCGCCCGGGTAGACCTCACCCAGCCGGCGGGTCACCGGCTCCGCCTGGTGCGAGCCCGGATCGGGATAGGGCAGCGGCAGCGTAGCGCTGTGCATCATCGTGCCCCGCCATCGCCGGCGTGGGCGTGGTGGGCGACGCGGCGGCCAGGGCGGTGGCTGGCGGCGTCGCTGCTGGCCATCGCGACCGCGGCGCGCTCGGCACGCGGCACCGCACGGGTGCGCTGTGCCACCCGCCACAGGCCGGCCCCGCCGACCGCCAGCGCACAGGCGATCGCGACCGGCCGCAGCCCGCCGCTGCGCAGGTCCGGGCTGGCCCCGATGCCGTGCACGAAGGCCACCGGCCAGGCGGCGTAGGCCAGCCAGTGGATGCCGCGCCAGGCCCGGCGGGGCATCCGCGCCCGGGCCAGGCTGGTGATGATGAGCGCGGCGATCAGGTCCACCGCGACCGCGCCCAGGCCCAGCCAGAACGGCTGGTAGGCGGAGACGAACGGGATCACCACCGCCGCCACCCGGATGCTCACGTAGGGGTCGATGACCGCGGTGGCGATGTGTGCCCCGATGAACAGGACCGACAGCAGCGACAGGCTCCGGTGCAGGCCAGTGACAGCGAAGGAGGGCAGGCCGGGCAGCCGGCCCTGCCGGTTGACGGCGATGCCGAGTATCACGACCAGGGTCAGCAGCAGCAGGCTGACGACCCCGGTCGCGCGGCTGGCGTACCACAGCGCGGTGCCGTGGGTGATCGCGGTCATGGTTGGCTCCCCGGTTTGCTCTGACGTTGCCTCAAGCATCACCGGCCCCCCGCAGCAGGTGCTCTAGCACGGCTCTCAATTGCCTCTGAGCTGGTGGGCCTGGCAGGATGCGCCAGACACCCCCCGTTCCCCGCCGGAGGCCGCATGCCCGCCCTGCCCGCTCGTGTTCGCCGCGGCGTGGGCGGGGCGCTGGTGGACACCAGCCCGCTGCGGCGGCACCGCGGGTTCCGGCGGCTGTGGGCCGGGCAGATGGTCGCCGGGGTCGGCAGCCAGCTGACCGTGGTGGCGGTCGCCTACCAGACCTACCGGCTGACCGGCTCCACCGCGATGGTGGGGCTGGTCAGTCTCGGCCAGCTGGTGCCTCTGCTGGCCGGGTCGGTGCTCGGCGGGCCGCTGGTAGATGCCTTTGACCGGCGCAAAGTCATGCTGGTCACACAGGTGCTGCTGGCGGCGGGCTGCGCCGGGCTGGCCGTCAACGCGGGGCTCAGCCACCCTCTGCTCTGGCCGATGTTCGCCTGCACCGCCGAGTCCGCCGCGTTCCAGGGAGTGGACTGGGCGGCGCGGCGATCATCGCTGCGGCGCCTGGTCCCGCCGGCCGACCTGCCGGCCGCCCTGTCGCTTCAGTCGGCGGTGTTCCAGGCGACCCAGGTGGTGGGTCCCGCCGCCGCCGGGCTGCTGATGGCCTATACCGGCTTCGCCCTCGTCTACTGGCTGAACGTCGCCTCGTTCGCGGTGGCGCTCGTCACAGTGGCCAGGCTGCCCGCGCTGCCACCCGAGGGCGGCGGGCAGCGCGCCGGGCTCGCCTCGCTCATCGGCGGGGTCCGGTACATGCGGACGAGCCAGCCGCTGGCCGGGTCGTTCCTCATCGACCTGGGGGCGATGGTGTTCGGGATGCCGCGGGCGCTGTTCCCGGCGCTCGCGGTGACCGTGTATCACGGCGGCGCTACCACAGTCGGGTACCTGAACGCGGCACCGGGGCTGGGCGCGCTGATCGGATCGGTGCTCACCGGCCACATCGGCCGGGTCCGGCGGGCGGGCCGGGCGGTGGCGATCTGCGTCGTCGGCTGGGGCCTGGCGATCACCGCGTTCGGCCTGGTGAGCTGGCTGCCCGCCGCGCTGGTCCTGCTGGTCGTGGCGGGCGCTGCCGACGTGGTGTCGTCGGTGTTCCGGATGATGATCGTGCAGCAGGTCACAGCGGACGCCATGCAGGGCCGGGTCAACAGCCTGGTCTTCGCGGGCCTGCAGGGCGGGCCGAAGCTGGGTGACGCCGAGTCAGGTGCGGTCGCCGCGGTGGCCGGGCCGCAGGTCGCCGCCTGGTCGGGCGGCCTGCTCAGCGTGGTGACCGCGGCTGTCAGCTGCTGGGCGATCCCGCGGTTCTGGCGGTACCAGAACGTGGTGCCGCCGACGGGACCGGCCCCGCCGGACAGCGCTGCGGCGCAGGTGGTGGCGGAGCCGGTGCGAGCGGTGATGGAGTCAGCTGACCGGGCCGGGGTCGCCGGAGAGGCCAAGCCGGAACCGGGCCCGGTCAGCTGACGGTCTGGGGTCAGGAGCCGCCGGATGTGGTGTGGCTCGGTGCCCGGGTGGCCGAGGTGCCGGGCGCCGCGGCGGGTGCGCGTCCGCCGTCGCCGCCGTCGTCACCGGAGTAGCTGACGGCGGAGGGCCGGGTCGTCGCCGGGGTCGTGGCGGCACTGTTCGCCGTCGAGGTCGTCTTGTGTGCCGGGCTCGGCAGGTTGTAGGCGACGACGCCGGCGGTGGCCAGGGCGGCTGCCCCGACCGTCATGGTGGCCAGGCGCATCCGGGTCCGGTTGCGCTCTCGCTCTATGACCGCTGACAGGACATCGGGTGAGCGGTTCACCGTGGGTCACCTCCTTCGGCGGGCCAGCCGCCGACCGTAAGCACCACGCCGGCCTCATCGACCAGCCGGGCTGGCAGGCCCATCCCGGTCAGCCAGGCAGGCGCCTCCCGGCCGCGGATGATCGCCGCCGTGCTGGCGATGTTGGCGTCGGTGCAGCTTGCCGCCGCCACTGAAACCGTCCGCCAGACCGGCGCGGCCGGCAGGCCGGTGCGGGGATCGAGAATGTGATGGAGCACGTCGCCGCCCCGCCGCCAGCGGCGCGCCGCAATGCTGGAGGTGGCCAGGCCGCCGCCATGGATGGCGACCACCGCGGACGGCCCGCTGGGCGGGTCCTCGGGGCGGCCGCTGATGTCCTGCACCCGGATCCGCCAGCCGCCCTCGGGGGGCTGCCCGGCGACCGCGATGTCGCCGCCGAGGCTGACCAGCACACCGCAGCCGAACTCGGCGGCGATGCGGCCGGCCGACCGGTCAGCCGCCCAGGCCTTGGCCGTTGCGCCCAGGTCGAGCCGGACGCCGGGCGGCAGCTGCAGCTGCCGTGACTGCTCGTCGAACTCCACCTGGCGCCAGCCAGGGATGGTCCGGACGGTCAGCTTCACGGCCGGCCCGTCGGCCGGGATCAGCGGGAAGTCACGGTCGTAGCCGACCGCGTTCATGGCGGCGCCTACGGTCGGGTCCACATCCCCGTCGGTGAGCCGCGCCGCCCGCAGCGCGACCGCGATCGCTTCCGCGAGCAGGGGGCTGACCTGCACGGGCGTTTCCCCCGTCCCGGCCATCGCCCGGTCCAGGGCGACGATCTCCGAGTCGGGCCGGAACCTGCTGCAGGCCAGGTCCACCGCGGCCAGGTCAGCTTCGAGTATCTGCCGGGCGGCGGCGAGCTGGTGGGCGTCGGTGACGATCAGCTGGACCCCGGTGCCGAGCGCCTGCCAGCTGGCCGACGCCTCACCGATCACCGAACCGGCGGTCATCAGGAGCCGCCGGAGGTGACGTGGCCCGACCCGGAGGTGGCCGCCGGCGCGGTCGCCGATCCGGTGCCGCCTGCAGTGGTCGTGGTGGTGACGCCCGAACCACCCGAGGTGGTGTGCACCACGGTGGTGCCAGCCGCTGCTGGCGTGCCAGCGGCTGACGTGGTCGTGGTGGTCGTGTGGGTTATCCCGCCCGGCAGGGTGTAGGCCACGGCACCGGCCACGACCAGGCTGGCGGCGCCGAGCGTGACGGTGGCAGTGCGCAGCCGTGCCCGGCCGCGCCGCCGTGCGACCACCGCCGACAGCGCATCCCGGTTGCTCGTGTTCATGGTCTTCGCCCCTCCTAGTGTTGCTCTGCCTATGAGTGTGGCCGCCTGGTTTTTGCGGGACCTCGGAACGGGCTCTGGCAATCCTCTGAGCGCTGCCGGCACAATTCTGCGAGCGCTGCCAGGCCGGTGCGCGGGGCGTTCGGCCCGGCCGGACGGGACCGAAGGCCCTGCCCGCCGCGCGGCGCGGCGGCGATGCTGGCAGGAAACCATCGGCGAGGACCAGCATGACCGAGATCATCCGACTGTGCCAGGGACAGCCGTGGGCCGGCCCACGGCTGCCAGCCGATCAGGTTCCCGCGCTGGTGGCCATCGCTGGCCGGGCACCGTCGATCCTGAACACCCAGCCGTGGCTGTTCCGCGTGGCCGGGAACGCGGTGGAACTGCATGCCGATCCCGGGCGGGCGCTGAGGCTTCTGGACCCGGCCGGCCGGGAGCTGATGATCAGCTGCGGCGCCGCACTGTACGGGCTCCGGCTGGCGGTGCGCCGGCTCGGGTATGTGCCCGCGGTCAGCCTGCGGCCCGACCCAGCCAGGCCCGCCCTGCTCGCCCGGGTGTATCTCGGCGCGCCGGCCCCGATGACCGGCCGCGAGTGGGGGCTGCTGGCGGCGGTGCCGCACCGGTACACGCACCGGGGCCCGTTCAGCCCCGGCCCGCTGCCGGACGGGCTGCTGGCCGGGCTCCAGCACGACGCGATCGCGGAGGGAGCCGCGCTGGCACTGGTCGGCGAGCCGCCTGCCTTCCAGCGGCTGGCCAGGCTGGCAGCGGCCGCCGGCACCTGGCGGCGGCGGGCGGCCCAGGCCGAGATCCGGCGGTGGACCCGGCCGCCGGGGAGCACCGCCAGGGACGGTGTCGCGGCGGGCGCCTACCCGGCGTCAGCCCCGGAGCCGGACCTGGGTGAGACCGGCAGGCTCGCCCAGCGCGACTTCGACCTCGGCCGCGGCTGGGGGAGAGCCGGCGAGGCGGGCGCCCCCGCGGCGGCGACGGCCATCTTGACCACCGCAGCCGACACGCCGCAGGACTGGCTGCGGGCCGGCCAGGCGCTGCAGCGGATGCTGCTGCACGCCGCCACCACCTGGGTCTTCGCCAGCATGACCAGCGAGCCGCTGGAACTCTCGCCGATCCGGGCGCTGGTACGCAGCGGGCTCGGGCTGGCCGGCACACCGCAGATGCTTCTCCAGTTCGGCCGGGTGCACACCGCGGCGGCGAGCGCCCGCCGGCCCGCCAGCGACCTGCTCCAGACCGGCTAGCGCTCAGCTCTCAGGACCGGCCAGCTCTCAGGACCGGCCAGCTCTCAGCTCGGGACCGGGTTCGCCTCAGCCGCCGGCCGGGGTCCCGCTGCCCGGCGGGCCTGCCGCCGCGAGCAGCCTGCTGAGCTTCGACGCCGCCGCGGAGGGCTCGGCCCCGGCCTGGACCAGCGCCCCCTCGACCGCGTCGAGCAGGTCGCGTGTGCCGTCGGCCAGCTCGACCTCGATCTCGCGCCACCGGGACACCACCCGCCATCGCGGCCGCCCGCCGCGCCCTTGCGCCGGCTCCGGTGCCGGCTCTGGCAGCGCCCCGGTCACCAGGTCGTCGGCGACCTCGGCCAGCGGCTGGCCGTCCTGGCCGGTCAGGTACCGGACGGTGCGGGCGGTCTCCAGCCGGGCGATGGGCGCCAGCGGCTCGCCCGCGGTCGAGCCGGCCACCCGCGCGGCCAGGCTCGCCGGGACGGTGCGCGCGGCACGGGTCAGCGGGGCATGCACTTCCCGCCGGCTGTCCACGCCGGCCGGCAGCTTCAGGTGCCAGCCGGCGTCGGTGCCGCCGGTCCGCCGGCGCAGCGTGATCCTCGCCGCGGCCAGCCGCAGATCCGCGGTGTCGAAGTAGACCGCACGCAGCCGGTGCGTCCGCTGCCCGGTCACCGCGGCGACGCCCGCCACCCCGGCCAGGTCCGGCAGGACGAAAGCGGGTCCCGCCTCGTATTTACGTTCAGTCTCTATGAATCCATCCGTGCCGGGCGCCATGCTCGAAGGGTACGGGCCACGGCGGGCACACGCGGTGTGCTGGCGTGTTCTCCCTGCTCGATCGTGGTAACGATGCAACACTGCCCTATGACGCTCCGTGTTGGGTATGGAGCGTTGGGTGCGGTGTGTTTGGGTGTGGGGCGTACCCGGGGGTCATGGGGGTCATGGGTCTGATCATGGAGCGCGACGGGCCGGCCGGCGGCTACGAGAGTGTGCCGCTGCTGATACCGGGCGCCGTCGGCGATGAACAGGGCAGTGGGGTGGCGGTGCTGCGGTGGCGCAGCGCCCGGCCCAGCAGGCGCGCGGTGCTGTACGTGCACTGCCTGGAGGACACCTTCGTGCCCGCCGACCTGGCCGCCTGGTACACCGAGCGGGGGTTCCACTTCTATGCGGCCGATCTGCGCTCGGTCGGTGCCGGCGAGCCGGCCCCGGCCGACGGTAACCGTGCGGCCAGCGAGCTCAACGCCTGCTTCGGCTGCCTCGACGCAGCGGTCACCCACCTGCGGGCGGCCGATGCGATCGACACGGTGGTGGCGGCGGGGCACTGCGCCGGCGCGGTCATCACCGCGCTGTGGTGCCATGCCCGCCGGGGCAGCCAGCCGGTGGACGCGCTCATCATCGCCAGCCCGGACCTGGGCCCGGCGTGGCCGTGGCTGGCCAGGCCACGGCCCGGGCGGGCGGACGGTACGTCCGGCAGGCCAGCCTCACCACTGCTGGCCAGCGCACAGCGCAGGCTCCGGCGCGGCCTGGAGATCGCCTGCCCGGTGCTGGTCATGAGCCAGGCCGGGGCCGGGGACGCGGCCGGCCCCGCCGGGCGGCTGCTGTCGCTGGGCACGTTCGGCGTGCTGGCCGGGCAGCGGGCCACGGTCCGGCTCGGGGAGCACGTCACCTGGCTCACCCTGGACGCGGGACTGCCCGACTCCGAGCCGGTCACCTCCCCGCAGCGCAGGCGCCTGTTCGACGAGATGGGCCGCTGGCTCGGGGCGTACCTGTCCGGCCAGATCCGCGACCAGCTGCTGTGACGGCCGGGCCGGCTACTGCACCGTCACCGTGACGCTCGGGTAGCCGGTCGCGCCGTTCGGCTCCGGCGGGGCCTGGAACGCGGTCTGGGTGTAGCCGGTCGCGTCGGTGGCGCGGGCCTCGATCGTGTGGGTCCCTCCGGCCGCGTCCCATGCCCACACCCACTGCCGCCAGGTGTCGATCCCGGGTACCGCGGCCAGCCGGGCCTGCTGCCACTGGCCGCCGTCGATCCGGACCTCCACCGCGTCGATGCCCTTGTGCTGTGCCCAGGCGACACCGGCGACATGGTTGCGGCCCGCCCGCAGCGGGCCGGAGCTGTTCGGCACGTCGATCCTCGACTCGGTCTTGATCGGGGCCTGCTGCGACCAGCCGCGCGGCACCCAGTACCCCTGCGCGGCCGCGAACGTGGTCACGTTGATGTCGGTCACCCACTTGCAGGCGGACACGTACCCGTACAGGCCGGGCACCACCATCCGGGCCGGGAACCCGTGCGCGACCGGCAGCGGCGCCCCGTTCATCGCCACCGCCAGCAGCGCGTCCCGCCCGTCCATGACCGTCTGCACCGGGGTGCCGGAGGTGAACCCGTCCACCGATGTGCACAGCAGCTGGTCGGCCCCGGTCTTGATCCGGGCCGACCGCAGCAGGCTGGCCAGGCTGGCGCCCAGCCACTTCGCGTTGCCGATGTAGGGGCCGCTGACCGGGTTGGAGACGCAGGCCAACGTCGTGTAGCTCTCGATCAGGGGCAGCTTGAGCAGGTCGGCGAAGGTGATCGTGATCTCGCGTTCCACCATCCCGTGGATGCGCAGCTGCCAGTCCGCCGGCGCGACCTGCGGCAGCAGCAGTGCGGTGTCCACCCGGTAGAAGGCGCCGTTCGGGGTGATGAACGGGCTCAGGCCGCCGATGTGCAGGTCCGCGCCGGCCGGCAGGGCGGGTGCCGGGCGGGCGGGTGCGGGCAGCCGCAGGGTGGAACGGGCCCGGACCACCGCGCTGGACGGGGCGGCGAGCCGTGCGCCCGCCAGGGCGCTGACCCCGGCGACCGCCACCGCCGCCGAGCCGGTGATCAGGAACCGCCGCCGGTCCGGCTGGGCGCCCGGCCGGGGCTCCGGTGTGGTGGGTGAGGCCGGTTCCTGCGCTGCGCCGGCGCCGGCGATGGCTGCCGCGGCGCGGGCCAGCCGGGTCATGACGAAGGCCCCCACCGCGGCCCCGGCCAGGACGGGCACCGCGTCGGTGAGCCCGGCACCGGGACGGGTCAGCGCGGCGAGCAGGCCGATCCCGGTGAAGACCGCCAGCCCGGCCAGGCCATAGCCGATCCGGCGGACCGCCGCCACACCGATCAGCGCCGCGAACACCGCCAGCACCACCAGGATGCCGGCCACCAGCGCCGTCTTGTCGTTGGACCCGAACGCGGAGATCGCGAAATTCTTTACCGGCGGCGGCGTATGGTCGATGGCCGCACCGCCCACGGCCACCACCGGCGAGCCCTGCGGGCCGGTGACTCCCGCGACGAGCTGCGCGACTCCCATCGCGACGGCTGCGGTGATCAACCCGGTTGCGACCCCGTATCCGGGGTGGACGCGGCCCGGCGTGGCAGGCCGATACTCAGTGGAAGATGTCACACCATCTATTCGTAGCCCAGAGCGGCCAGGTTTGGTGAATCGCATGGCCGGCCAAGCCGGCCCGGCCCCGGCCACGAATCACCAGTGTGGGAGCGAGGACGTGAGCATGACCGAAGGGCAGCCGGGCCGCTGGCAGCGGCAGGCGGCAGGCGGCGACCTGGCCGCGCTGCTCGCTCTTGTCGCCCGCGGCGACCAGGCCGCCTTCGCCGCCGTCTACGACCGGTCGGCGGCGCAGGTCTTCGGCCTGGTCCGGCGGGTGGTCCGCGACCCCGCGCAGTCGGAGGAGGTGACGCAGGAAGTGATGCTGGAGGTGTGGCGGAGCGCTTCCCGCTTCGACCCCTACCGGGGAAGCGCGATGACCTGGCTGATGACCCTCGCCCACCGGCGCGCCGTAGACCGGGTGCGCTCCGCGCAGGCGTCAGCAGAACGGGAGCAGCGGGCAACTGCCGCCGTCACTGACTACGACGTCGTGACCGAGGAGGTCGAGAACCGGCTTGACGCGCAGCGGGTGCGCCAGTGCCTGGCCTCGCTCACCGAACTGCAGCGCGAATCGGTCACCCTGGCCTATTACGGCGGATATACCTACCGGGAGGTCGCCAGCCTGCTCGGGGTGGCGGTGGGCACGGTGAAGACCCGCATGCGGGACGGCCTGATCCGGCTGCGGGACTGCCTGGGAGCGGACCGGTGAAGCTGCGGCGGGATGTCCCGCACACCCTGGCCGGCGCCTACGCGCTCGACGCGCTCACCGGCCCCGACCGGATGCGGTTCGAGCGGCACCTCGACGAGTGCGAGGCCTGCCGTCAGGAGGCGGCCAGCCTGCGCGAGGCGGCCGGCCGGCTGTCGGCCACCACCGCGGTGACCCCGCCCGCCCGGCTGCGGGAGCAGGTCCTGGCCGCTGCGGCGAACATCCGCCAGCAGCCCCCGGCCACGCAGGACATCCTGGCCGTCCCCGGCGCCGGGCGCCGCCCGTCCCGGCTGGCGGTGCCGCGGATGGCGGTCGCGATCGCGGGCGGGTGCATGCTCGTTGCCCTGGTCCTGGGCGGGATGTTCGTCAGCACCCAGCACCGGCTGAACCAGGAGCAGGCGCACAGCCGGGCCATCGCCACCGTGCTGAACGCCCCGGACGCGGCCATCATGACCGCCCGGGCCAGGACCGGCGGCACCGCCACCGTGGTCATGTCGCACCGCGACCACGCGCTCGTGCTGACCACGGCGCGGCTGCCGGCCCTGCCGGCCGGGCAGCGGTACGAGGTGTGGCTGATGGGGCGGCACCGGATGCGGCCGGCGGGCATGCTGCCGGACCCGCACCGGGGGATGACCGCCCCCGTGGTGGTCACCGGGCTGACGATGGGGGACAGCGTGGGCCTGACCGTGGAGCCGGCCAGCGGGGCCCGTTCGCCCACGTCGGCGCCGGTGGTCATGCTGGTCCTGCCGTCCTGAACGGCGGCGGCACCGGCGTTGGTCGGACCCGGGGCTGGGAAAAACCTCTATGGTGAGGTTTCGTGAAAGCATCCCCGGAGGCGCAGCGCAGACTGCTCGAACTGGCTGACCTGGACGCCGAGCTGAGCCGGCTGGATCATCGCCGCCGCAGCCTGCCCGAGCTGGCGGAGTACGAGCGGATCGAGGCGCGGGACGCCGAACTCGGCGATGAGCTGACGGCCCTGGAAGCGCAGGTGAGCGACTTGTCGCGGGAGCAGGCGAAGGCGGAGGCCGACGTGGAGCAGGTCCGGTCCCGGGTGGAGCGGGACCGCACCCGGCTGGACGCCGGGCAGGTGTCCTCACCCCGGGAGCTGGAGAACCTCCAGTCGGAGATCGTCTCGCTGACCCGCCGCCAGTCCGATCTGGAGGAGATCGTGCTGGACGTGATGGAACGGCGGGAGGCGATCGAGGCGCGCCGGGAGGAGCTCACCAGGGAGCGGGCCACGCTGGCCAGCCAGCGAGATGAGGTCGGAGCGCGGCGCGACGCCGCGCTCGGCGAGATCGGGGAGCAGGCGGACAAGGCGGCGGGCCTGCGGGCCGGGGTCGCCACCGACATCCCGGCCGACCTGATGGGGCTGTACGACAAGATGCGCGCGCAGCACGGCGTCGGCGCGGCCGCGCTGCGCGGCGGGCGCTGCGAGGGCTGCCACCTGTCGCTGAACACAGTCGATCTGGCGCGGATCCGGGCCGCCCCCCCGGACGAGGTGCTCCGCTGCGAGGAGTGCCGGCGCATCCTGGTCCGCACCCCGGAGCCCGGCCGGTGAACCGCCGTCTGGTTGTCGAGGCCGACGGTGGCTCCCGCGGGAACCCGGGGCCGGCCGGGTACGGCGCCGTCGTCCGCGACGCGCTGACCGGTGAGGTGCTCGCCGAGGTGAGCGACAGCCTCGGCCGCGCCACCAACAACGTCGCCGAGTACTCGGGGCTCATCGCGGGCCTGCGTGCCGCCGCCGGGCTCGCCCGCGGCGCCGACGTCGAGGTCCGCATGGACTCCAAACTGGTCGTGGAGCAGATGTCGGGCCGCTGGCAGATCAAGCACCCCGACATGCGCCCGCTGGCCGCCCGGGCCAGGGAGACGGCACGGGCGCTGGGCCACGTGAGCTACACCTGGGTGCCGCGTTCACGCAACGCGCACGCCGACCGGCTTGCCAACCAGGCCATGGACGCCGCGGCCCGGCACAGCCGGACGGCGGACGGCGAGCGCGCGGGCGGCCATCGTTGAGCGGCTGGCGGTGGCGGTAGGCCAGCCCACCACCACGCTGCTGCTGCGGCACGGTGAGACAGCCCTTTCCGGCGCGCGGCGGTTCGCCGGGCGGGGTGACATCCCGCTGACCGTGACCGGGCTGCGCCAGGCGGATGCCGCCGCGGCCCGGCTGGCGGCCCGCGGCGGTCTCGACCTGATCATCACCTCCCCGCTGGCCCGGGCGCGGCGGACGGCAGCGGCGGTCGCCGCCGCCACCGGCGCGCCGCTGGTGGCGGACGAGGGGTGGGCGGAGACCGATTTCGGGGAGTGGGAGGGGCTGACCCACGCCGAGGCGGCGCGGCGCTGGCCGGGGGCGGTGGACGCCTGGCTGGCCGACACCGGGGTGGCGCCGCCCGGCGGCGAGAGTTTCGCGGCGACCTCGGTCCGGGTGAACGACACCGGGCATCTGGCTGGCGCCGCGCGCTGACCGGCCGGGAATGGCCGGTTAGCGCCTATGCTGGAGAACGCGGCGGGCGAGCCGGCCGGGCGGCCGCGCTGGTGCGGGTCCTTCGCGGGATCCGCTCCGGTGAGGAAGGTCCGGGCTCCGCAGGGCAGGGTGGTCGGTAACGCCGACCCGGGGTGACCCGCGGGACAGTGCCACAGAAAGCAGACCGCCCTCGATCCCGGCTCCGGCCGGGGCGGGGGTAAGGGTGAAACGGTGGTGTAAGAGACCACCAGCGCCCGGAGTGATCCGGGCGGCTAGGTAAACCCCACCTGGAGCAAGGTCACAAGGGGGGCTTCGGCCTCCTGCGCGAGCGTTTGAGGGCGGCCCGCCCGAGCTCGCGGGTAGACCGCACGAGGCTGCCGGCAACGGCAGTCCCAGATGGATGGCCGCCGGCCAGCTTCGGCTGGTGCACAGAACCCGGCCTACAGGCCGACTCGCCCGCCGCCTGACCATGGGAAACGCCGTCCTGCACGCCCCGCAGGCAGCTTCATGCCCACCCGCCCAGCCCGGAGTCCGGGCCCCGCGGCGGCGGCCTGGAGAATGGGTTACGTGGGTGATGTGCTGGTGACCCTGTTCTTGTCCGGGGACGTGATGCCTGGCCGCGGCATCGACCAGATTCTTCCGCACCCTGGTGACCCGGAACTGCGGGAGGCGTACGCCGACGACGCGCGGGCATACGTCGAACTGGCCGAAAGCGCCAACGGTGCGATCCCGCGGCCGGTTGGCTTCTCCTGGCCGTGGGGAGATGCGCTGGGGGTACTCGACGACGTCGCCCCTGATGTCCGGGTGATCAACCTGGAGACGAGCATCACCCGCAGCCGCTGGTTCGCGCCAGGCAAGGGCGTTCACTACCGGATGAGCCCGGGCAACATTGGCTGCCTGGCGGCGGCCCGGCCTGATGCGTGCGCGCTGGCGAACAACCACGTGCTCGACTTCGGCCGCCAGGGGCTGGAGGACACACTGAATGCCCTGTCCGGTGCTGGGCTGCGCGCGGTGGGGGCTGGTCGCGACGCCGGTGAAGCGCGCCGGCCCGTGGCCGTCCCGGTACCGGGCGCTGGGCGTATCGTCATCTTCTCGTGCGGAACGGGTTCCAGCGGGATCCCGGCAGACTGGGCAGCCACCCGGGCCCGGCCCGGCATCGACGTGCTGCCCGATCTGTCCAGCGCCACGGCCGACGATGTCACCAGCCGGGTTCGGGCTGCGAAGCGGCCTGGTGACGTCGCAGTCGTCTCCATCCACTGGGGAGGCAACTGGGGGTACGACGTGGCCGCGGATCAGGTCGGCTTCGCCCACCGGCTGATCGACGGCGGGGTCGACGTCGTCCACGGTCACTCCTCGCACCACCCCCGTCCGGTCGAGGTGTTCCGGGGCAAGCTCGTCCTCTACGGCTGCGGTGACTGCATCGACGACTACGAGGGCATCACCGGCTACGAGAAGTACCGGGACGACTTGCGCCTGCTCTACTTCGCGTCGGTGGAACCGGGCACGGGGGAGCTGGCAGCCTTGCGGATGGCGCCCATGCAGGCCAGGCAGATGCGGCTGCACCGCGCCTCGGAGGCGGACTCGCAGTGGCTGAGGACGGTACTCCAGCGGGCCAGCCACCGCTTCGGATCACGAGTCGATCTCCAGCCGGACGGCATGCTGGCCCTCCGTCCCGGAGCATCATGAGCCGGGCAGCTTCGCCGCGGGACCTGTCAATGATCACGTTTCTGCAAGCGGGAGGCCGTGCTTGCCGTGGAGGGGGACGAAGCTGGCCGACGTGAGGACCCGCACCGGTCTTAGCGACTCCGCCCGCCGCTCGAACACCAGGACTTCTTCGTGCCCGCCCGGCCCGATGGGCTGGACCAGACGCCCGCCAGGGCGCAGCTGAGCGACCAGCGGCGGCGGTACCTCGGTACATGCCGCGGAGACCAGCACCGCGTCATAGGGAGCGCGGGCCAGGTACCCCTCGGTCCCGTCACCAGCGACGACCAGCACGTTGGAGATTCCCTGGGCCGCAAGGTTGCGCCGCGCTTGCGCGGCCATGTCAGGCCAGATCTCGATGCTGACCACCTGACCGGCGAGCCGGGCCAGCAGCGCGGCCTGGTAGCCGTAGCCGGTGCCGATCTCCAGCACCTGCTCGCCGTCGGCCAGGCCGAGCCCGGCGATCATCATGGCCGACAGTGATGGCTGCGTGGTGACCTGGCCATGCGGGATCGGCAGGGGCCGGTCCTCATACGCCACCCGGGCATACGCGGGGGGAACAAAGGCCGTGCGTGGGGTGGCCGCGATGGCGGCCAGCACGCGGCCGTCGCTCACCCCCGCCCGCCGGACGGCCGCAGCGAGGTCCTCCGGCGAGCTCCCGCGGCCGTAACGTGCCATAGCTACAGAATCGCCGGCGACCAGGGTCATACGTCTGGCCGGGCAGGGCCTAGGCACACGCATCGCGCACAACCTGAGAGGACACGCACCTGGCCAACGGCACGGTTGACCCCGAGGCACTGGAGATGGATGGCCGTCGGCCAGCTTCGGCTGGTGCACAGAACCCGGCCTACAGGCCGGCTCGCCCGCCGCCTGACCTAGGAAAACGTGCCCGCGCGGCAGTCTGGGCTGGCTGCGCGAAAGTTGGCGCGAACTGGCCACGGGGGCCGGTCAATGGGCTGCCCGGGTGGCCGCGACAAGCGAGGTGTACACGACGACATTGGAGAGGTAGCTCTTGCTCCGGGCATCGAATTTGCCCCCGCAGGTGACTACTGAAGTTTCGTAGTTATGCAGCGGCGGCGTCCCAGGCCGCTAGCACGGCGCGGATTTGTTCTCTGGTGGGCTGAGCTGGGCGGGTGCCGGAAAATCGGGCCGCGATCAGGGTGCGCCGGAGTTTGATGAGCATGTCCTCGAAGGCCGGCTCGGTCTTGGACCGGTACCAGGGCTGGCTGGCGCGGCGGTCGTCGATATCGGACGGGTCGTGCCCGTGGCGGGCGTACCAGATGATGATCAGGGTGTGCACCAGGAGCGCGAACGGGACGGTGCGCTCCACTGCGAGCCGGACCCGGTTGCGTGCCTCGCCGGCGCCCAGGACGTTGCGGGCGTCGGCGAACGCCTGCTCGATTGCCCACCGGGCGGCGTAGCGCATGACGAGCGCGGCCGGGGCAGCGGCGCGGCCGGTGGTGACCAGGCCCAGGTCATATCCGGCGGTGGTGCGCTCGTCGCGGATCAGGATCAGGCGGACGACGCGGGTGTGCCATGACCCGTACCACAGGCAGGTGACCTCGGTGACGTGCCTGACCTGGTCGCGGCCGTAGACGGTGACGGTCACCGTGGTCCAGGCCGCGGCGGCCGCGATGTCATCGGCGGTGCCGAGCCGGTCTCCTTTGATGCGGGGGCGGCCGCGGCGGCCGGTGCGCGGCGGCGCCAGGTCATACAGCACGGCGTTGCGGGGGATCCGGCAGGTCCAGGTCAGGTTGCCCGGCAGCTCGCGCAGCGCCGGGCCGTGATAGGCGGCATCGGCCACGACATGGATCATCCGGTCGCCGAAGGCCAGGGCGAGCTGGCTGACCAGGGCAGCGGCCGTCTCTGCCTTGGAGGGGCCCGTCCCCTTGCCGGGCAGGTGCAGCCGGGCCAGCACCGGCAGGCACACCGGGCGGGCGCAGAACGGCAGCCGGACCAGCAGCCCGGCGGTGACGAAGCAGTTGCCGTAGCTGAGCTTGCTCATGCCCGGGGCGCTGCCGTCATGCTGCCAGCCCGCTCCGTGGACCTTGCGGCCGCAGCGGCGGAACACCGAATCATCCACAGCCATGTGCAGGTCAGCGCCGGGCGGCACCATCAGCATCACCGCCAGCTGCGCGACCGCCAGGCCGAGCTGGTCAAGTTACCAGCGCGCCCGGGAGAAGAAGCAGTGCGCCCGGTCATGCGGCCAGATGTGCTGCAGCCCGCCGCCCAGCAGCATGCCCGCCACGGTACGGCGGCGTACCTGGCCCGCCAGCCCGCCGGCCAGGCCGCAGAACGTGGCAAACCCCGGCGCGGTGAAACACGGCCGCAGCACATTCAGCAGTGACAGCAGCGAGGCAGGTAGATTCAGGCCCGGAAGCATCGGCGGGTTCCCTCGGCACGAGGCGGACGTAGCACCGCCGATGCTTCCGTCTCCAGCCCGCTAGATCACGAACCAAAGCCCCCCAAACCTGGCGTGCCGCAACCCCCCGGCCGCCCACCGGTAACCGATCCCCCGGGCCATCAAAAGTACGAAACTTCAGTGGAATGTAATGACTCAGAATAAACCATGATTATTGAAATCAATCACCAGGCCGCGTGAGGGCGTACCTCACCCCGAGGCCCACGACCACGGCCGGGGCGGTCGGCGCCATGTGTCATCGTCGCAGGCTCACCTTCATAGGCCATTGGTTCGTCGCCCGAACATACTGGTTACCTTGCTGGCCGCCTCAAGCTGTGCCGGGAAATCACTGTCAATAAGTAAGCCTTTTCATCCTGATCTTGGAGTAGTCCGGCGTACGTGCTCATGAGTGCGTAGTGTCGGTGAACGCGCCGAATTACCGTCAACGATCTAGCAACCTGGACAGACGGTTGTCATCGATGAACCCGATCGAACGAGCAATCCGCCGAGTCGATGCTGCACAGCAGCGTCACAAGGCGTCCGCGTTCGTGTTCGGGATCATCAAGAAGTACGGAGATGACAACGGGGGGTTCCTCACGGCCAGCCTCGCCCTCTCAGGCTTCGTCTCCTTGTTCCCCCTGCTGCTCGTCCTGGTCACCATCCTTGGCGTCGTTGCCTCCGGCGACCCCGCGTTGCGCCGCGAGGCGCTCAACGCGGTAGCCAATCAGGTTCCGCTGATCGGTCATCAGCTCGCTGGCAACGTCCACCAGCTTCGGCGCTCCAGCGTCATCGGCCTGATAATTCCGGGCCGTCCTTTCGGGCCAGGCACTCCAGAACCAGCGGCGGGACGATCAGCACGTCAACGTGTCCTACGATGACCACTCAGCCGACGACGCCGCATCCGCGAGCACGCCACGCACGCCGGATAAGAACGCACCGTCTCCCGATCCAGGGGCGGCGGGCGGCGCTGACTGACCGCGCTGGAGCACAGCACGATTGACCCGGCTCGCGCGATGTCGCCGAAACAGCTTCCGTGCTCAACCACGCCTCGCGTTGATGCCCCGATGCCAAGGTCGGCGAGGCGTCTGCGATGCTGATGCCGGGTAGGACCGTAGACAAGTGCGGCGCTGCGGGGAGGAAGGCCAGCGTGTTCGAGGCTGCCAACATCCGGGAATGGCGTGGCCACGACGTGGTTGACGCTGATGGTCACAAGATCGGTGAGCTGGAGGCCGTCTACGTCGACACCAGCACCGACCTGCCCTCGTTCGCCACCGTCAAGGTCGGAATGCCGACCCGGCACCGGCTCGTGTTCGTGCCCCTGGACCAGGCGACCGTGGGCCCGGGGTACCTCAAGGTCGCCTACGGCAAGAAGCAGGTCAAGGATGCTCCCTCGATCGGGACTGACGGCGAGCTGCCGGCGGGCGACGAAGAAGCGATCTTCAAGCACTACGGCCTGGCATACCAGCAGGGCGCCGGCGGTGAGCGGCGGCTGGCCCGCCGCTGACCAGCTCAATGAAATTGGAGGACCGGATGCTTGCCCTGTTTCTGCTGCTGGTGATCGTGGCGATCGCGCTGGGCATCGTGGGCGTCGTCGCGAAGGGCCTGCTGTACCTGCTGATCATCGGGATTGCCGTGTTCCTCGGCGCTCTGCTCTTCGCCGCCCTGCGGATGCGGCGGCGGCCCGGAAGGCGCCAGGCCCGCTGATTCCCTCCGGTCACTGTCTGGTCCGCACACCCGCTGCGATGCGAAGCAGGCTGGGGGATACTGGCCGCATGGTTGACGACACCGCACGTGAACGGGCCATCTACCACGCGCTGAAGGCGGCCGACGAAGTCGCTGCGGCCGTTCAGGCTCACCTCATCGAGGAGCACGGGGCTGATCCGGATCGGACCACTGCCCAGAATCCTGCCACCAACTCGCTCAGACTCTTGCGGCAGGCTCGCGAGCGCCTCGGTGAAGGACTGCGGGCGGTCGAGGCGGACAGCATCGCCGAGTCTGACGAGATCTCCCTGCGCAACCCGTAACCACCGCAGTCGGCTGGTGCCGCCCAGCTCTTTCCGGAAAGTGCTAGAACGAGTAGAGTTACCCCTGTTGTCCCGGACCCTGGCAGCACTCGAATCGCTTCCAGCCCCGGCGGCACGTGATGCGTGCCGATGCGTGTGGGGCTCCCCGCCTTCGCTTCCATCCACGTTTGCCCACCTGCTGGTCTGGCAGGCGGCTCTGCGGCCATTCGAGCCCTGATTCCTCTGCGCCATCGAACGGAAGGGTGCTGCAATGCTGGGTTTCGTCGCAGCCATAATCTTCTTCATCGCGTTCCTGATCAACGCGACGTCCACCGCCACCAGCGCGGTCTTTTCCCCGACGAGCCTGCTGCTGGTCGGACTGATCTGCCTCGCCCTCCACCTCTCGGGCGTCGGCACGGGCTGGTCCGTTCCTGGGCGCCGGACCCGCCGCTGACCGCCCGTACCGAGGTAATGAACAGATGAGTCACTCAGTGGAACGTGCTTGTCGGAGGTGGCAATGCGAATCGGAGCGGTACTGATCGTCGTGTGGCTGGTGATCGGGGCACTGGCTGCCGGCCAGCGTCATTACTACAACGGGTCCGCCGCCAGCTGCGTCAAGGTGGGAACCATCGCCCTGACGATTGTTGCGGGCCCTCTCAACTATGTCGGCGTGAACCCGAAGATCTCGTGCAAGGCGCCGCAGCCCAGTAAGTGACCGTATCGGGCATTCAGTTTGGATGAGTTAGCCGTTAGGCCTGGACCCTGCCTTCACTGCTGGATCGGGAAGGACAGCTCATGTCTAACCTGGCTTGTGTGCCCGGCAAGGCGTACAATGTAAGTGATGCTCTGGACCCCAGCAGCCATACCGCGAAATGCCGCGGCTACCCTGCGGGGCCCGGAGTTTTTTTTAGTGCACGGACCGGTGCCGGCGAGGCGCCAGGGCCAGAGGATGGTGAAAATCCGCGGGAGATGAATCTCCCAACGCGATCTGTCAAGTAACACCGACTGCCGCGCACGCCAGCTACGTCACTGACTAGAGGAGTCGGTCATGGGCATCATCGCATGGATCGTTCTGGGCCTGGGCGCGGGCTTGCTCGCCAATATGCTGATCCCCGGCAGGAGATCACAGGGCCTTATCATCACCTGCCTGATCGGTATCGCCGGGGCGCTGCTGGGCGGGTGGGCAGCCACCAAGCTGTTCCACATCCACACCCTCCACGGGTTCTTCAATCTGTCCACATGGCTCACCGCCATCGCAGGGGCAGCGGTCCTGCTGCTCGTCTACCACCTGATCAGCGGGCGCACCGGCCGCAGCACCGCACGCCGGTGACCAGGCCCGGCCAGCCGATCGAGCCCGACCGGCCACCGGTCGGGGGGAGGCGGGTGACCCGCACTGGTGCAGGCATCTTCCTCATCACGGCCGGGGCGGTCTTCCGGTTCGCGCTCCCGGCAGGTTCCCCGCATGGGCTGAACTTGCACGTAGTGGGTGTGATCCTCATCCTCGCTGGCGTGCTTCATCTGGTGCTGCCGCAAGTTGTGCGTGCCTCTCATAACCCAGATCGACTGCGCCGCTGGGTCCGCCCCAGCCAGGCCCAGGTCGGCGTCGAGCCGTCGGCCGGAGGAGACAGGGGCTCCTCCGGCGATCCGACGCTGGCCGATGAGGTGCTCGGCTATGAGGATCGCTCGCTACGCTGACAGGCCGCCCTGGACCGCAGGACACCGCCGATTTGGCGGCCTATTGCCCGGCCTGGTGCGGGCGGTGGGCTGCCTGGAGGCCACTGATGAGGGTGTGGAGGCTGCTGGTGAACCGTTCGTCGCGGTTGTCGGCCCAGACGTGCTCGCCGAGGGCGGTCAGCGCGGGGAAGCGGTCGATGGGCAGTGACCGCAGGAATGCGTGCAGTTCGCGTCTGGTGGCGGGGTCCTGAATGCGCTGCTCGCTGGGGGAGGTGGGGTCGCTGAGCGCGAAGCCGAGTGTGTAGTCGTAGATCAGGTGGAAGGCCAGGGCGGCCTGGCGTTCGGGCAGGCCGGCTGCGTGCAGCGGCGCGAGGAACGCCTCGGCCAGGGCGAGGGAGTGGGGGCTGAGGGGATCGCGGGTCTTGAGCAGCGCGGCGATGCCGGGGTGCTGTTCGAGGACCGCCCGCAGCCGGTGCGCGAGCGCCGTGACCTGGGCGGCCCAGGTGAGGGAGTGGTCGGCCTGGCGGTCGACCTCGGCCAGCACGCTGTCGAGGATGAGGTCATAGAGCTGCTCTTTGCTGCGGACGTGGCGGTATAGCGCGCCGGGAACGACGCCGAGGCGGGTGGCGAGGGCGCGCATGCTGAGAGCCTCGACACCGCCAGTACTGATGACCGCGAGAGCTTCGGCGACCAGGCGTTCGCGGGTGAGCGTGCGGCGGCGGTCCTGTTCGCCGTCTGGGGGGGTGAACCACAGGGGGCGGCTGCCCCCGCTGCCGCCTGCTGTGTGCTGCTGGTCCGCCATGCCTGCCTCCGGGCACTGTGCTGTCCGCGTTTGACCGTGAACATCGTTCACTGTATAGTGAACATTGTAGCTCGGAAGCAAATGGTGTTCACTCGAGCGGTGTTCTTCCGGGGCCGCCGGGCCGCTGGCCCGGCCAGATGCAAAGGGAGAACGAGATGACGGTCATGACGAGCTGGGACCTGTTTGAGGATCTGCTTGCCGCCCAGGATGAGATGCTGGCGATGGCCAGAGGACGCGCCTTGCGGGCTGGCCAGCAGTATGAGCGCGGCGCCACCGCGCGGGCGTGGGTGCCGGCGGTGGACATCTCCGAACGTAAGGACGCCTACCTGGTGGCGGCCGACCTTCCCGGCGTCAAGGCCGGGGACGTGGAGATCACATTCGAGCACGGCCTGCTGACGATCCAGGGTGAGCGGCACCTGGCGCATGATGCTCCCGGGGAGAAGGCCCACCGCACCGAGCGCTGTTACGGTGCCTTCCGTCGCTCGATCACCCTGCCCAGCCATGTTGAGGCGGACAAGATCGAAGCCTCGGCGCAGGACGGCGTGCTGCAGGTCCTCGTGCCCAAGGCGCAGGAGGTACAGGCCAAGCGCATCCAGGTGCGTACCGGCCAGCCTCACACCGCCCTCACCCCAGGCGCAGCGGCCAGCAACGGCAGCTGACCGCAAGCCCCCGGGTGGCGGGCCCGTCTCCGGTCCCGCCACCCGGGGGTTTGTGACCCGGTAGGGTCAGCGCGTTGCCTGATCGGTGGTGGTCAGCCAGCCGAGACGCCGGGACATGGCCCGGGCGCAGCTGACGATGGTGCGCACATGCTCAGATTTTCCGGCCGCCCGCCACAGGATCGACCACGGGTAGTACGACGCCGGCTCGGTCAGCGGCCGCCACATGATCCCGGGCAGCGCAGCGATGCACGAGGACGGCACGCAATACAGGCACCGCCCCTGCGCGACCAGGTCGGCCGCCGCGCGGACACTTTCCACCGTGCCCTCGTAGACCGTGGGGGTAAAGCCGGCCGACCGGCACATCTCCACGACGAACTGGTTGAACTCCGGCGCCCGCATCTCCTCGGCGAGCAGCAGCGGTTCCTGCGCGAGGGTCGCGACGGGTACGCCTTCCAGTTCAGCGAACCGATGATCTCTGGGGACCAGCACGCCGAGCGGATCCTGGCGGAACAGCAGCGATGCGACACCGGGCGGCGCGAGTGCCGCCCGGCCGATGCCCACGTCGAGGCGGCCGTCGATGAGCAGCCGGCACTGTTCGGGCACGCCGGCCTCGATCTGATGGATCACCAGCTCCGGGTGCCTGGCCTGGATCTCGTGCAGGATCTGCGGCATCGAGTCGTAGCCGGCGTCGATGATGCCAACCCGCAGGGTGGGCGAGGCTCCTGCCGCGCTGCGGGCGGCCGCGGCCGCCCGCTCCACCTGGGCCAGGATCTGGCGGGCCTCAACCAGGAACGCCGCTCCCGAGGCGGTCAGCGCCACGTGGTGGGTGCTGCGCTCCAGCAGGGGCGCACCCAGCTCACGCTCCAGCCGCTGTATCTGCTGGCTCACCGCCGACTGCACGATGTGCTCGCGCGCGGCCGCCCGGCCGAAGTGCAACTCCTCGGCTAGCGTCACGAAATAGCGGAGCTGGCGCAACTCCATGCACGCAGCTCCTCAGCATCCACAAGGCTCTACGGCGCGGTGCTCTCAGTCTCGCAGCCCTGCGCCGCCGCTGCCATAGCCACCGGTGGCGGACTGCTCATACCGCACGCCGATGGACGTAGCACCATCTGCGGCCCCGCTCGGGGGCGAACTCGGCGGCGAGTGGATGATCGGTCTCCTCGTAATGCGCACGGGCATGACGATGCGGGGAGTCATCAGAACACGCCACCCATCCGCACGTCAGGCACACCATGAGCCTGGGCCAGGCCATGCCGCGTGCATGGCATTCCGCGCAGCGGGCCGGCTGAGGAACGACCGGCACCAGCATGTCAACGTGCTCACAGGGCGGCGCCGACCCATTCCTGCTCACGTTATGCATGCTCACGGCCATGTCGTACGAGCCAGGAGTCATCCGTGGTCTCCCTCGTCTCACCAGCCAGGCCCCCCCGCATCGGGTATCCACTCCCAGCTGACCCCCTCAACCGGGGCAGCGGAAACAAGCAACCCGAGCAAACCTCATCAGCCCGCCCGATCGACGCCGACGCAGAGCACCGAGTGGCCCAGAAGGAGATGGGGGAGGGCCCTCTGGCCCTGTTCAGCTGCGGACACTGTCCGGGCGGCCTATCTCATGGCGGTCGGGCTCGCGCTGGCGTGGGACTATGCCCGCCGCCGGGCACTTTGCTCATTCCGTGGGGCGGAACCGGCACGACCTCCTACTCCGCCAGACTGGGTAGCGCTGTTCTCACACGAATCGGCGGAGCGCCGCCGGGCCGCGGGGGCGGCTGCTGATTCCCGCCGTGCTCGCGGGTGCCGGATACGCGGCGATCGTGGGGTGGTTCCAGCGCTACTCATGGCCGGCCACCTGCAGCCCAATCTCGACACCGACTCCTACGCCCACCCAACGCTGAGCTACCTGGCGGACCCGGTCCTCGCTTCCGTGCCAGGCAGGTCGGCCACACCGGCCGGATCGCGGTGATCGCCTGGTGGGCTTGGCTCGGCCTCCACCTCTTCTCGAAGTGAAGCGTCAGCCGATGACCCGGACGTTCTCCGCCTGGGGCCCTTTCTGGCCCTGAGTGATGTCGAGCTCGACCTTCTGCCCTTCCTCCAGGCTGCGGTAGCCGCCAGCCGTGATCGCGCTGAAGTGCACGAACACATCCGGATTACCTTCGACAGCGATGAAGCCGTAGCCCTTGTCGCTGTTGAACCACTTCACAGTGCCCTGCGCCATGTTGACTTTCCTTAATTCTGGGATACCTGCCCGATTCCACCCTGCCGCAGCCAGGACCGTCGCCTGAAGAGACTATCGGCTCGTGCTGCCAGTCCAACGTCCCCCGCTCTGCGTTGTGCCCTGCGGTCCTGATCAAGGGACCTACGTCTCTGCGAGCTGAGCCAGGCGTAACCGACGATTGATGCTATGGAAGGCGCGTCGGCCCGGCGGCCGCCCGCCATCGTGGTGGAGGGGCTGTGCAAGGACTACGGTCGGCTGCGCGCGGTCGACGGCGTGAGCTTCCAGGTCAGCCGGGGCGAGATCTATGCCCTCCTCGGGCCCAATGGGGCGGGCAAGACGACCACCGTGGAGATCCTCGAAGGGCACCGCAAGCGTACCTCCGGTTCGGTCCAGGTGCTCGGATTCGACCCGGGCACCGGCGGGCGCCACTTCCGCGAGCGGACCGGCATCGTGCTGCAATCGGGCGGCATCGACAGCGAGCTCACAGTGCGCGAGACGGTCCGGCTGTATGCAGGCTTCTACGCCCGGCCGCGGGACGCAGAGCAGATCATTGAGCAGGTAGGCCTCGCCAGCAAGCACAAGGAGCGGGTGCGGACGCTGTCCGGCGGCCAGTTGCGCCGACTTGACTTGGCGCTGGCCCTGGTCGGCGACCCGGACCTGCTGTTTCTTGACGAGCCGACCACGGGCTTCGACCCGAACGCCCGGCGCGACGCCTGGGACTTGATCGGCGGCCTGCGCGACGTCGGCACCACCGTCCTGCTGACCTCCCACTATCTGGACGAGGTACAGCGCCTGGCCGACAGGGTCGGGGTGATCAGCCACGGTCACCTGATCGAGGAGTCCACGCCGGCCGCGCTGGGCGGCCGTGACATCGCCGGGACAATGATCACTTTCCGGCTGCCGGCAGCGCTCCATGGCGAGGTGCTTCCGGCAGGCCCGTGGGATGAGCCGGAACGGCATGGCGACGAGATCGTCATGTATACCGACCAGCCCACCCGCGTGCTGCTCGAACTGACCCGGTGGGCGGTCCGGCACGGCGTGGAACTCGAAGGTCTGAGTGTGGTCCGGCCCTCCCTTGAGGACGCCTACCTGCGCATTACCGAGGACGCCAGCCAGGCAGGAGGCCGCCGTGGCCGTTGACGTCCCGGCAAGATCCAGGCCTGCCCCGCTGCTCGCGCTGACCCAGGTCCGCTACCAGTTGCTGCTCCTGCTGCGCAGCCCGCTCGGCTTCTTCATCACGGCCGTCATCCCGGTGCTGCTGATGGTCAGCCTGAACGTCATCACGCCCAGCGTCGCGGCCCACGTGCCGGGCGGACTGCGGTACGCGCAGTTCCTCACCCCGGCGATCAGCGCATTCTGCCTCCTCAACGCGTGTTACGTGACGACTATCACCAGCATCGTGCTGGCTCGTGAAGAGGGGATACTCAAGCGCTTGCGCGGTACGCCCCTGCCGGCCTGGACCTACCTTGCCGGGCGGTCTGGCTCCGCGCTGGTGACCGCCCTCGTCTCGGTCGGGATCATCGTCGCGACCGGTGTCGTCTTCTTTCACGTGACAATCGTCTGGCAGGCAATGGGGTACTTCGCCGCCGCGGCCGGCCTGGGCATGGTGTGCTTCTTCCTGCTCGGCGTCGCGGTCACCGTGGCGGTGCCGAAGAGCGACACCGCCCTGCCGGTCGCGTTCGGCACGATGCTGCCGCTGGCGTTCATCTCCGACGTGTTCTTCTCCTCGGTGCACGCGCCGCCCTGGCTCCACCACGTCGCCTCCGTCTTCCCGGTGGCGCCGGTGGCCCGCGCGATGGAGGCAGCGTTCAATCCGGCCACCCATTCTTGGCCGATGCCGGTCTCCGGGCTGCTCGTCGTGCTCAGCTGGAGCCTGGCCGCGGCCCTGGTCATAGCGCTGGCATTCCGCTGGGAACCCGGCTCTGTCCGCTGGCGCGCGCGCTGAGCATCCCCGGCGGGCCAGCTCTGGCAGGGATCACCCCAGCAGAGCACAGCGGTGCCTGCCCGGGCATGAAGCCGTCCACCGGTGGTGGGCTAGCGTGAGCCTGACCAGCCCGCTTTCCAGGTCCCGAGGGTCCAGGCGGCATTCGGCGGCCAGTCGGGCAAGGTGGGGAAGATCTGGCTGAGCGGGATCTGGGCCGAGTAGGCCGAGGTGCGACGCGCCAGCCACGGCACGCTGGTCGAGGGGTGGCTGCGCGCCAGGCCACACGCCCCGGAGCTCGCGCAGGAACAGCTGGATGGTCACCGGCCCCCAGCCAGGCAGCACATCCAGGGCTTGGCGCAATCGGGGGTAAGTGGTGAATGTCTGGCCGATCACGGCCGCCTGCCCGTCGTACCGTTCGCCGATCACGTCGGACAGGGCCTGGAGCCGGGCCGCGGTCCGGGCGTCGTAGCGGGCGTAGCCGCCCTGGTCGAGGTAGGCGATGAGGTCATCCTGCGGTATGTGGCGCGCCTGGCCGATTCGTGCCAGGCCACGGTCGCTGAGCACGCGGAACGTGCGCTCAGCGACCGTGGCTGAGATACGCGTCCCGAACAAGGTGGCCGCCAGGAACCACCTTTCGACCTCCGCGTTCCCTGCGTCAACGTCGATGCCGAGTTCCGTCGAATATCGGCCGCCCAGCTTGTCCACGACCTGCCGGGCCAGCCGGACGTGCCCGGCAGAATGCTGTGCGCGGCCGGTACCCGCCGATGTGGTCACACACCGCAGTCTCACAGGCACAGCTGGTGTGGTGGCAGGGGCGAAAGTCCCGGCTGGCCGCTGCGGGCCGGTGACGTTCTTCCCAGCCACCGGGGAGTGGCAGGTCAGCCGTTGGGGATGATCGCGACCGGGCCATGGGCGTGGTTGAGCACGGCGTGGGTGACCGAGCCGAGGCCAGCCACACCAAGCCCGGGGACGTCAGGGCGCCCCAGCACGACCAGATCTGCCCGCGCGGAGGCCCCGGCGAGCACCCGGCCGGGGTGGGCGCACACGACATCCTGGCTGACCTCCAGGCCAGGGTAGGAGGCCTGGTACGCGGCCAGCACGTCGGTCAGATGATGTGCCGCGTCGTCCGGTAGCTGGGCCGGGTCCAGCCGGCTGCCCGGGACCGACCAGTACCAGGCATGAACGGCGACCAGCCGGGCCCTGCGCAGCGTTGCCTCGGTGAAGGCGAACCGGAGCGCTGCGGCCGCGTCCGGCAGGTCCGGGTCACTCACCCCGACGACTATCTCCCCGTGCACGGTGGTGCTCTCGCCGCAGACGACCACAACGGGGCATGGGGCATGGGCGGTGGCATACCGGCTGACCGAGCCCGGGATTACCGCTGCGAACCCGTCCGCCCCACTGGAGCTGACTACCAGCATCAAGGCACCGGCCGCGCGCTCGGCCAGCACCGGGCCCGGCCGCCCAGGCAGCAGTTCGGCCGTTACTGTCAGGGCCGTCGCCTGCTCCTTCGCCCGCTCGACGGCCGTGGCCAGTGCCCGCTCCGTTCCTTCGCGTGCTGCGGCAGTCAGGGCCGGGGCGAACTCCGATGGGGTCAGCCACGGCAACGGCGGCAGCACGGACACGATCACCAGCGATTCATGCCGCAATTCGGCCTCCCGGGCCGCCCACGCGGCAGCCCGCAGTGCGTCTTCCGATCCGTCGATGCCGGTGACGATGGGCTTGGCTGTCATGGCCTACCTCCACGGCGATCCCGCAGACTGCTCCATCCGCCGCCAGCGCGAGATCTCCGTGTGCCAGCCTCTACAGGCGATACATCAGCCGTGCAGGGTCCACGGCACCGCCTGGGAGAGGCAAAGGTCCCGCAGGAAGATCCGGGCGAGAATGTGGCCAGCGAAGGAGGCCCATGCGCGAATACAGCACCCCCGCGGTGCTGGAGATCCCCGCCTCCGCCAGCACCGTCTTCGCCGAGACCAGCACTCACGCGGAGATCATCGGCAGTGTCCGTGGCAGGCTCCCCGGCCTGGAGCACGTGTGGATGACCGGCGGCCTGGACGCGCTGGCGTCCGGCGGCGCGCAGATCAGCGAGGAGCGGCTGGAACAGCGCCGGACATCTACCTCGGGCACGACCGGCCGGCCCGAAGGGCTGCGAACTCAGTCACGGCAACCTGCTCGCAGGCGCGCGCAACGCGGTGGCCGTGCTCCCGGAGATCTTCGGGATCGCCGGCTGCTCGACGCTGCTTTTCCTCCCGCTCGCGCACGCTTTCGCGCGCATCATCCAGGTTGGCTGCCTGGAATCCGGTGCGATCCTGGGGCACTGGCCGGACATGGCGACGCTGGCGGACGGCCTGCCCGGGTTCCGCCCCACGTTCCTGCTCGCGGTGCCGCGGGTATTCGAGAAGGTCCACGACAGCGCGCGGCAGCAGGCCTCGGCGAGCAGGGTCAGGACCAGGATCTTCGCCGCCGCTACGGCGACGGCTATCGCATGGAGCAAGGCCAGCGACGGCGCGGTGGGCGGCGGCGGCCCCGCTCTCCGGCTGCGGCACGCTCTGTCCGACCGGCTCGTGTATGGCAGGCAGCGGTAGGCGGCCGCGTGCAGTATGCGGTCTCGGGCGGCGCGCCGCCCGGCGAGCGGCGCGGTCATTTCTTCCGCGGCGCAGGTGTCACGGTGCTGGAGGGTTACGGCCTGACCGAGACCTCGGCCGCCGCGACGGTGAACACCCCGGGCCACAACGAGATCGGCACGGTAGGCCAGCCGCTGCCTGGCGTCACGGTCCGGATTGCCGACGACGGCGAAATCCTGGTCAAGGGCCCGAACGTCTTCTCCCGTTACTGGCGCAACGATGCCCCGACCGGCCAGGTGCTAGTCAGCCAGGCCATGGTGATCGGCGAAGGCCGCCCCTACATCACCTGCCTGGTGACGCTGGATCGCGCGGCGCTGCAGTTCTGGAAGCGGCAGCACGGGCGGCCCGCCGGGGCCACCCCCGGCGACCTCGCCGGCGACCCCGAACTGATCGCGGACATCCAGCTGGCCGTGGACGACGCGAACAAGGCGGTGTCCCGCGCCGACGATCCGCAGATTCCGGATTCTCGGCACAGGCTTCACCGAAGCCTCCGGCCAGCTCACGCCATCGGTCAAAGTGCGCAGAAACTGTCCTTTGACATCTGATCGTGTCGATAGGTCGGATCCTGACCTGCACGGACACGGTTGAGTGTCACTGTTATGGCGCTGTGACGGGCGCTGCTGACCGGCGTGAGAGCACGATGCGGCGCTGGGTTGCCATCCAATCGTGTCCGTAGGCTCTCCATTACTGGCGAGGCCGTCGGGCGGGACCGGGATGGCGGGAGCCGCCGACGCTGGCAGGCGGTATGGGCGGGTTCCCTTGCCGTCGGTCGGCTTTGGTGCTGATTACTGCGGTGTTTTGGTATGCAGCGGACGGGTGCAGCCGCGGGGCACCCCAGGGCGCCTAGTGCAGCGCCGCATTGATCCTTCCAGGGTTTGGTGGTTACGGGTGGTGGGACCGGCGGGGTAGAGGCCGCAGGCGAGGGCTTCCTGCGGGGTACCGGCTGGGCTAGCCGTCCGGCTGGGTCAGGAGTGTGTGAAGGGCGTCTTTTAGCTGCTGGGCGGCGGGTTCGGTCAGCGGTGCGAGGAACCGGCGTTCCGCGTCGTCGCCTGCCTGGGTGGCGTCACGGAGGGTGTCGCGGCCGGCCGCGGTCAGCTCGACGACGTTCTTGCGCCGGTCCTCGGCGTGAGGATGACGGGTCACCAGTCCCTTGTCCTCAAGCGCGTCAAGGAGGGCGACCATGGTCGTGCGGTCGATGCCGAGCCGCCGGGCGGCCTGCTGCTGGGATGCCGGCTCGCAGCCGGCGAGCACGAGCAGCACCGCCAGTTCGCGCCCGTCCAGTCCGTATGGCGCCAGGGCGGCGGCGGTCAGCTCCCCCAGCTTCAGTCGTGCGTGCTTGAGGAGGTAGCCGAGGCGGCTGGTCAGTTCCGGCCCCGGCCCTTCCCCGGCGTGCTGGTCATCCCTGGTCTCGCTGGACACCCGGTAATCTTACCCCTAGACTGATCGTCAGCAATACTGACGTTCAATCCTCCTGACGGTCAGGCCGTTCGCAGTGACGGCGGCAGAGCAGGGAAGACGGGAGCAGCGGAGATGATCCTGATAACAGGCGGCCTGGGTTTCATCGGGTCGCACACCACCCGGGCCATGCTCGACCTGGGCGAGTCGTGCGTGCTCGTCCAGCGCCGCGCCGCCGCGGTGCCTGACGCCTTCGCCACCGAGGCCGGCCGGCGGGTCTTCGTCGAGCAGGCCGACATCACCGACCGGCCGGCGTTCCTGGAGATCGGCAAGCGCCACAAGATCACCGGTATCGTGCATCTCGCCGGGTCCGTGCCCTGGCCCCCCGGCGCGTACGAGCCCATCGACGGCGCCCGGAAAGCAATTGACAGCCTGCTCAACGTGATCCAGGCGGCCAGTGACTGGGAGGTGGCGCGGATCGGCGCCGCGAGCACGATAGGCGTGTATGGCGGCGTCACCGGGAATCCGCCATACCGGGAGGACATGCCGCTCCCGATGACAGCAGGCCACGTGATCCCGGCGTTCAAGAAGATCGGCGAACTGCTGACCGGCTATATCGCCAGCGTTACGGGCATTGAGATTCTCAGCTACCGCATCGGCAGCATCTGGGGCCCGCTCGGCCGCACTGCATCGCCGTTCTCCGCGGCGCCCCAGCTCGTGCATGCAGCAGTCCGCGGCACGGCGCCGGACCTCTCCACGCTGCACTCGCCCGCCTACGCCGACGACGGGACCGACCTGTGCTACGTCAAGGACTGCGGCCGGGCCATCGCGCTCCTGCAGCTATCGGAACAGCTGAGCTACCGCACCTACAACGTTGCCGCCGGACGGGCGACAACATATGCAGAGATCGCCGCCGCGATCAGGAAGGTCATCCCTGACGCGCAGATCCAGCTCCCGGACGGCCGCGACCCGGACGGGCCGGGCCATGACACATACCTTGACATCAGCCGCATCCACCAGGACACCGGCTACCAGCCCGCGTACGACACCGAGCGCGCAGTCGCCGACTACACCGGCTGGCTGCGCGCGGGAAACGAGCGCTAGGAAACCGGCCCTGCCCGGCGGGCGCCCCAATCGGCAACCCGCAAGAAGCTCTCGACTGGGCATGCGTGCTCGGCCTCGCCGGCTTCAGCGCTGGACCTGCCCCCCGCCATCTCGCCCGTACGCACCGGGACATCATCCGCCCTCCAACCGGACGCGCTTCGATGGCACACACGGCCGAGCAGACACGATTCGATGACAATCCGACACGATTCGATGGCACGAACACGCCGGCCGGACGCACTTCGATGGCAACGGACGCGATTCGATGTCAGCGGTCAGAAACGTGGTCGCCATGGATTTCGCAGCGGACATCGAAGCGCTCTACAGCCCGGCCGGCTCACGGTAGCTGACAAGCTGGCGCAGCTGCCGTAACTGGGGTGATCTGGTGACCGTTACCACGGGCCCGCTTGAATCCCAGCCCAACCAGGCTGGGTGGGATCTTTTCCTGCGGAAAACATCTTGACCGCCCGCGTCGGCCGGTTGCCCTCCCGCCCTTTGACGCCTGCGTGCCCTCCTGCGCCGGGACACACCGAACCAGACCCCGCCACCGGGGACCACCCACCCGCGGAAGGAGCACACCGATGGCCGCCGCCACCACTCCCGCTTCGGCCACGATCACCTGCGCCAAGCCCGGATGCGGCACCCCCGACCACCCCGGCCGAGGCCACCTACGTTGACGGCCTCGGGCACATCTGCCCCACCTGCGCCGGGCCCCTCCCCGCCTGGTGGAACGAAGTCGCCCCGCCGTTCTGACCCCCCCGGCACCGCTGCTCGCCGTGGTGCATCGAGCGCCCGGCGAGCACCACGCTGCCACGTGCCACCGGGCGCCACCCCGATGTCAGGCCGGGCGCTCGCTTTCGGGGGTGACGAACCAGCCCTTGCCGGGCACGCGGCGGATCAGGCCTTCATCGGCCAGCACCCGGATCGACTTGCCGGCGGTGGCCCGGGCGATGCCGTAGGTCTGGCACAGGGTGCGGATCGAGGGGATGGGGCGCCGTGGCTCGATCTTCCCGGACGTGATCTGGTCACGCAGGATGCCCGCCACCTGCTGGTAGACCGGCTCATCCCAGTCCCTGTCTATGACCATGGGCGGACGGTAGTCGACCGTAGTACAGTCACCGTAAGGCAGCGTCGCCCATGGTGTGACCATATAATGAGGGTAGATAACTATAGGACACAGTGATTGACCTGGGGTTACGCCAGATCGCAGCAAGCACGCCCCGGCGGTCGACCGCTGACCAGCGCCCGTGAGAGTCAGGACGGAGCCCTCATGCCAACCATCCCAGACACACAACCCTCCGGCGGCCCCGACGTGACCGTCGGCGGTGTGCTGTTCGCCCTCGCCGAATTAGCCGTGACCGTCTCCTACCCTCGCGGCCGCACCGAGGCGGCAGCGCTCGCGCGGACCCTGGACGGCCTGGCATCCGACCTGACCACCGTCGCCGCGAGCCTGCGGGCAAGCCCCCCGGGAACGCAGCCCCAACAGGCCCGGGCCAGGCAGCCACCGATGAGCGCCTTCGCCGGGCCGGCGCGCTCGACCTGGAGCCCATCGTGTTCAAGCTGATGCACCCGGAACCGGGGGAGACCGCCCTCAGCCTGGCAAGCGCTGACCAGGACGTCGCGCTCTACCGGTGTTTCCTGAAGCTGTGCGTGCTGCACCCCGGCACCACGATCGTGCCGACCAGGCAGCTCGACCACGTGTGGCACACGCACATGCTCGACACCGCCAAGTACCGGGCCGACTGCGACCAGATGTTCGGCTTCTTCCTGGATCACTTCCCCTACTTCGGGTTCCGCGGGCAAGAGGACCAGCGCGCCTGGCAGGAAGACTTCGCCCGTACCCGCCGCCTGTTCCGCCAGCACTTCGGCGCCGAGATAGGCGGCCAGCCAGCGGCGAGCGCCTGCCGTAGCCACGGCGATGGCTCTGCCTGCTGTGTCGGCTGCATCAAGCCTTGTGACGATAGTGCCCGGCCGCGCCCCGACCGCAGTGCCGCCATCGCCCGACCTTGCCTACCGGAAGGAGCCCGGCCGTGACCGGCGTCAGTCCAGAGGTGCAGGCAGTCGAGACCATCGGCGGGGTGATCTCCGACCTCGTGACGGTTACCGAACGGCTGCCCGTGCAGCCCGATCAGGCCGAGCCGGTCGCGCGGATACTGGACCGGCTGGCCGAGGAGATCGGCGAGGCCGCGCGCATGTTCCGGGCGATGAGCGAGCCGTCACGACTCGCAGCGGCCCCCGGCAGGCCAGGCGATCGCACCACAGGCTGAGGCCGCAGCTCGCTGTAAACCTTCCGGCCCTCCAAGGAGTCACTTGGTAGGGCACTTTGTTACTAAGCAGGTACTGGACGGCGGAGCCCCCAGCTGGTTCCCTGGAGCTGATAGCACACTCAGCTACAGTGAAACAACAAGGAGTAATGCGGTGTGCTTAGCGCTGAGGGAGGCGGCCCCCGATGCCTAACACGCGGTCACATGTGGGGATCGAGGTAGTGGAGGCTACCCGCGAAGAAGGCCGGGCCATGCTGGACCGCGCCGCACGAGAGGTGCTGGGCATCTCCGGCGAGGAGTTCCTGGCCAGGTGGGATGCCGGGGAGTACGAGGACTCCGGCGACCCGGCGATCACCAGGGTCACCATGCTGATCCCCTTTGCCCGGTAGGAATCCGCGGGAGGCAGTCGACGCCTTCCTCTGTCGCTGGAGAGCGTCATCCGCGCCTGCATCACCGAGTACAGCGTGACACCCCAGCGAGACGACTGGGACAAGACCCTGGCCTTGCGAGAGGGCGACTTCCAGCTCTACCGGAGCTGGTCCTAACCAGCGCGAGGCGGCGCCCACCACTTGCACTGGGTTTTGCTTGGCCTCGGGATGGTTCGGCCAGCACGGTCTGATCTGGTCGGCGAGGTAGTCGGGGTATTGGACGCGGAACATGGTTTCGGCCCAGTCGGACAACTCGCTGAACTTCTCGGTGCGCTCCTCCTCCCTCATCCGGAGCCAGAACCAGGTCGCCGGAGAGGCGTCGTCGTACCCGGTGAGAATCGCGAGGATCTGCTCGACCTGGTGACGGAGCTCGCTGATGTCGTTCAGCGCGGTCGCGTGTTCGCGCTGCATCTTGGTGAACGTGCCCATCTTGGCGGCCAGCGATTCGACGTCGCGGCGCAGCCCGTCGACTTGGACGGCGAGTGCCCCGACCGACGGTGATCCGTCGCGGCCTCTCGGAGGCTGGGTCACTGATCGTCCCCGAAGCCGACGGGCGGACCGTATTCAGGACTGGCGGGCGGGTCCCATGGTCGGCGGGGACGGTGGGGATGGGGATCGGTGTCGCCGTTGGGCGACGGTGGGGATGGGGATCGGGATCTGCGGATTCGGTGCCATGTTCATCTGCCGGGCGCGCCGGTAGTCCCAGCGGCGCCAGGCCATCCGCAGGCGGACGATGACCGGGGACAATCAAGTTGAGTCCTGGCCGCCCGGCTGGATGGCTGACCACCGGAGCAGGCCGATGTCCGCCACCATGTTGACGTGGCGGCGCATGGCCCGGCGCGCACCGGGCATGTCGCCGCGCCGGATCGCCTCCAGGATCCGGCGGTGGGCCTGCAGCGACCGGTGCGGGCGTCCCGGCTCGCCGAGAGAGCTGCGCCGGGTCTCACTGATCGGCACCGCGAGCCCCGCCATGAAGTCGGCGAGCAGGGGACTGTAGGCCGCGTGGGTGACGGCCCCGTGAAACAGCCGGTCGCCCTCCTCGCCCAGGCCGTCCGCGTCGATGTCGGCGGCCATGATGTCCAGTGCCCGGTCCATCGCCGCGATGTCCGCCTCGGTCCTGCGCGCCGCGGCGAGCGCGGCCAGCTGCGTCTCCAGCGCCTCCCTGGCCTCAAGGATCGCCGGCAGCCGGTGCCGCTTGGTCGTCAGCTCCATGAGGCGGCCGGAGTCGTTCGGCAGCGACCTGAGGTAGATGCCATCGCCGTGCCGGACTTCCAGCGTCCCGCGTACTTCCAGGGCGATCGTGGCCTGGCGGACAGAGGCCCTGCTCACCTGCAGCGCTTCCGCGAGATCGCGTTCGGAGGGGAGGCGGTCACCCACCCCCAGCCCGGTGACCTCGACATAGTCGAGCAGCTGCACGGCGAGCTGCTCATAGAGCCGGCGCCGGTCAGGAGCACGCAGCGCCTCGGTGCTCGGCCTGCTGGCCCGCTGACTCGCTGGCATCGCGTCGCGCCGCCTCACTCCTCTAGCCGGGCTGTGTCCGGTGGGCGGATCGACAGTATCCGCACAGCTCGGGCACCGGTCGCGGATGGCGGCCCGCGCCCCGTTGACACCTAAAGGATAGCGAACATATGGTTCGGGCTACTGGCTCAGCCACTTACTGTTTGTCCCTTGTGCCCCAACAGCCGCGCTGAAGGGATGACATGAGCACGTTCCTGATCAGCGTCGGCATCGGGCTCGCCACCGCCGCGATCCTGTCGCTGTCAGCGGTTGCGTTCACGCTCGAGTACGCGGTCAGCCGGGTCGCCAACTTCGCGCACGGCGAGTTCCTCACCATCGGCGCCTACGCCGCCTACACCGGGCAGACGTTGTTTCATCAGAACGTCGCGGCGGCTGCGCTGATCGCCGCCGTGGCGGGCATGCTCGCCGGGCTGGCGCTCAACGCCGGGCTGATCGAGCAGTTCCGGGGACGCAGCGCCATCACGGTCTTCATCGCGACGCTCGGGGCGGCGCTCATCGTGGAGAACGTGCTCGTCATGATCTATGGCGCGGCGGACGTCTCCTACACGTTCGCCCAGGGCGGCCTGCACCACGTCGGGCCGTTCCTGTGGACCACCTCGGACATCGAGGTGATTGTCTCGGCGCTGGCGGTCGCGGGACTCATCTACCTGCTGCTGCAGCGCACGCGTTTCGGCAAGGCGATCCGGGCCGTGTCGCAGGACCGGGCGCTCGCCCAGGTGAGCGGGATCCCCGCGCGGCGGATCATCATGCAGACCTGGGCGCTCGCGGGCGCCGTCTCCGGCTTCGCCGGGTTCGTTCTCGCCGACACGATCGGCACCTTCGGGCCGCAGCTTGGCTTCAGCTTCCTGCTGCTCACCATCACCGCCACCGTCGCCGGAGGGCTCGGGCGGCCGTACGCGACGTTCGGCGGCGCGCTCATCGTCGGGCTGGTGCTGCAGATCGCCGGCACGTACACCAGCTCGGCCTATGAGCTTGTCTTCGCGTTCCTGCTGCTGGTGGTGCTGATGCTGTTCCGGCCGAACGGCGTCTTCGTCCGGCCGAGCGCGGCGGCAGTGCGGGCCTGATGTACTGGGTCAGCGTCATCACCGAGGCGGGCATCTTCGCCATCCTCGCTCTCGGCCTCGACGTGGTCTGGGGCTGGGGCGGCGACTTCGACCTGGCGTTCTACGGGTACCTCGCGCTCGGCAGCTACATGACTTTCGTGCTCGCGATCGGCAAGCCGACGCCGCCGGTCGAGTACATCATCGGCTGGCGCCTGCCGGTTCCGGTCGCGATGCTGGCGGCCATCGTGGTGGTGGTGGGCCTCGCGGCCATCATCGGGGCCATCGCCCTGCGGAACCTGCGCGACATCTACTTCGCCGTCACCACGCTCGGCGCGGTGAGCGCGCTCTACCTGCTGGTGGAGAACTACACCCCGCTGTTCGATGGCTACAACGGCGTGTACGGGCTGATCAACCCCGGGCAGACACTGCTGCATCTGACCTACAACGGCTACCGGCTCGTCCTGCTCGCTGTCGTCCTGCTGCTCCTTTTCCTGGCCTACCTCCTCGTGCAGCGGCTGTCGCGGAGCCCGTTCGGCCGGATGCTGCGCGCGGTGCGTGAGGATGAGCGCGCCGCCGCCGCGTACGGGCGCCAGGTGTTCTTCACCAAGTACCGGGCCTACCTCTTCGGGGCGGCATTGGCTGGCCTGACCGGCGGCCTGTTCGCGATCTTCATCAGCGCGTTCAACCCGTCGGCGTGGACACCGCAGGAACTGCTGGTGATCTACGCGGCGATCCTTGTCGGCGGCCGCGGCAATCCCCGCGGCGTCATCCTCGGCGTGTTCGTCGTCTATGTCGGCTTCATCGAGCTCACCCGGTTCCTGCCGTCGCCCGCGTCGCGGCCCGACTTCGGCCCCGCGGCCCGCCAGGTGCTCATCGGCCTCATGATCATCCTGATGCTCCGGTTCCGGCCGGCGGGGATCTTCAAGGAGCGGCCGGGGGTCGATACCGCCGGTGCCCCTGCCCCGCTGGAGGCTGCGCCAGCGGGCGATGACCCCGGGGGTCTTCCGGCCAGCGCTGCTGCCCGCGACACCGCGCGCGGCCGGCAGCGGGCAGACCAGGGAGGCACGTGATGGCCACCGCGCTGCTCGAGATCGAGAACCTGACGAAGTCCTTCGGCGGCATCCATGCCGTCCGCCAGTGCACGTTCGCGGTACCCGAGGGCCAGGTGGTCGGGCTGATCGGGCCGAACGGTGCGGGCAAGAGCACGGTGGTCGATCTGGTGTCCGGCTTCGGGCGGCCGGACTCCGGCAGCGTCAGGTTCGCCGGCCAGCCATTAATCGGCAGACGCCCCGATGTCATCTCCCGGATGGGCCTGATCCGGACGTTCCAGACGCCGCGCGAGTGGCGCAACCTGACCGTCATGGACAACGTCCTGCTGGCGCGGCGCCGGTTCGCCAGCGAGTCCTTGTGGCAGTCGATGACCCATGCCCGCCGGATCCGCCGTGAGGAGGAGGCAGACCGCGGCGCCGTCCGGGCCATCCTGGAGCGCTTCGGCCTGGCGGGGCTGAAGAACGAGCTCGCGGTCCGGCTCAGCGGCGGCCAGAAACGGCTGCTTGAGTTCGCCCGGATCGCCGCGGCCGAGCCCCGCCTGATCATCCTGGACGAGCCCATGGGGGGCGTGAACCCCGTGCTCGGCATACGGATCGGGGAGGCCGTCGGCCAGTTCGCCAGCGATGGCTGCACCGTCATCGTGGTCGAGCACAATCTCCCGTTCATCGAGAAGACCTGCGGTGAGGTGATTGTGATGGACCTCGGCGAGGTCATAGCCCAGGGGCCTTTCTCCGGCCTGCGGGACAACCCACGGGTGGTCGAGGCCTATCTCGGGATGGACCAGAGCCATGGGTGAGCCAGCACCCGAGGCCGTGCTGCGCGCCGACCGGGTGACGGCCGGGTACGGCGGGCCGCCGATCATCGAGGACGTCTCGCTGAACGTCTTCGCCGGGAAGATCACCGCCATCGTCGGGCCGAACGGCGCCGGGAAATCCACGCTGCTCAAGGCGCTGAGCGGGGTGCTGAAAGTCTCCGGCGGCGATGTCTACGTCCGCGGCGCCAAGACGACGAACGTCCCGCCGGAGAAGCTCGTCAGGCGCGGGCTCGGCTATGTGCCCCAGGTCTCCAACATCTTCCCCGACCTCACCGTGCGGGAAAACCTGGAAATGGGGGCATACACCCGCCGCCGCGGCGTGGGTGCGCGGATCGGTGAACTGTGCGAGCTGTTTCCCGACCTGGCCGCCTCGCTCCGCCGCCGGGCGGGGATGCTCAGCGGAGGTCAGCGCAGCATGCTCGCCATGGCCAGGGCGCTCATGCTCGAGCCAGCTGTGATGCTGCTCGACGAGCCGAGCGCCGGGCTGGCCCCCCTGCTCCAGGGCGCGCTCTGGGAGCAGATAGAGAAGATCGCCGCAACTGGCGTCGGGGTCTGCGTGGTCGAGCAGAACACCCGGCGCACACTCCGCCACGCGCACTGGGGCTACATCCTGGTGCTCGGGCGCAACAGGCTCGACGGTCCTGCCCAGGAACTGCTCCACGACGACAACGTCGTGGAGCTTTACGTCGGCCGCATGAGTTGATCAAGGCGAGCCCGAGGCCCCCGGGAAACCGCAGGCACCTCACACCTGCACCGCCCGCCGGACGGCTCGCACCAGATAGAGGAGAACCAGCGTGAAACATGCCACGATCAGCAGGTCAGTTGGCGCCTGCGCGGCGGCCGTCCTGCTCGCCGCCTGTGCATCCTCAAGCAGCAGCGGATCGGGCGGCAATACGTCCGGCCCGGTCACCTATGGTGTTCTTTCCTGCTTCACCGGCCGGCTGGCGAGCCTGGGGCAGGCGATGCTCCAGGGCGCCAAGGTGGCCCAGAGCGAGATCAACACGGCCGGGGGAGTGCTCGGCCGCAAGGTGCAGCTGGCGACCGGAGACACCAGCTGTGACGTCGCAGACGGTGTCACCGCGACGAACCAGATGCTGACCAAGAACGTCAGCGGCGTGATCGGCCCGGAGACCCAGGAGATCAACGGCGTGGAGCCGATCCTGGACTCCAACCACATCGTCGACCTGTTCCAGGGTGGCGACACGTCCCGCGACCACCAGACCGACCCCTACTTCTTCCGTGACAGCCCGTCCGACTCCCAGCTGGGCGTGGCCATGGCGCTGTACGCGCACACCAAGGGCTACACGAAGGCCGTCATGCTGTTCTACTCCGACCCGGCGGCGCAGACGTTCCTCAAGCCCGTCTCGCAGACCTTCACCAAGCTCGGCGGCACGATCCTGAAGACGATCATCGTGACCCCGGACCAGACGTCCTACCTGAGCCAGGTGCGGCAGGCGATCGCCGCGCACCCGCAGGTGATCTTCACGCAGGAGGACCCGCCGACCGCGGCCGTCCTGTTCCGTGAGTTCAAGCAGCTGGGCGGGCAGAACATCCCCTGGGTCGGCACGGACGTCACCAGCGGCAGTGACTACCTCAAGGCGATCGGCATCCCGACCGCGCACGCGCACCTGACCTCGGTGTACGGCACCTCGGTCACCGGGGCGGCGAGCACCGCGTTCCTCAACCTGTTCAACTCGCTCTACCCGAGCCAGCAGGCGGCGGGCCCGCTGGCGAACGCGAACTACGCCTATGACGCCCTCATCTCGCTCGCGCTGGCCGACGACTATGCCAAGACGACCACCAACGGGGCGACCGTCGCCCACGACATGACCAAGGTGACCAACCCGCCGGGCACCGCCTGCTACACCTACGCGTCCTGCCTGAAACTGCTGAAGGCCGGAACGAAGATCAACTACGAGGGTGCGAGCGGGAGCCTCGACTACAACAAGTACAACAACACGTTCGGCCCCTACGGCGCCTTCCAGGCCAACGCCTCCGGTGTCGAGCAGCAGGTCTACGTGATGTCGGCGTCCGCACTCGCGGCGGCGACGCCGTAGCCCCGCCTGGCTGGCCCTGGCCCGCTGGCAGGCCAGGGCCAGGGCCAGCCAGGGCAGCAGTGCGGGGGCGGCCGCATGAACCAGGGAAGGACGCGATGGCGCAACCGCTGCCCGCCGGCCCGCTGGCGGGAGTGCATGTGCTCGACCTGGCGCGGGTGCTCGCGGGGCCGTACGCGGCGATGCTGCTCGCCGACCTGGGCGCCGAGGTGATCAAGGTGGAACGGCCCGGCGCGGGAGACGACACCCGGCACTGGGGCCCGCCGTTCGTGCCGGCCGGCGACGGGCACGAGAGCACGTACTTCCTGTCGGTCAACCGCGGCAAGCGGAGCGTGGCCATCGACCTGAAGAACCCGGGCGAGCGCACCTTCGTCGAGGCACTCATCCGCTGGGCCGATGTGCTGGTCGAGAACTTCCGTCCCGGGGTGATGGACCGGCTCGGGCTGGGGGATGGCCAGCTGGCGGAGCTGAACCCGCGGCTGATCCGGCTGGCCATCAGCGGCTTCGGTGAGAGCGGCCCGGACAGCGACCGGGTCGGTTACGACCAGATCCTGCAGGGCGAAGGCGGCGTGATGAGCCTGACCGGGACGGCGGCCAGCCGGGCGGTCAAGGTCGGTGTGCCGATCGCGGACGTCAGCGCCGGGCTGTTCGGGGTGATCGGCGTGCTCGGGGCACTCCTGGAACGCGAGCGCAGCGGGCTCGGCCAGCGGGTCTCCACGTCGCTGCTGGCCGCCCAGATCGGCATTCACACGTTCCAGGCGACCCGATACTTGATCGCCGGGGAGGTGCCAGGGCTCTCGGGCAATCACCACCCGACGGTCGCTCCCTACGGCGTGTTCGACGCCGCGGACGGCCCGCTGGTCATCGCGGTGGGCAACGAGGACATCTGGCGGCGGTTCGCCCCGCTCACCGGGCTGGATCCGGCGGACAGCCGGTTCGCGACGAATGCGCTGCGCCTGGGCAATCTCGCCGGGCTGCAGCAGATCCTGAACGCGAGCCTGGCCCGGGGCACGGTGGCTGACTGGCTGGACCGGCTGCGTGCGGCCGGCGTGCCAGCGGGTGAGGTCAAGACCCTGGACCGCGTCTACGGGAGCGAGCAGGTCCGGGCGGAAGACCTCATCTGGGAGGTGGACCACCCGCGGCTCGGCCGCATCCGGCTGCCGGGCAACCCCCTGCACTACAGCCGCACCCCGGTGTCGCCGGGGCTGCCGCCGCCGTCGCTGGGCGAGCACACCGATGAGCTGCGCGATGCGCTGCTCGGCCAGCCGCAGGCAGATGACCGCTGACCCCACGGAGCCGGTGCGGACGGGCTCAGGCCCGCTGCATCAGCAGATCGCCGATGCCGGGAGCATCGCCCGCTTCGGCGATGAGATCGAGACAGGAAACCCCAGCGGCTGGCCAGGCTACACCGGGCAGCTCGGCCGGGCCAGGAAGGCGGCCGGCGCCCGGCATGCGGTGACCACGGGCCTGGCCACGGTCGGCGGGGAACCCTGTGTCATCGCGGGTTTCGACTTCTCGTTCCTGGGCGGCTCGATGGGTGCCGCCGAGGGCGGCCGGATCGCACGGGCGTTCTCGGTGGCGGTGGCGCAGCGCCTTCCCATCGTCTGCGTGGCCGCCTCGGGCGGCTCCAGGATGCAGGAAGGCACCAGCGCGCTGGTGCAGATGCAGGCGGTGGCAGCGGCGATCGCTGGCGCGCGGCAGGCTGGCATCCCGTATATCGCGGTGGCTGGTGACCCCACCACCGGCGGCGTGTGGGCGTCCCTCATCGCCGGCGCCGACGTGCTCATCGGCGTGCCGGGCGCCAGGGTGAGCTTCTCGGGGTCCCGTACCCGGCCCCCGGGCGCGGACCCGGCGGCGGGGGAGTACCTCGCGGACGGCCAGTGGGCACGCGGGTTCATCGACGTGCTGTCACCGGTGGCGGGGCTGCGGGCCGAGGTTGCCGCAGCCGCCCGGCTGCTCTCCCCCCGGTCGCATGGCGCCGCCCTGGCCCGCGCGCCGGTACCGGAGTGGCCGGCCGGGGCCGGCGGCGGCAGCCGGGACCCCCAGCCCGACGCCTGGGCGCACGTCCGCGGCGCGCGCGGTCCCCACCGGGCCCGGGCGGACCAGTGGCTCGCGGGCTACTTCGGGCCGACCCTGGAGATCCGCGGTGATCGCTGCGGTGGCGTGGACACCGGCCTGCGGTGCGGCTTCGGCAGCCACCACGGCGCCACGATCGCCTACATCGCACAGACCGGCGAGCGGACCACCCCGGCCGGATTCCGGACCGCCACCCGCCTGCTCGCCCTGGCGGGCCGCCTGCGGCTGCCGGTCCTCACGCTGATCGACACACCAGGGGCGGCGGCCGCACCAGCCGATGAGGCGGCCGGCGCCGGGCCGGCGATGGCCGAGCTGTTCACCGCGGTCGCGCTCAGCCAGGTGCCGATCACCTCGGTCGTCATCGGCGAAGGCGTGTCCGGCGGGGCGCTCGCGCTTGCCTCGCCCCATGACCTGTGGATCGCGGAGGACGGCTATCTGGCCGTGACCGCCCCCGAACTTGCCGCATCGATGCTCAAGCGCCCGCCCGGTGACGTCCCGCAGGTAGCCGCCCAGCTCCGGCTCACCCCGGCCGAGCTGCTGAGCCGCGGGATCGTGCGGGGCATCATCGGGCCGCCCGCGGTCCCGCACAGGCGGCACCCCGGTCAGGCAGCCGACCGGAGATAGCCGAGCGCCGCGGCGACACCGCTGCCGGCCATGGGCACCCCCGCCTCGGCGAGCCCCATCTCCACCCCGCACAGCGCGCCAGCCAGCGAGAGGTCACCCAGATCGCCGAGGTGGCCGATGCGGAACACCCGGCCGGCCAGCCGGCCCAGCCCGGCGCCGAGCGACATGTTGTAGCGGTCGAGGATCAGCTGGCGCAGCACGTCCGCGTCGTGCCCGCCGGGGAGCATGACGGCGGTGAGGGTGGCGGAGTAGTCATCGGGGTGCTGGCAGACAATGTCGAGTCCCCAGCCGCGGACCGCCCGGCGGGTAGCCTCCGCATGCCGGGCGTGCCGCGCGAAGACGGCGGGCAGTCCCTCTTCGTCGAACATGGCCAGCGCCTCACGGAGCCCGAACAGCAGGTTGGTTGGCGGCGTGTACGGGAACAGCCCGGTCTGGGCGGCGGCGAGCACCGGCTGCCAGTCCCAGTAGCTGCGCGGCAGCCGGGCCCGCTCCGCCGCGGCGAGCGCCTTCGCGCTGACCGCGTTCAAGCCCAGGCCTGGGGGCAGCATCATGCCCTTCTGGGAGCACCAGACGGTGACGTCGACACCCCAGTCGTCGTGGCGGTACTCGACCGAGCCGAGCGATGAGATCGTGTCGACGATCAGCAGCGCGGGATGCCCGGCGCTGTCCATCGCGGCCCGGATGAGCGGAATCCGGCTGGCAGAGCCGGTGGACGTTTCGTTCTGAACGATTGTCACCGCCCTGATCCGGTGTCCGGTGTCCGCGGCCAGCTTCTCGTGGACCTGCGCGGCCTGGACGCCCCGGCGCCAGTCACCGGGCACGACGTCCACGTCCAGGCCCAGCTTCCTGGCCATCTGCGCCCACAGGGAGGCGAAGTGCCCGGTGTCGAAGGCGAGTACGCGGTCGCCGGGCGACAGCGTGTTCACCAGCGCGGCCTCCCAGGCGCCGGTGCCGGACGACGGATACAGCGCGACGGGCCCCGTGGTGCCGCACAGCTTCCCGGCTCCGGCGAGCACGTGCCGGGCCAGGCCGGCGAATTCGGGGCCGCGGTGATCGATCGTGGGCGCCGCCATCGCGCGCAGCACCCGGCCGGGGACATTCGTCGGCCCGGGGATCTGGAGGAAGTGCGGGCCACTCTGGTACGCCATCTCTATGTCCTTTCAACCTGCCCCGGCCGCGGACTCCGGCCTCGCGGACGCGCTGCGCCGCGTGGTCGGCGGTGAGGTCCGGTTCGACTCTTACACCCGGCACCTGTTCTCCCGCGACGCGAGCATGTACGCGATCCAGCCGATCGGGGTGGTTTTCCCGCGTGACGCCGCCGACGTCGCGGCCGTCGTGGCCACCGCGGGCGAATTCGGCGTCCCGGTGCTGCCGCGCGGCGCCGGGACCAGCCTGGCCGGCCAGACCGTGGGGCAGGCGGTGGTGATGGACCTGTCCCGGCACATGAGCCGGATCATCGAGATCGACGCCGAGCGGCGGCTGGCGCGGGTGCAGCCCGGCGTCGTGCAGGAGCAGCTCAACCTGGCAGCCGCCGCGCACGGGCTGGTGTTCGGCCCGGACACCTCCACCAAGAACCGGGCCACGCTCGGCGGGATGATCGGCAACAACTCGGCGGGCAGCCAGTCGGTGCGGTACGGCATGACGATCGACCATGTGCTTACCCTCGATGTGGTGCTGTCCGACGCGAGCCAGGCCACCTTCGGCCCGCTGGGGGCTGGGGAACTGCTCAGCCGGGCCGCCGCGCCGACTCTCGACGGGACCATCTGCCGGGAGCTGCCCCGCCTCGTCGAACGCCACGCCGGCGCCATCGCCACCGGCTTCCCGCGGTTCTGGCGGCAATCCGGTGGCTACCGGCTGGACCGGCTGGCCGGATCCGCGGGGCTCGATCTGGCGAAGTTCGTGGTGGGCTCCGAGGGCACCCTGGTCACCGTCGTTGAGGCGACCGTCCAGCTGGTGCCCGCGCCGCGGCACCGGGTCATCGCCGTCGGCCATTTCACGTCTGTGCAGGCGGCCATCGAGGCGACGGAGGACGCGCTGGCCTGCCAGCCCGCAGCCGTTGAGCTGCTTGACCGCACCATCATCGACCTGTCCCGCAGCAAGATCGAGTACCGGTCGCTCAGTTCGATCCTGCACGGCGACCCGGAGGCCCTGCTGTTCGTGACCTTCTTCGGCGAGACCCTGGCCGAGGCGGTGGCCGGGCTCGACCGCCTCGACGGGCGCTGGCAGGCACACGGCCACGGCTATCACACGCTCCGGGCCGTCCACGCAGCCGACCAGGCCGCTCTGCTGAAGGTCCGCGAGGCGGGCCTCGGCCTGCTCATGGCAGCGAGCACCGGCTCCCGCAGGCCGCTGGCCTTTGTCGAGGACACGGCCGTCGAGCCGGCCAGGCTGGCCGACTACGCGAGCCGGTTCCGGCGGATCCTGGACTCCCACGGCCTGACGGCCGGTTTCTACGGCCACTGCTCGGTTGGGTGCCTGCACATCCGCCCGTTCGTCGACCTGTCCGCGCCGGGGCAGCCGGAGCTGATGCGCACGGTCGCCGAGCAGGTGCGCGACCTGGTCCTGGAGTTCGGCGGGGTCAACTCCAGCGAGCACGGCGACGGCCTCGCCCGCAGCGAGTTCAACCGCCAGGTGTTCGGGGACGAGCTTTACGCCGCCATGCAGGAGACCAAGCAGCTCTTCGACCCGGGGAACCGGATGAACCCGGGGAAGATCGTGAATGCCCCCGCGATGACAGATCACCTGCGCGATGTGGCTCAGCCGGCCGGGCCGCCGCTCGCGACCCGGCTCACCTTCGACACCCCCGGCGGGATGCGCGGCGCCGCCGACCGCTGCATGAACATCGGGCTGTGCCGCAAGACATCGGCGGGCGTCATGTGCCCGTCGTACATGGCCACCCGCGAGGAGGAGCACTCGACCAGGGGGCGTGCGAACGCCCTGCTGCACGCGCTGTCCATGCCCGACCCGCGCACAGCGCTCGGCGACGACCGGCTGCACGGCATCCTCGACCTCTGCCTGGAGTGCAAGGCATGCAAGAGCGAGTGCCCGCTCGGGGTGGACATGGCGGCACTGAAGACCGAGGCGCTCGCCGCCTACCACGATCAGCACGGCGTCCCGCTCCGCTCGCGCATGTTCGGGTCCATCCGGATGCTGAACCGGCTGGGCTCCGCCGCGTCCCCGCTGTCGAACCTCGCCGGCGGGTGGCGGCCCGCCCGGCGGGCCGCGCAGCGCTGGCTGGGAGTCAGCGCCGCCCGGCCGCTGCCCCGCTTCCAGCGGCAGGACCTGCGCAGATGGTTCGGGCGGCGGCCCGGCCCGGCGGTGGCAGCATCCCAGGGCGAGCTGATCTTCCTCGCCGACTCCTTCACCAGCTACACCGAGCCCTGCGTGCCACGTGCGGCGATCGAGCTCCTGGAGCTCGCCGGCTGGCAGGTCCGGCTGGCGGACGCGGGCTGCTGCGGCCGGGCCAGCCTGTCCAAGGGGCTGCTCGGCCAGGCCCGGCGGATGGCGGCGGGCATGGCCGGGCGCCTTAGCGAGGCAGCCGCCCGCGGCGTGCCGATCGTCGGGGTGGAGCCGTCATGCCTGCTGACCCTGCGCGATGAGTACCTGGCCCTGCTGCCCGGCGACCCGGGAGCGCGCGCCGTGGCCGCCGCCACGCGATTGCCGGAGGAACTGCTCCTGGCGGCGATCGCCGAGGGCAGGCTCATCCTGCCGCAGGAGAACACCGTGAGCGGCCGCCGTGTCCTGTTCCACGGTCACTGCCACCAGAAGGCGCTCGCGGGTACCGCCGCGACGGTGGCTCTGCTGCGTGCCATCCCAGGCGCCGAGGTCGCCGAGCTTGACGCCGGGTGCTGCGGCATGGCCGGGTCGTTCGGTTTCGAAGTGGAGCACTACGACCTGTCCATGAGCATCGGCGAGCTCCGGCTCTTTCCGGCCATCCGGGCCGAAGAGCAGGACACGATCATCGCGGCAACCGGTGTGTCCTGCCGGCAGCAGATAGCGCACGGGACCGGGCGGCCTGCCCGGCATCCGCTGGAGATCGTCCGCGAGGTGCTGACGGACGGGCACCGCGCGGGTCAGGCCAGCTGACAGGTCATCGCCCGGGTTGGCCAGGTCTTCCGGGCGCTCTACGGACACCAACATGGACGCGGCCACGAGCCGGCGGCTGCGGCACGTGCACGAGGAGTTCGCCTACCTCACCGGCTTCCTGCCCGCCCTGTACGCCGCCGAGCAGGGCAGTGCAGGCTGACGGCATGACGCTGCGATTCGCACCCAATCTCTGCCTGCTATGGGCGGACCTGCCACTGCCCGAGCGGTTCGAGCGCGCCGCCCGGGCCGGGTTCGACGCGGTCGAGCTGTGGTGGCCCGGTGACGCCGCCGCGCAGCTGCTGCCCGGCCTGGCCGATCGCTGGGGGCTGCGGCTCGCGCTGCTGAACTTCGACGCGGGCGACATGGCGGCAGGCGACCGGGGCCTGGCGGCCGACCCGGCCCGCCGCGAGCAGCTGCGGGCCAACGTCCCGGCTGCGCTGGCCACCGCGCAGGCCTGCGGCTGCACACGGCTCAACCTGCTGGTCGGGCTGCGCCAGGAGCGCTACCCGCCCGGCGAGCAGCTCGCGTGCGCGCGTGACAACGTGGCCTGGGCGGCCGACCAGGCGGCGGCAGCCGGCTGCCAGGTCATGATCGAGGCGGTGAACTCGATGGAGAACGGCCCCTGCCTGCTGACCACCACCGCCGTCGCGGCTCAGTTCGCCACCGGGACCGGGCGGGACAACGTCCGGCTGCAGTATGACGTGTACCACATGCAGCGCATGGAGGGTGACCTGGTCACGACCCTGGACGCATACTGGCAGCTCATCAGCCATATCCAGGTCGCGGACGTGCCGGGCCGGGGAGAGCCGGGGACCGGCGAGATCAACTACGGCTTCGTGTTCGATCACCTCGACCGCAAGGGCTACGAGGGTTTCGTGGGGCTGGAGTACCGGCCGTCGACGGGCAACCCCGAGGAGTCGTTCGGCTGGCTGGA
>DATKRG010000195.1:0-3160 GCA_035532275.1 Streptosporangiaceae bacterium | reverse complement strand
CGTAAGTATTCGGTGACCTCGTGGGGCTGGTCTTGAGCTGTCTGATCGCGGGGCGGTTGCGGTGTGCGGGGGCTGGCAGGGGTTGGTGGTTGCGCGACGTTATCGGCGTGGTGTGTGGCGTTAGAGCCGTTGCTGGTGTGTTCTTGCCGGTGTGTCCGCCGGTTCTGTGATCGATGACGCCACTGAGGTGGCGTACTGGCGTGAGCGGGCCATTCGGGCCGAGAGCCGCCTGGCTGTGGCGGAAGAGCGCCTGGCGGGCGCGGAGGCGCGGATCCTGGAGCTGTCTGAGCAGGTCGCGGTGCTGTCGCGGATGCTGTTCGGCCAGTCCTCGGAGAAGACTGGCCCAGGGAAGCCCGGGGACCGGGCTGGTGATGACGGCCAGGGAGATCCGGGCCGCCCCGGCGGCGGGCAGGCGGGCAGGCGGGGCCAGCGGCCGGGAAGCAAGGGCCATGGCCGGCGGGACTACTCTGGGCTGGATACCCGCGAGGAGATCCACGACGTGCCCGGCGGGCAGCGGATCTGCGCGGGGTGCGGGCAGGCGTTCGAGTTCCTGGGGTCAGAGAGCAGCGAGCAGATCGACTGGCGGGTGACGATCACCCGGATCGTGCACCGCAGGCTGCGGTACCGGCGGCGCTGCCAGTGCCCGGGGCCGCGGACGGTGACCGCGCCGCCAGCGCCGAACCCGGTGCCGAAAGGCCGTTTCACGGCCGCGTTCCTGGCCCGGCTGCTGTACCAGAAGTACGTGCTGGGCCTGCCGGTGCACCGGATCGTGCGGGCACTGGCCGCCGACGGCCTGGACGTGGCCGAGGGCACCGTAAGCGGCGCCATGAAAGCGGTCGCGGGCCTGCTGGCCCCGCTGGATGACGCGATCAGCGCGCGCAACGCCCGCGCGGTGCATGTGCACGCGGATGAGACCAGCTGGCGGGTGTTCGAGCGGGCCGAGGGCAAGGATGGCCACCGCTGGTGGCTGTGGGTGTTCATCGCCGGCGACACGGTCGTGTTCCGGATGGACCCCACCCGCTCCACCGCCGTCCTGGAACGCCACTTCGGAATCGACCGCGCCGACGGCGCCCTCGCCGAAGGCCGGCGCCTGCTGCTCTCAACGGATTTCTACACCGCCTATCAGTCCCTGGCCCGGATGGACGGCGTTGACCCGCTCTGGTGCTGGGCCCATATCCGCAGGTACTTCATCCGCGCCGGCGATGCCCATGAGCAGCTGCGGTTCTGGCGTGACCAGTGGGTCGCGCGGATCGCTGACCTGTACCTGGCCCACAAGGCGATGGCCGCCGCCGGGCCCGCCACCGGGGAGTACGCCGCGGCGCGGGCCGGGTTCGAGGAGGCGCTGGCCGTGATCGATGAGGCCCGCCGCTTCCAGGGGACCGGCCGGGGCCTGCACCCGGCGGCGAAGAAGGTCCTGGCCACCCTGGACCGCGAATGGGAAGGCCTGGCCCGCCACCGCGACTTCCCCGACCTGGACCTGGACAATAACCAGTCCGAGCGCGCCCTGCGCACCCCGGTCGTCGGGCGCAAGAACTACTACGGCAGCCACGCCGAGTGGTCCGCGCATCTGGCCGCCCGGGTCTGGACCATCACCGCAACCGCCGAACGCCACCACCACGAACCACTGGAATACCTGACCAGCTACCTGAACGCCTGCGCCAGCGCAGGCGGCAAGGCCCCCGAAGGCCCCGCACTGGACCAGTTCCTGCCCTGGATCCCCGGCCCCGTCGGCAGCCGCGACCACGACCCGCCGGAAAACACCTAATCCGGCTGACCCGCGCACCGGAACCCCGAACAATCCCGAGCCAAACCGCGCACCCGGCCATCAACACGGCCGGGCCCTAACCATGCCATCCCACGGGTACACCGAATACTTACACGTCATGAACTGGCGGTTGCTGCGGAAACAGCGTCAGCAGCCACCCGTTCATGATGCTGAATGCGCCGCAGGGGCGCGGAGCTAGAGCAGGTTCAGCCCGCCGTCGAGGAGGACCACCTCGCCCGTTAGATAGGTGCTGGTGATCAGCACGGCGACCAGGTCGGCCACGTCGGCGGGCGTAGCGGCGCGGCGCATGGGTGAGCGGTCGCGCCAGAGTTCCTGCGCCGCCGTCCAGTTCGCGGTCATCGGGGTGTCGACCAGGCCGGGCGCGACCGCGTTGACGCGGACGTCGGGACCCAGCGCCACGGCCAGCAGCCGGGTGGTGTGGTTGAGGGCAGCCTTGCTGGCCGCGTACGGGATCGAGGACCCCTTCGGGCGCACCCCCGCGTGACTGGTGATGTTGACGACGCTGCCGCCGCCCGGACTATCCGACCGCCGCAGGGCGGGCAGCGCCGCCGCCGTCAGGACCCAGGGCGCGATGAGGTTGACCTCCAGCAGCCGCCGCCAGTCGTCGGTCGAGGCCGCGTTCAGGTCGGCATGCGGGATCGGCCAGCTAAGCCCCGCGTTGTTGACCAGCGCGTCCAGCCGCCCGTGCACTGCCACGGCGCGGTCCATCAGGTCGCGAGCCTGCCGCTCATCGGCCAGGTCGGCCTGCAGGTAGGTCCCGTGCAGCTCGGCGGCGAGCCGCTGGCCGGCGGCGCGGCTGACGCGCGAGTGCAGCAGGACCCGCATGCCATCACCGGCGAGCCGCCGCGCTATGCCCGCGCCGATGCCCGACGTGCTGCCCGTCACCAGGACAACGCGCGTGTCGTCTTCCACGCCCCGCATCCTCGCAGTCCGGCCGGGGCGCCGGGCGGTCGGCGGCTAGCCTAGGCCGGCCCCGGGCAGCAGCGGCGGGTAGCCGGTGTAGTTTTCCGCCAGCGAGGTCGCGGCGGCGCGCGAGCCGGTGACGTAGCGCAGCTGGGCCAGCTGGAGCTGGGTCTCCATCGCGTCGGCGCCCGGCGACGCGTGCAGCATCGTCGTCATCCACCAGGAGAAGTGCGTGGACCGCCAGACCCGCTCCAGGCAGGTGGCGGAGTAGGCGTCGGCCAGGTCGGTGCTCCCGTCGAGCAGCAGCCTGCCGAGCGCGTCGGCCAGCACCGCCACGTCCGCCAGCGCCAGGTTCAGCCCCTTGGCCCCGGTCGGCGGCACGATGTGCGCGCTGTCTCCGGCCAGGAACAGCCGACCGTGGCGCATCGGCTCGCTCACGAAGCTGCGCATCGGCGTGACGCCCTTCTCCAG